>JADJWH010000001.1:1200000-1521596 GCA_016716465.1 Gammaproteobacteria bacterium
GCGCGCATCACGAGCTTTCCGCGCGGTACTCCACCGCCAGCGTGCGGCGTTCGCCGGGCTTGACCGTCACGACATTCTCTGCGGCGTTCGCACTCTCAACGCAGACCATGCCGCGCCAGCCCTCGGGGCCGAAGTCGCCCATCTTGTCCGCCTTCTCGGTCCATGGTGTCCACACCACGGTCGAGCGGCTGCCGGTCTTGACGATGCGGATGCGCCGGCGCAGGCGCGCGTCTTCGATGATGCACTCGGCGGCGGTGTCCAGATAAATGCGATCGGTCTCGCCGGTGAAGTCGATGGCATCCTCCTGGCGCTTGCGCGCGCCGCCGTCCACCTTGTCGAGATAGGCACAACCCTCGAGGCCAAGCACGCGCACCGCGCCGATGTCACCGATATGGAAGTAGGTATGCAGCGCCTCGCTGATGATGATGGACTGATCGCCCTCATTGATCGTGGCGAGCTCCGCCTTCAGCGTCTCACCGATGGAAACCCTCAGCTCGGCGCGCGCACGGTGCGGCCACAGAGCCCGGGTCTGCTCACTGCCGGCGAGCGCAAGCGCAAGTTCGACCGCGCCGTCGGCGGAAATGCGGGCCTCAGTCAGCGCCCACGGCACGGTGCGGGCGAAGCCATGTGCCGGCAGTCCGGCATCGCTCACGTGCGGGCCGAACCACGGCCAGCACACCGGCATCCCGCCACGGATCGACTTCCCGGGGGCGAGCTTCGCCAGCTTCGACAGCCACACCACGGGCTCCGCCTGCGCCTTCGGCCGCCACATCATCAGGTGCGCGCCCTGCAGGCACAACGCTGCACTGGCCAGCGGGGTGTCGATGTCGATGACGATCAATCCGTTTACATCACGAAAACCGAGCTCACGCCCGGAAGAGAAACGCTGGTTCAGGGAGTCGACACTCATCATGGCTCTGGTCCTTGCCTCCGTTAAACGACGGTTTTTAAACGCTGGGGACAGATTTATTTAACCCCGGCTGCGCGCAATAAATGCAATAAATAAATCTGTCCCCGACGACGGGTTTTCGGCGCCGGTTAGCGCGCCTCCGTCTTTTCGGCGCTGCAGCGGCTGCAGCGGTACACGGTGACGAGGCGGCCCTGGCGGACGTCGAATTGCTTCTCCTGCACGATGCGCCACTTGTGCAGACCGTTGGCGCACAGGGTCCTGCCCTTTGCCTTCTGTTTCAGGTCCGGCTTCCTGAAGGGAAGAATGTCGGCCATCGCGCACCCCGCCTCCTATTCGCGGGCTATTGTAACGCGATTGCCCGCGCATGCTACATTGTACCGGTCAGTCCGAGAGAACCCGCTGCCGTGGAAGAAACCGCCGAACCCGTGCGTATCGACAAATGGTTATGGGCTGCCCGCTTTTTCAAGACGCGCGCAACCGCGAGCACGGCCGTCAGCGGCGGCAAGGTGCATGTCAATGGCCAGCGCGCCAAACCGTCGCGCATGTTGCGTCCGGGTGACACGCTCGATATCACCCGCGAGGAGGTCGAATACACGGTCACGGTGCTCGAACTGAGCGAGCGGCGCGGACCGGCGCCGGAGGCGCAGCGCCTGTACCGGGAGACGGAGGACAGCATCACGCGGCGCGCACTGGCCGCCAGTCAGCGCCGCCTCGCCGCCGGCAGCGCGCCGGCGCCGCAGCGGCGGCCGAACAAACGCGATCGGCGCCTGCTGATCGGGATGCGGCGGGGATAAACGAGGTATCAGCAGAGCGGGGACTGGCATGGATCCTTCCCGCGAACATTTTCGCCACGAAATCTGTTCACTATATCCAGGGAAGATCCGGTCCATCATCAGGCCTGCATGCGCGGGGACGACAAACAGGGAATTCTTCAGGGCTTCCTGCAGACATTGGGGGAAAGTGCGAACCTGTCCCGCCAATAATGAATGGGGACGGATTTAACATCCGTCCCCGGGTGTCAGATTACCCACACCCGCGAATGGCTCATGCTGCCGGGGACGGCGATGGTCTCGATCTTTTCGTCGCGCGCGGCATCAATGACCGCCACCGTCCCGTCCTCGGCGTGGGAGGAGAACACCAGCGCGGCCGAACCGTTCACCCGCAGGAAGTCGAGCGAGCCCGACGAGGTGCCGAGGCGCAGCTCGCGCGCCAGCCTGAGTTTCGGCAGCGTGGTCAGATCAAGCACCAGCAGCGCATCGGCCTTGATATTCGCCTGCTGCTCGGGACTGCCCGAGCTGGAGGTGGTCAGATACAGCTTGGTGCCCTCGGGATTGAAATAGTACTTGCTGATGTAGATGTCGGGCAGATCGAGCTTGTCGACGATACGGTTGTCGGTAACGTCGAGCACGGTCAGCTTGGCGACCACGTGATTCGGATCCGACTTGCGGTCGGCGCCGCGCCCGATGATGTAGCGCCCGCCCGGGACCATGAACAGGTTGCTGTGGCCCTTGAACGGGAAGCGTGTCTCGATCTGATTGCTGACGGGATCGATCACCGCCACGTTGCCGTAGCCGTTGTTGAGGTTGTAGAGCTTGCCGGTGAGCGGCGAATAGGCCAGGCCGTGCGGGAAGGCGTTGTTGGGCACCGTCGGCGCCGTCATGCCTCTCTTCCCTGTCGGTCTCGCACAGATTGATCGTGGCAACGACCTGTAGATAGGTCGTCGGATCGTTCGGATCGTTGCCGATGGCGGACAGCGTGCCGTCCTTCAGGCTGCTGATATAGGCGCGATGAGGCACGCCCGGCGCCTGCGCCGACGGCCAGGTGAAAGCGGCCTGATGATGGCCGCGGCCGACGCAGACGGTCTTAAGGAATTTCGCCTGCGCGCTCGCGGTCTTTTCCACCACCGTCACCGAGGAGCCCTGGTCGCCGCAGTTGAGGCGGTCGTTGCCGGTCTCCTTGTCGCCGTCGTTCATGAACCAGTCGCGATTCGAGTTCGGATCGGAATAGATGTGCGCGGGAAATGCGTCGGCGGCGAAACCGGCGCGCAGGCTGATCTGCTTGCTCTTCGGATCCAGCAGGATGACGCGGCGGTCCTCGCTGAGGCCGACGAAGATCGGCTTGAGTTCGGGGGCGAGCCCCGTCTCGGGCTCGACGGCGAGCGCATCGACTCGGGTCCGGCCGTTTTCACGGCGGATCACGCTGACCGAACCGGTCTTGCGGTTGCCGGCATAAAAGCCGAGGGCGAAGCTGTGCGCGCTGGACGGAGTCTGGCTCATGATGGTTTTCCCAGGCTTGTTCAAAGTATCGGGTTTCCGGGCGAGGGGCCATTATACCCGAGGGCGCGGGCCGCTGGCGAGGCAAAAGCGGATGATTGTGTCCCGGCGGGACGGGTGGCGCGGCTCAGAGTTGCTCGACGTAGTATCCGGCGGACTTCAGGCGTTCGACGATGCCGTTCTCCCCGACCATATGACCGGCCCCGACCACCACGAACAGGACGCCATGCTCGCGCGAAAGCCTGGCGATGGCGTCCGTCATCCGTTCGTTCCGCTCCAGGATCAGGCGACGATAGATCACGTCGCCGCGCACCATGCGGTCAAACGCCTCGAACATCACGCGGTCCAGCTTCTCGACGTTGCCGTTCAGCCAGGCGTCGAGCATATCGCCGAAATGGCGCCCGGCATCGTCGATCTCATGCAGGGTCTGCATCAGCATCGCGACCTGGTCCTTCGGCTCCAGTCCGCTCAGCAGGTCGAATTGATAGTCGGCCGACTCGAGTTCGACGATCGGCATCCGCGGCGCCGCCTCGCGCATGAGCTGCATGTCGACCCCATAGGCGGCGCTGTAGCCCAGCTTCTGCAGGACCGCTGAAGTCAGCGTCAGCGAGGCGAGCCAGGGTTTCTGACGCTCGACCAGGGCGATAGGCAAGCCGAAGGTACGACTCACATTGCTCAGCGCCGCCCATTCGGTCGGTTCCAGCGCCCCTTTGAGGCCGGGGCTGTTCTCCGCATAGGTCCCGGCCGCCTGCAGGCGCGCGGCAAGATCCGCGGGCGGGGTCCGGGTGAGGTCGGCCTCCACGACGAGCGCATCCGCCGTCGCCAGCGCATCGCCGATCACCGCCGGCAGCGGATAGATCCAGGGCGCGCCGAAATGCAGGGAGCCGAGCAGATAGATCTTGCCGCTGGCCGGGGATTTGGCCTCCCAGAAGAGATGCTTGCCAGAGGCGGGCCAGGCATTGTCGAGCCGGGCGGCGGTCTCGTTGCCGGGCGCCATTCCGTCACAGGTCGTTTCCTGGAAGGAGACCCGGCCCTCGTGGTCGACGCACTTGTAGACATCGGCATAAACCGGCGCCGGCCCCGTCCACAAGGCCAATGCAAGCAGGCACAGCGCGGCCACGCCGATCCGGCTCCGCCCGAGTTCGCGGGACTCGCGTTTCATACGCATTCCACCTGAGTTTGGCTGATCGCTACGGCTAATATCGGCGGCGGCGGCCGGCCGCTGAAGCATCAGCCCGGCGTCCGGGTGCGGCGGTGGGAGATTATTCGGGGGATTTTTCGCGCTGCATCCGCTCCCGCCGTCCCAGGACGACGCCGAGGATGACCGGCAGCACGATCACCAGCAGCACGGAGAGGGCGACGAGTATGTCCGGCGATACCAACTGATTCGTCGCCAGGAGCGAGAGCAGGCCGATCACCAGGGCGGCGCCGCCGCCGTATACGAGCAGTCTGAGCAGATCCTTCATCGGGTCCTTCTTCGCCGGTCAGTCCGGAACCACAATATCACCCATTGTACGCCCCGCCGGGGCGCCGGTACACCCGCCGCTCAGGAGACGCGGTTGAGACCGTTGAGCGCCGCCACGCGGTAGGCCTCCGCCATGGTCGGATAGTTGAACGTGGTGTTGATGAAGTACATCAGTGAATTGGCCTCGCCCTGCTGCGCGAGGATGGCCTGACCGATGTGGATAATCTCCGAAGCCTGATCGCCGAAGCAATGGATGCCGAGGATCCTCAGCGTGTCGCGATGGAACAGGATCTTGAGCATGCCGGTGGTCTTGCCGGAGATCTGCGCGCGCGCGAGATGTCGGAACAGCGAGTGCCCCACTTCGTACGGGATCTTCTCGGCGGTGAGCTCGCGCTCGGTCTTGCCGATGGAGCTGATCTCGGGCAGGGTGTAGATCCCGGTCGGGATGTTCTCGGCCAGATAGACCGAGCAGCTGCCCTCCACCAGATGGGTGGCGGCAAAGCGCCCCTGGTCGTAGGCGGCGCTCGCGAGATTGGGATAACCGATGATGTCGCCCGCGGCGTAGATATGCCCGCGCGTCGACTGGTAGCTGGTATTGACGACGATGGAGCCGCGGCGATTGAGCTCGACGCCGATGGCTTCCAGCCCGAGCCCGTCCGAGTTGCCGGTGCGCCCCTGCGCCCACAGCAGATAATCGGTGCGGATCTGTTTCTGTGACTTCAGGTGGAGCGTCACCCCTTCCGCGTCGGCCTCGACCTTTTCATATTCCTCGTTGTGGCGAATCAGCACACCCTGTTCCCGCAGGTGATAGCTCAGGGCGTCGATGATCTCGTCGTCGAGAAAGGACAAGAGCTGGCCGCGCGTGTTGATGAGGTTCACCTTGATACCCAGGTTGCGGAAGATCGAGGCGTACTCGCAGCCGATCACCCCCGCGCCATAGATGGTGATCGAGCGCGGGCTGTCCATGAGTTCGAGCACGGTATCGCTGTCGAGGATGCGGGGATGACTGAAATCGACGTCGGGGGGACGGTAGGGCCGGGATCCGGTGGCGATGACGAAGGCGTCCGCCCCCAGACGCTTCCGGCCCTCGTTCGGCTTCGAGACCTCAACGGTGTGGTCATCCACAAAGGCGGCGCGCCCGTGGACGACATCGACATGGTTGCGGCTGTAGAACCCGCGCCGCATGCTCACCTGCTTCTCGATGACGCCGCGCGCCGCCTGCAGGAGGTCCGGGTAGCGGGTGCCGCTGTGACGGCCGCTGTCCATCAGTTGCTGCACGCCCTGGCGCAGGGCCTTGCTGGGAATGGTCGCACGATGGGTGCAGTTGCCGCCGACCTCGGGAAGGGCGTCGATTATCGCCACCCGCTTCCCTTCCTTGGCGACCTTCATCGCAGCGCCCTCTCCGCCGGGTCCGCTCCCGATCACGATTACGTCGTAATGATCAGTCATGGAAATGCACCGGGTTCATCCTGCGCGCGAGGGGGATGGCAAGCGGCGGCATTGGGCCGGGAAGCGGAATCATGTGCGGGAGGATAGCAAACTCCCCGCCCGAGCGGAATGAGGTGCGACGGACCCCGCCGCTGGCGGTATCCGGTCAGGCGGCGGAGCGGGCGTCGAACAGGGCGCGCAAGGTACCGATGTCACCGCGATCGGGCAGTTCCCCCAGGGCGGCGGTCACATCCAGGCAACGCGCCAGGGCGGATTCGATGCTGGCGAAGGTCCAGAGTTCCTCACCCGTGTCGGAGTACAAGGTCGCGGCGCGGTTCGGCCATTCCTTAACGTAGATCTGCATGGTTCACCTCGCTCCAGCCGTATCGGCCCCGTCACGTCGGCAAGATTAGCCGGCGGGCGTGTCGCCGGGATGTCATCCACGTGAACCTTTCATGACAGCGGACGCTGGATGCCTCAACCCGCGCCGCCGGACGGCGGTTTGTCCGGCCGAACCGGCACCGGGCCGGCGCCCGACAGGTCGTAGGCCCGCCCGAAGCCGCGCACATAACGCCCGGAATCCGGTGCCAGGCGAAACAGGCGGAAATCGGGCAGTGCGCGCAGTACCGGGACGATGTCGCCGAACTCGTGCTCGAAACGCTCCATGATCTCTCCCCACTCCTCCGTGGCGGGCACGACGGCGGCCACGGTACACGCATAGCTCAGGCGTACACGGGCAAAGGGATTGGCGGCGGCGGCCTCTTCCTGCAGGAACAGCACGGCGGCCTTGCCGCTTCGCCCCAGATTGCGGGTATGGCGCGCGAGCCCGCTCACGAACAGATAAAAACTTCCATTTGCGCCGGCGACATAGGGGGCGTAGCTCGCCTCCGGCGTCCCGTCCGCGTCGACGGTGGCGAGCATGACGGAGCGGAACCCGGCACGAAAGCGCGCCACCTCCGCCGCGATGTCCTCCATGTCCTCCCGAGTTTCGTCGTTCACGGCCTGCTCTCCCGCGCGCCGCCACAACCGCGAGTGCAGTATGATAGGTGCATCGAGATCGACATAGACCGGATTCTAACCGATAAAGGACTCCCATGCGCACATCGCCCCTGCCCGCCCTGTCGCCGGCCGTGACGCGGCGCCTGATCGAACTGCTGGAACAACCGACGGCGCCGTTTCGCGAGACCCATGTCATCGATCATGTGAGCCGTTATCTCCAGCGCCACCATGTGCCGTTCTTCGCTGATCCGCACGGCAACCTGGTGGTGGGGGCGGAGTCCCGGCGCGATTACGCCGCATTGCTGCGTGAGCGTGCACGTCAACCCGTGCGCATGTTCATCGCCCATATGGATCATCCCGGGTTTCACGGCGTACGCTGGCTGGCGCGCGACCGTCTGGCGGTGCGCTGGTACGGGGGCTCGCCGGTGAAGCATGTCGCGGGCGCCCGCGCGCGCCTGGTGGGTCCGGATGGTGTCGTCGGCAGCGGCGTCTTCGCGCGCGTGCGCATCAACCCGGGCGGCTGGGCCATCGACACCGCCGAGATCCGACTGACGCCGGAGCAGGCGCAGGCATTGCGCGGTCGCGGCGCGCGCTCCCTCTACGGCGGGTTCGAATTCCGCGCCCCGGTCTGGATGCGGGGCGATCATGTGTACTGCCCGGCGGCGGACGATCTGGTCGGCGTGTTCGCCATCATGGAAACGGCGCGCCGCCTGTGGCGCGCGCCCCGCGCCCGCCCGCCCTTTCTCGGACTGCTGACGCGCGCCGAGGAGGTCGGCTTCGTCGGCGCGGTCGCCCATTTCGAACTCGGCTGGCTGGGCCGCGCCAGCCGCCCCCACGTCGTCGTCAGCCTCGAGGCCTCGCGCACCCTGCCGGGCGCCGAAATCGGCAAGGGGCCGGTGGTGCGACTCGGCGACCGTCGCACCGTGTTTCAACCCGACGGCCTGAAGGTGCTGAGCGACGTGGCGACCCGCGCCCTGCCCGGCCGGCATCAGCGCCGCGTCATGGACGGCGGTGCCTGCGAGGCGACCGCCGCGACCGCCTGGGGATTCCCCGCCATCGGCATCTCGGTCCCGCTCGGCAATTATCACAACCAGGGCTTCGAGGGCGGCCCGGATTGTCCGGCGCCGCACGGTCCGGCGCCGGAGTTCGTCAGCACCCGCGACGTGGCCGGTCTGCTGCGTCTGTGCCGCGCGCTGATGCGCCGGGATCTGGCCTGGGGCGATCCGTGGACGCGCCAGCGCACGCTGTTGCGCCGGACGCTGCGTCGCCACCGCCGCCGCTTGTGACCCGGCCCTTTCCGGGCGCGGCGATTACGCTATAATCGCGCCATGCGGACCGGTCCCGGACGGCGCCCCGCCCCGCCCGTGATGACCGCGGACACTGAGCGATGACACGACGCATCCACTGCCTGTTTGCAGGGCTCCTGCTGCCGTGCGCCTGCGCGCTCACGCCCGCCGTGGCGCAGGACATGAACGACGTGGCGGAGGATCGCGACATCGCCTCCATCGAGCAATGCCTGCAGCGCGCGGTGGAACAGAAGATCGAGGAGGACCGCGTCGACGCCTTCATCGATCGCTGCATTGACAATATCTACACGCAGAGGGAACAGGCCGCGGGCGCGGAGAACAGCCCCCGCGAGGGCGGCGACGCGGAAGGAGCTGCGCGCGAAGACGGCGCCGGGGAAGTTCCCTCCGACTAGCGTCATGATTTCAGCCCCGGACCCCATACGCTCCGCCGCGCGGGGCGCAGACTCGCTGGCGATTGGATGCGCGCCGGCAAGATAGTATCATCGCGCGATGGAGCATCGTCTCAATCTCGACATCCTGCCGCAGCCCGACGAGACGACCTGCGGCCCGACCTGCCTGCATGCGGTCTACAGCTATTTCAACGACGAAATCGCGCTCGACCGACTGATCGGCGAGATCCCCACCCTGCGCGACGGCGGCACGCTGGCGGTGTTTCTCGCCTGTCACGCGCTGCGACGCGGCTATCGCACCAAGATCTTCACCTACAACCTGGAAATGTTCGATCCCTCGTGGTTTGGGGAACAGGACAGCGACCTGCGCGACCGCCTGAGCCGGCAACTGGTGTTCAAGAACTCGTCGCGGTTCAAGATCGCGACCGATGCTTACATGGATTACATCGAGCTGGGCGGAACCTTGCGCTTCGAGGACCTCACCAGTGCGTTGATCCGGCGCTACCTCAAGCGCGGCATCCCCATCCTGACCGGACTGAGCGCGACGTATCTTTACCACTCCACACGCGAGCATGGACCGCTTTACGACGATGTGCGAGGTATACCGAGCGGTCATTTCGTGATCCTGGCCGGCTACGCGGCCGAGACGCGCTCGGTGTTGATCATGGATCCCCTGCACCCCAATCCGCTCGCGCCAGGCCAGATCTACGAAATCAGCATCGATCGCGTGCTGGGCGCGATCCTGCTCGGCGTGCTGACCCACGACGCCAACCTGTTGATCATTGAGCCGCGCGAAAAACCGTTGCCGCCCCGTCATGTCGATATTCATAGTCGTTAACAATCCGGAAGACTGGCCGCTGAATATCCACGGCGCCGAGGTCATCGCCGCCAAGACCTACCTGTCCGATCCGCGCTTCAGCGACCTGCGCGGCCTGAAGATCTTCAATCTATGCCGTTCATACCGCTACCAGAGCGTGGGCTACTACGTATCACTGCTCGCCGAGGCCCGTGGCCACAAGCCGCTGCCGAACGTGAACACGATCCAGGACATGAAATCGCAGACCATGACGCGTTTCGTGTCCGACGATCTGTTCGAGCTGATCCAGCGCACGCTGGCGCCGATCAAGTCGGAGGAGTACGAGCTCAGCATCTACTTCGGGCGCAACTTCGCCAAGCGCTACGAGCGCCTCAGCCTGACGCTGTTCAACCTGTTTCCGGCCCCGTTACTGCGCGCGCGCTTCATCCACAACCGCACCTGGCAACTGCAGAGCATCGGCCCGATCGCCGGCAACGATATCCCGGACGACCACAAGCCGTTCCTGCTGCAGACCGCGAGCGAGCATTTCGCCGGCAAGGGCCTGCGCCGGCGCACGCAGCAGGTCATGCGCTACGACCTCGCCATACTCCACAATCCCGCCGAGGCGCAGCCGCCGTCCGACGCCAAGGCGCTGAAGAAATTCATCAAGGCGGCGCAGCAGCTCGACTTCGACGTGGAGATGATCACCAAGAACGATTACGGCCGGATCGCCGAATTCGACGCCCTGTTCATCCGCGAGACCACCGGCGTGAACCACCACACCTACCGCTTCGCACGCCGCGCGACCGCGGAGGGCCTGGTGGTAATTGACGACCCCGCCTCGATCCTCAAGTGTACCAACAAGGTGTATCTGGCCGAGCTGATGTCGCGCCACAAGATCCCGACGCCCAATACCAGCATCGTCAATCGCGGCAACATGCAGGCCGTGGCCGGGACCATCGCCATGCCGTGCATCCTCAAGCAGCCGGACAGCGCCTTCTCGCAGGGCGTGATCAAGGTCGGCAGCAAGGCCGAGTTCATCACCGAGGCGACGCGCATGCTGGAGAAATCGGACCTGATCATCGCGCAGGAGTTCATGCCCACGCCGTTCGACTGGCGCATCGGCGTGTTCAATCGCGAGCCGCTCTACGCCTGCAAGTACTACATGGCGCACGGCCACTGGCAGATCATCGACCACAACAACGCCGGCAAACCGCGCGAGGGCCGTACCGAGGCCATTCCGATCGAGCAGGTGCCGCGCAACATCGTTTCGACCGCCCTCAAGGCGGCCAATCTGATTGGCGACGGGCTCTACGGCGTCGACGTCAAGGAGATCGACTCGAAGGTCTTCGTGATCGAGATCAACGACAACCCGAACATCGATTCCGGCCTGGAGGATGGCATCATCCAGCTCGACCTTTACACCAGAATCATGCGCGGCATGCTGGCCCGCATCGAGGAAAGAAAGGGTGAGCGCAAGCCGCGGTGAGGAAACGCCGGATCTCGGCCTGTTCGAGGCCTACGGCATCGAGCTGGAGTACATGATCGTCGACGGTGACAGCCTGTCCGTGCTGCCGGCGGCGGACCGCGCCATCCAGTCCCTCGCCGGCGGAATCGTCAACGAGGTGGAGACCGGCGCGCTCGCCTGGTCGAACGAACTCGCCCTGCACGTCATCGAGATGAAGACCAACGGCCCGGTCCGCGCACTGACCGGGCTGCACCAGGCCTTCCAGAGCGACATCACCCGCCTCAACGCCCTGCTCACCCCGCTCGGCGGACGCCTGATGCCGACGGCGATGCACCCCTGGATGGACCCGGAGCGCGAGACACGGCTGTGGCCGCACGACGACAGCATGATCTACCGGACCTTCGACCGCATCTTCGGCTGCCAAGGGCATGGCTGGTCAAACCTGCAAAGCATGCACATCAATCTTCCGTTCGCGGACGACGACGAATTCGCGCGCCTGCACGCGGCCGTGCGCGTGACCATGCCGCTGATGCCGGCGCTCGCCGCCAGCTCCCCCGTCATGGACAGCCGCCTCACCGGCCTGCTCGACAACCGACTGGAAGTCTACCGGGACAACTGCCGGCGCGTACCCTCGGTGAGCGGCCGCATCATCCCGGAACCGGCATATTCGCGCCAGGCCTATGAAACGGAGATCCTGCAGCGCATCTACCGGGACATGACGCCGCTCGATCCCGCGGGCATCCTCCGGCACGAGTGGATCAACGCGCGCGGGGCCATCGCCCGTTTCGAGCGCAATACCGTCGAAATCCGTGTGCTCGATACCCAGGAATGTCCGGCTGCCGATATCGCCGTGGCGGCGCTCGTCGTCGAAGTCGTGCGCGCCCTGACGGATGAACACTGGTGCGGTCTGCGGCACTTGCAGAAATGGGACAGCGGGTCACTGCAGCGACTCTTCCTGCAGAGCGTCCGGCACGCCGATCTGGCCGTAATCGATGATGACGACTTCCGCGCCGCCTTCGGATTTCCGGAGCGCGGCCCCTGCCGCGCGCGCGACCTGTGGCAGCACCTTATCGAGACCCTGATGGTGCCCCGCCCCGATCTGCCGGCGCCATGGCAGGATGCCTACCGGCTCTACCTTCGGCGCGGCAGCCTGGCACGGCGCATCGCCAGCGCTCTGGGCAACACGCCGGCGCCGGATCAGTTGAAATCCACCTACCGCCGCCTGTGCGACTGTCTCGGCCAAGGCACCCTGTTCGATGGCTGATGCGCCGATACTGCTGCTGAGTTGCGAGCACGCCTCCAACCGCATACCGCGCGAGTATCTGCATTTGTTCCACGGCTGTCGCGCACTGCTCGCCAGCCACCGGGCATATGATGCTGGCGCGCTCGCCTGCGCGCGCGCCATTGGGCGCCGACTGCATGCGCCGCTGATCGCGGCTTCCTACAGCCGCCTGCTGGTGGACCTCAACCGCTCGCCCGGGCATCCCGCGCTGTTCTCGATGCGCACCCGAACGCTGCCACGGGAGGAGAAACGACGCATGATCGCGCGCTACTACGCACCACACCGCATGCGCGTCGAACGCTGGGTGGACGCCCGGATCGCAAGGGGGCGCCGCGTCGTGCACGTGGCCGTACACAGCTTCACCCCGGCGCTGGACGGGGTGAAGCGGCGGGCGGATGTCGGTCTGCTGTACGACCCCGGCCGCGGCACGGAATCCACCCTGTGCCGGCGCTGGCGCGACGCCTTGCGGGACGCGGGCGGCAACCCGCTCGCGGTACGCCGCAACTATCCCTACCGCGGGACGAGCGACGGCCTCACCCGCCATTTGCGCGCCCGCTTCCCCGCCTCGCGCTACACCGGCGTCGAGTTGGAGATCAACCAGAACCGGCTGCGCGGAGACCGCGCCCGGGAACGCCTGTCCGCCCTGCTGGCCGCCACGCTGCGCCGGGCGCTGTTCGAATAGAACGGCGGCGCGAATTGCCGCACCGGTCACAGAATCCTGCCGCTCGCTGTTGATAATAAACAGCACCCCCAAGTCGAGTCGCCATTCCCGAGCGCGGTCGATGCGCCTGTCCCCGCCCCCGCGGAGACGGCGTCAGACGGCATACACAACCCAACATATCTATGGAGGCGGTGAACATCATGGAGCACAGCGCAACCCTTGCCCAGGAAACGGAAAACAGGCACCCCGCGGAGGATCACATTCAGATCGCCGCCGAGGCGGAGCGCGGCACGCCGCGCCCGTCCATCCTGATCCAGTTGTCGCAAGTGAGCTATCTGCGGGCGCAGACCTCGCACTATACCATCTTCGATCGCCGCTTCCTGTCAATTTACCGCAAGAACTTCGGCGGCAAGGCGCGTCAGTACTGGGTAGACCTCGCGCTGCTCGACTCGACGCCGCATTTCTTCGTCAAAAACGATCGCCACTCACTGTACACCTCAGGCGGCATGTTCGGTCTGTGCGCGATTCTCACGCTTGCCAGCATGTTCTCGCGCATGCCCTGGTACACGCACGCCTGGAGTCCGTTCACGCTGCTGACCCTGTGCGCCTCGGTGATCGCCCTGCTGGTGTTCGTACATCGCTCGCAGAACCTGGTCCGCTTCCACAGCCAGAGCGGTGACGCGGTGCTGCTGGAGATGTACAACAATGCCCCCAATCGCGCGGAGTTCGAGGCCTTCGGCCGCGAGCTGGTGCAGCATATCCAGGCGGCGCAACGCAGCGACCGGCGCAAGCCGGACCAGAAGCTGGGCGCGGAGCTGCGCGAGCACCGGCGCCTGCGCGACCAGGGCATTCTGACGGAGGAGGTGTACGCCGCCGCGCGCGACAAGATACTGCGCCGTCATCGACAGATGCAGATGAGACCCGCCGCCACCCCACAGCCGCCGGCCCAGCCCGAGGAAACGGAGGATTCCGACATCATCGAGGTGACCGTGAGCAACGGAAAGTGGCAGACCAACGTTGCCGACTTCGATCTGTTCGCACCGGCGAAGAAGAGCGCCTGAATCCGTCCACCGGACATGCCGCGCCAGAACACCGGCGCGGCATGTCCGGTGTTTCCATCCTGCCCGGTTCATTCCCCCTGATTTCGAACCAGGTCCCGCTCACGCAGAAGGCGTCACCAGCGGTTTCTCGTGCGCGTGCAGGAACCAGCGGTCCAGCACGACATGGCGCGCGAACCAGCGCGAACCCAGCAGCCAGCCCGCCAGCGCCTGCCTGAGGCGACCGGACAGCATGCCCTGCGACGCCGGCGCCACACGCAGGCCATAGCGCGCGTGCAGCCGATCCTGGTAGGGCGCCAGGCTGGAACGGCGATAATCGCCGCGCACGGCGCATACACTCTGTGCCGCCATCAGCGCCGACTCGATCGCCGGGCGGATGCCCTCACCGCTCTGCGGATAGGCCAGGCCCGCGGCATCACCAATCAGCAGCACACCATCGTCGATCACCGTGCGCCGCGCGCTGGAGTACAACAGATAGGCGTGTCCGTGAAAATCGACCGGGGTACCGGGCGGAATCTTGCCCTGCGCGATGAGCGACGCGCGAAAGGCCTGCACATGCCGGGAAAGCTGATGGCCGCCCTCGCGGCCCAGGCCGACGTTGAGAAAATCCCCCTTGCGGAAACACCAGCCGTAACCTTTCATGTCATCGCAGAAGAACAGCTCCGGGGTGTGCGGCCGGATGCGGCAGGCGCGCTGCTGCTCGGCATCGAGCTCGAACTCGATCTCCTGCGCCACGACGGCGATCTCCCCTCTACCGGGCCTGGCCCCGAGGTGACGCGCGACCGGACAGAAATGCCCGCCCGCGCCGATCACCAGCCGCGTTTCGATACGATCGTTGACCACCCAGCCAACTCTAGTACGCCGCATCGAGTCGAGCGACTCGCCGAGCGCGAGCCGCGCCCCGGAGCGTCGCAGCAGGTAATCATCGAACTCGCAGCGCCGGATGCCAAAGCTGACCACGCGGCCGTAGTCCGTGGCCACCTGCGGCCCGCCGTCGATCCCGGTCAGAAAGGCCGTAATCGGCTGGAACACCCGTCCCCGCCGGTACTCGTCCACATCGAGATCCAGCAGATCGACCACCGCCGGGGTGATCCAGCCGGCGCAGACCTTGTCGCGCGGGAAATCCTGCCGGTCCATCACCAGGACATCGAGACCGGCGCGGCGCAGCGCGCGGGCGCAGGTCGAGCCGGCCGGCCCGCCGCCGATGATCAGGGCGTCGCAGGCGTCAGACGGGCGCAGGCTCACGCGCCGCCGCCTCCGCGCTTGCCGGCGCGGACCTATCCGGGTGCCGTCCCGGTACAGATGCTCCCGCGTCCACGGCACCTCGTTGCTGGATCCGCGATTGAAAACCACCTGGAACAGCTGCAGATCACTGCTCAGAAACGCGGCGATGGATCCCGCCAGATAGAGCCGCCAGGCACGCACGAAGCGCGCATCGAACATTTCCTCGATGCGGGCCTCGGCGCGGTCGAAACGCCGCAGCCAGTGCTCCAGCGTGCGGGCATAGTGCAGACGCAGGTTCTCGACGTCGAGCACGGCCAGGCCGGCGGGCTCGAAGATTTCCATCATTTCCGCCAGGCTGGGCGGCGCGGCGCCGGGGAAGATGCGCTTCTCGATCCAAGCGTTCATCTGACCCGGCCGGATACGTCCGATCGAATGGACGAGCCCGCGGCCGTCGTCCTTCAGTACGCGGTCGATCACCTCGCCGAGCGCGCGATAATATCTCTGCCCGACATGCTCGAGCATGCCCACCGAGACGAAGGCATCGTAGCTGCCCGCAATATTGCGATAATCGTCCTCGATGAATTCCACGCGGGAATCCAGACCTTGCAGCTCCGCCTGATGGCGCGCATGGGCGATCTGTTCGCGCGAGATATTGTAGGCCCGCACACGCACGCCATAGTGGCGCGCCATGAACAGCGCCAGGGAACCCCAGCCGCAACCCGCCTCCACGACGCTCTCGCCCGGGCGGAGGCGCAGCTTGCGGCAGACATGATGCATCTTGGCAAGCTGGGCCTGCTCCAGGGTCGCCTCAGGCGCGGGAAAATAGGCGCAGGTGTACACCATGCGCTCGTCGAGCCACAGGCGGTAGAACTCGTTGCTGATGTCATAGTGGCTGTAGATGTTGTCACGCGCCTGCGTGATCGCGGTGGAACGCGGCCGATGGAACCATCGCAGCAGGAATTTTCGCAGCGGCCTGTGCGCGCCGGTCCGCGCCATGCTGCGGTAGACGCTCTCGAGGAACCCGACGAGGTCGCCTTCGACTTCGATACTGCCGTTCGTATAGGCGTCGCCGAAGTAAAGTTCGGGGTCCAGGATCAGGCGCAACAGCGCGCTGCGGTCGTGCACGTGCACGCGCGCGACGGGAGTCCTTCTGGAGCGCTCGAACCGCTCCCCGTCCCACAGCACGAACTGCACCGGCGGGTTACCGATGGCGTCGAGCATATATGCCAGCAGGCGCCGCTCGATTCCGCTCACGCGACCCGTCGCGCGGTCTGCATCCCCCGCGTCCCGCGGTCGCGTCGATCTCGGACCGGAGGGCACACTCACCAACTCCTTCTCGCGATCTTTCATGGGTCAACCTTCCCTAGAGCAGAGCCAACCACGCCTTCCATGCTATACACGGAACCGGTTTCGTTTCAATGATGCACTTCATTGTGCCCACCCGAAACCGGAAATTTTCCGCATTTAACATTTTTAATCATGCAGTTACGCCTGATTCCAAGAATCACGCGCAGCCTCGTTCACCGCCCGTCAGCGGATCACCACCCGGGTACCGATACCCGCCCACCGCGCCAGTTGATCGATCTCCTCGTCTGACAGGGCGATGCAGCCCTGTGTCCAGTTGTAGCGCGGGTTGATCCCGGCATTCATCGCGCCGATGCCATGGATGCCGATGTAGCCGCCCAACGCGGTATCCTGCGGCGGCAGTTCGCCACGATCACGCGCGCGGCGGATACGTTCGTAGGTCGCGGGATCGATCAAGCGCCTGCTCAAGGCCTCTTCCGCCTGTGTCATACCGGGATAATCAAGGCCGAAAAAGAGATGATAGGAACTGTCGGGATTGACCCAGGCGATGCGGAACTCCCCGCGCGGGGTCGTCCCGTCACCGGCGCGGCGGGCGGCGACGACACCGCCCCGCCCCATGGCGATATGGCGGAACACGCGCACGGTCCGCCCCTCCTCCATCACCGCCAGCGTGCCCTTCTCACTGTCGACGAGCAGCCACGGTTCCGCCGCGGCGGGCGCACAGGCCGCCGCGGCCAGCAGGAACGACAGGACCGGGATCAAACGCATCGCGCTTCCGCCGCGGCGTCAACCCCCGTGATTCGCGGCAATCGCCAGGGAGTACGGCCCCAGACCGGAGAGAAACGGCGAATTCCGCAGCGGCTTCAGCGCGCCGGTGCCCTCCTCGATATCATAGGCGGAGATCGAGGCCTCGCCATTGTTGGCGACATAGACGTACTGATCCTGCGGATCGACCACCACGGCGTAGGGATACCAGCCGGCCTTGAAGGGTGAACCGGCGACCTCGGCGAGTACGCCGCTGTCGCGATTCAGATCGAACACGCTGACGTCGTGCCCGGCCCAGTTGGCGACATAGAGAAACCTCTGTTCCGGATCGATGGTGACGGAATATGGCTTGGCCCCCGCCACGAAGGGTGAACCCGGGACCGGGCTGAGCATTCCGCTCTCGGCGTCGATGCGAAAGGCCGAGACCGTGGTCGAACCGTAGTTGGCCGTATAGAGGAACCGGCTGTCGGCGCTGACCGCGATATAGATCGGATGGGTATCCGTCTTCGCCTTTGCCCCCACCGGCGCGAGGGCGCCGCTGTCGCCGTCGAAACGGTAGGCATCGATACTGTCGTCGTCATAGTTGGAAATGAACGCGAAGCGGCCGTTCGGCGCGACCGTGATCGAGATCGGATGCCGCCCCGTCCTCGTCCGCTGGTGCGTCGCGCTCAGGACGCCGGACCCGGCGTCGATGCGGAAGGTCTCCACGATGCCCTCGTCCTCGTAGCTCACCAGCAGAAAACGGCCGTCCGGTGTAATCGTCACCGCATCGGGATAGGAATCGACGCGATAGGGGAAACCGGGCAGGGGCGCGAGGGAGCGGCCATCCTCCGTGACAGCGAAACCGGACACGGTGCCAGAACCCTGGTTACTCACGTAAACGAAATGTCCGCCGGGAGACACGGCGACCGAGACCGGAAACATGCCCGTATCGAACGGCGAACCTTCCAGCGGAAGGAGCGCGCCGTTCTCCGCATCGACGCGATAGGCGGACAGGCTGTGATCGGCCTGGTTCGCGGAAAACACGTATTCGCCCTGTGACACCGGCTGGCCGGCCGCAGCCGCCGGCGCGAGCACTGTCAGACCCGCCGCGAGCACGACACCGCAGCCATATTCTTTCCACAGTTTCATCTTCCCCCCTGTCATGAAACATCGGTTCGGTGATCATTAGAAGCGGCCGGCCGCGCGCCGGTCAAGCCTGGCGAATGGCCGGCGCGGACCCTCACGCGGGTCCGTCGCCGCGCGGGAACCAGGCGGGTGAGCGACCCGTCTCGCGGTAGCGGAGATAGTCGTCCACGATGCGCGCATGGTCGAAGGCGAGCGTCCCGCCGATCGCCGCCGGATTGACGACCCGGAGGTCCCTGGCATCGTCCCGCGCGCGCGGTTCACCGGCCGCCGCGGCGACGAAGACCAGGCTCACGGTGTGGCCGCGCGGGTCGCGGCGCGGATCGGAATAGCAGCCGAGCAGGCAGCGCAACGTCACGCGCAGACTCGTCTCCTCCAGCGCCTCGCGCACCGCGGCCTGCTCCACCGTCTCGCCGACATCGACAAAACCTCCGGGCAAGGCCCAGCCAGGTGGCGGGTATTTGCGCTCGATCAACACGATGCCACGACCCGCATCCTCCAGTTCGATGATCACGTCGGCGGCGAGCCGGGGCGTTTGCGGTGCGGGCATTGCGGGTTTCCTCGGCGGTCTGAGCCGTCATGCGCTGACGGATTACGGTTCCCGTCCGCCACTATACATCCGTTTCCAGCATCCGTTCCTCCCATCCTGTCCGCGGCTCGGGCCGCAGGATCTCCCAGCCGCGCCGTGCCGCCTCGCGCGTCAGCCGCCGGTCGGGAGAGACCGCGACGGCCCGCCCCACCGCCCTCAGCAGGGGGATGTCGTCACCGCTGTCGGCATAGGCGACGCAGCGGCGCAGATCCATGCGCGCCGCCCGCGCGAGGGCGCGCGCCAGGCCAACCTTGCCGGCGCCGAGCGGATGCCGCCGCGGCGGCTGCGCCGTATAGCGCCCGGCCCGCAGAACGGGCGTGGCCGCGCAACACCGCGCGCCGAGATGGCGCGCCAACGGGGCAGCGATGAAATCGGGGGCGCCTGTCAGCAGCACGAGGGCGTCTCCCGCCGCGACATGCCGCCGCAAGCGCTCGAGGATGGCGGGTCGCAGGCGCGGCAACAGCTCCGCAGCGACGAAGGCCTGCGCGATCCGCGCGACGCGCGGCGCTTCGAGTGAGCACAGATAGGCTTTGTTCTTGCGCGCGACCGCGCGCCCGTAACGCGGGGTCCAGCGCAGGAAGAACAGTCCGGCCGACAGCCATTGCCGCGGCCCCAGCAGCCCGGCCCGGGCCAGGTGGCGAATGAAGCGCCGCTCGCTGCTCGGAGGGTCCAGCAGAGTGCCGTCCAGGTCGATCAGAACCAGCCGCATGCGCTCATCTCGCCGCGCGCAGCCTGCGCGGCTGCCCTTCGGTGCGGTAGAACTCGACCATCACCGGCGCCCCCCGCAGCAGGCACAAGGCCACCGCCGCGTACACCAGCACCGCGGTAACCGCCTGCACCACGCCGCCCCAGGACTCCCACCAACCCGGCCACAGCTCGGCGACAGGCTGAAAGAGCAGGATCCAGGCGAAGGCCATGGCCTTGACCGTCCCGTACAGACCCCGCATGAACCGACCCGCCACCAGGAACCGCCCCAGGGGGGAGCGCATCATCTCGAAGGCGCCGACGCCCTGCGCGGCGGCCTGCCCGCGAATCGAATCCACCAGTACTCCGCGTGCGATGACGAGCAGCGCCACCCACAGCGGTACGAGTCCGACGTCCGCCAGCACGATCCACAGGGTGCTTTCGACGATGCGGTCGACCGCGATGTCGTACACCGAGCCGAACAGGGAGCTCTCGCCACGCCGCCGGGCGACGTATCCATCCAGGCCATCGAGGGTGATGATGAGGACCAACAGAAGGGGGTCCAGCAGCCGCCACACCGCCGGCGCCAGGTAGATCATGCCCACCAGCAGGAACAGCAGCATGAAGCGCAAGGACGTGATCATGTTCGCCATGGGCATCTCCCCCCAGGGTCGTGCATCATTCCGTCTTCGGCCGCATACGCCGCCGGCGCCACAGCCGCTCTGACTCTTGCCCGCGGCGGCCCCTCGGCGCGGGACCAGCGCCTGACCGGGATTATACGACCGCCCCCGGGGGAATTCTAACCACGGAGGCATCGCGACCCGACCGAATCGCCGCAAGCCTCTCTGTCATAATCCGTCGATCAGGGACAAACTCTTGCTTTTATACCAATTCCGGAAATAATATTTTGCCGCTTCGGCGCCCTCGACCGGACTCGATCCGCGGAGGGATTACAGGGTAAATCGCCGATGCCGGCAATTGGACCCATAACATCACGACAGCATGAACGGATAACCATGGCCAAGACTCCCCTCTGGTGCGGGTACCTGGAAGCCGGCGATAGAAGCAGCGCGGTGCTGCGCGACGAACGCCTGGAAACCGGCAATCCGAACACCATCTACCTGTACAATCTTAACCGCGACGAGATCCTGCAATACAGCCGCGCACTGGTCGAACCGAAGTTGCGTGAGCTGCGGGATGACGAGTCCAGCCTCGCCGAGGAACTCAAGAACGCCTATACCAAGGCGCGCCGCACCTTCAAATTCAACCCCGATCGCGTGTTCGCCGCGCCGGCGCGCAAACAGACACGCAGCCCGAACGAGAGGAAATCCCTCGGCGAGGAGGAATCGTTCTCATCCATCGATGCGGATACGGATGGGGTCGGTGAAGAGGACTGGGGCGAGGAAGAAGACGAGTAACGGATCCCGGCGCGGACATTACGCCGGAATCAGGCCGGGCGTTTCCCGCCTGGCCGATCGCGCAATCTGATCGCCGGCCGGCGGACGGTATCGGGCATCCTGACGCCGGGCTCAGGCGCGACCGACGTTGGCGTCGTTTTGGGAATGATAGTACTCGCTTTCCTCCGCGTACTGGCGCACCAGCTTCATCAACTCGGCGAGGCGCTGCTCGGCCGTGCTGATCGGGGCGCAATCCTCACAGCGGGGATTGTCGCAGGGTTCGCGCGAATACAGCCAATACTGGACGGCACCCGCGAGCAACCCGTCGGCAATATCCCAGACATCGGTCTCGTCGTCCTCCTGGGCCAATTGGTTGCCGAGATCGACGGCCCGCCAGGCCGCCTCGTCGAAAGTCGCTTCTTCTTGCTCGTCTGCCACGCTTGGTACCTCCCGATGCCAACTACAGCGCCTATTCTAACAGAGGATCCGGGATCCGTTTCGAAATCCCCCGCTGCGGACATGGAAACGGAGGAGTTCTCGCCGCCGGTTCCCGCTACCTGAATCGAATCATTGGGGGCCTCGGTCAGGCCCATGGACCGCACCGCGTCGTTCCGGCGCGGCTCCGCACGCCGGAGTACGGAAACTTTGACTCCGGCCACGACCCGGGGTTATAGATAAATCCATGCCCGGACTCCTGATCGACCTCGACGGCGTGCTCTACGAAGGCGACCACGCCATCGCGGGAGCGGCCGAGGCCGTGACGTGGTGCCGGGAGCAGGGCATCCCGCACCTCTTCCTGACCAACACTACGTCACGCCCGCGCCGGGCCCTGGTGCCGAAGCTCGCGCGCATCGGGATCGCGGCCGAAGCCGCCGAGATCCTCGCACCGCCGTTCGCCGCCGCGCTCTGGCTCAGGCAGCACGGCGCCGGCCGCTGTGCGCTGTTCGTCGCAAGCGTGACGCTCGAGGAATTCGCCAGTCTTCCGGTGATGGATCCGGAGTATAACGACCACCCCGCCGCCGTCGTGATCGGAGACCTCGGCCAGGAATGGTCGTTCGAGCGCCTGAATGAGGCCTTCCGGCTGCTGATGAGCGAACCGCGGCCGCAGCTCATCGCCCTGGGCCTGACGCGATACTGGCGCGCCGCGGACGGACTGCAGCTGGATGCCGGGCCGTTCGTCAAGGCCCTGGAGTACGCCAGCGGCATCGACGCGATCGTGATGGGAAAACCGGCGGCCGCGTTCTTCGAAATGGCGCTCGGGGTGCTCGGCACCTCCGCCGCCGACACCTGGATGATCGGTGACGACATCCGCACCGACATCGCCGCCGCCCAGCATGCCGGCATACACGGTCTGCTGGTGCGCACCGGAAAATTCCGTCCGCAGGACCTGGAACTCGGGATCGTCCCCGACGGCGTGCTCCCCTCCATCGCCGCCCTGCCCGCCTGGTGGCGGGAAAATATTCATGAATGATCAAACCCGATGCCACTGTCCGGTCCGTGCCCGGCTGCGGCTCCTCGGCATCCGTGCGGAACTACTGGTTCGATGCTGACGAGGATTTCGCGCACGATCCGGCCCTGCACTTCAGCAAGCCGCGCCCATGGACGCAATCGCACCGGGGTCCGGCCGGAACCCCGGGACGGGCAGCGGAAACCTGAACATTCCCCTTAACGCACGGGAGGCGCTCGACAACCAGGATTGTTCAGGACTCGGCTATCCCTGCCACACCGTGCGGCCGCGGGAGATCATTCGGTACCGCGGGCGAAGTTCCGGCTTGCATCTTGCCCGGAGGGGAAAATCCGGCGCGGGATATCGCCGACCGGAAAACGGTAGTCGCGCTTGATAACAGAAACCGGACAAGCGTCCGGCCGGCAGTCTTCTGGTGCGCAGGGAGAGACTCGAACTCTCACGGGTTGCCCCACTGGTACCTAAAACCAGCGCGTCTGCCGTTTCGCCACCTGCGCGTCGTATGCCGTCACTCGGCGCGGACGGCCGGTGCAGGCGCTTATGGTAGCACGAAGTCCCGCTGGCCTCGCGCGGAATCGCCGGGTGGTCACTCGGTCTCGACAGCCAGCATATGCTGCGCGCGCCGCCCCTCGCGACCTGCCGGATCGAGTTCCTGCGCGCGCTTCAGCAGATGCACGGTATCATCCGGACGCTCGTTCATCCGCGCGACCGTAGCCGCGGACACCAGGACGGAGGCGCGAAAACCCGGCGACATGAAGTCGAGGCGAGGATCCCGCTGGAGCTCGCGCAGCAGGCGCTGGCCGTCCTCCAGGCGATTGTAGAAACTGGGGATGTGCAGGAAGGCGTTGGCAATGACGAGCTTGGTCTCGAGAATGCTCGACGCCGTGACTGCGCCGTCGTCGCCCTCCTGCCGCGACAGCATGACCAGGGCGGCGTCGAGATCACGCACGGCCTGGCCGGTGTTGGTACGCTTGGCCGTCACGTTGCTGCCGTCCCTCCCGAGCAGCGCCCCGCAGGCGCCGAGGTAGGCCTGAACGAGAGGATCGTCCGGGCGCTCCGCCTTCAATTCCCTGAATAACCGCAGCGCCTCGCGCACCGCGCGCTTGTCCCCGTCGACACCCTGGTAGAAGAGTTCGCGCCCTGTCGTGATGGCGGGGTCGGTGACGTCCGCCCGCGCCCCGGGCGCCAGCGATAACAGGAACGCCCCCAGCAGCACACTCAATCGAAGCACATACGTGGATCCCGTCATGGTTTCCCTCTCTCAGGCTGTACATCGATGAATGCACCTATCTTAATCCATACCCCGCCGTCGCTCCTAGCCGTCCGTCGGTAAAATTCCGGCCCTCGCCCGGGTGACGGCCGGCTTGGCGAGCCAGCCCCGATACGGCGCGATGAGAAACTGCAATAATCACCCCATGAGCACCCGACTCATCGCCTGCAACAAACCCTACGATATGCTGTGCCAGTTCAGTGACGCGGGCGGTGCGCGACGGACGCTGGCCGATTGCCTGCGCGCGCCGGGTTTCCGTCCGGCGGGCCGCCTCGACCGCGACAGCGAGGGCCTGGTCCTGCTCACCGACGACGGCACGCTGCAGCAGCGCATCGCGCATCCGCGCTTCAAGTTATGGAAGACCTACTGGGTACAGGTGGAAGGCATCCCGGACAACGTCGCGCTGCGCCGGCTGGCGGCGGGCGTGGAACTGAACGATGGGCCGACCCGGCCGGCGCGCGTCGAACGCATCGAGGAACCGGCCGGACTGTGGCAGCGCGATCCGCCCATCCGGTTCCGGGCGAACATCCCCGCCGCCTGGATCCGGTTGTCCATCCGCGAGGGCCGCAACCGCCAGGTGCGGCGCATGACCGCCGCGGTCGGCCACCCCACCCTGCGCCTGATCCGCTACGCGATCGGCGCCATCACGCTGGACGGGCTGGCTCCGGGTGCGTGGCGCTACGTGGATCCGGCCTGTCTGAAAGACAGGACTGAAGACTAAAGACTCAGTTCTGTATTTTTCACAACCAGTCGTTCAGCATGATACCGAGGCCGAGACGGGTCACCGAGCGGTCGTAATCGATCAGGCTTTCGCCGTAGCCGTTGAAGATCTGCACATAGCCCTTGATCCTGTCCTTGAGCGGGAAGCTCCAGTCGAGCTGTATCGCCCCATGGTTGTCACCACCGGTCTTGAGGTTGTTGCGGAACAGCAGGCTGTAGACATGGCGTTCGCTCTCGTAGGCCAGCGTCAGGTCGCCGTGGCCGAGATAGTCCTCGATGTCAGGGTTGTCGTCATCCTCGACATCCTCGGGCAGGCGGTACCAGGGCCGGAAGCTGATCACCAGGTTGCGCCGCTCCAGGATGAAGTTGGCATAGAGGCGGTTCCAGCTGCGCGAAGACTCCTCGGTCTGGCCATTCGACTGATGCACGAAACCGAATACCAGCATGCGATTGCGCATGCCGAGCACGTCGAAATCGGTGGTAAAGGAGAGCATGGCCTCGGGTTCATGACTGGTTTCGCGGAACGGCGAAGAAATCTCGCGGTTGTAGGCCTGCCAGTAGGCCTGCTGGGTATAGGCCAGTGACAAGTGGCCATTGTCGCCGAAGATATGGCGCCACACGCTGAACTTCAGGCTGATCTGGAACTTCATCTCGATGCTGTCCAGATCGCCGCCATCCCCACCCACGGCGGCGCCGTTGGGGCGGCTGTTATAGGAGATCGGTAACAGATAGGTCGGCTTGTGCGAGGTCAACACGAAGGGATTGTCCTGGGACATCTGCTCGATCTCGATGCGCTTGTCGAGCGGCGACTGGTAGGTATGGCCCGTCGTCACGCTCGAGGACGGCGCGGCGGCCTCCTCCGCCCGCGCGCCCGCGATCGCCATCACGCACATGACAGCCGGCAGGATGCGGCGCCCCGCCGCCAACGTGCCGCCACCCGCGGAATGCCTTGTCCTCATAGCAGGATCAGGGCCACGCCGGCGACCATCAACACGCTCGCGAGGAGGTGGCGTCCGGCGGGACGCTCGTGAAACAGAACCATGGCGAATACGATAGCGAAAATCAGGCTGCTCCGCTTGACCGCGAGGAAATACGCCACCTCCACCCCGGCGATGGCGATGAAGTGCGTCACCACCATGACGGCCATCAGTCCGCCGACCAGGAACAGCGGCAGAGGTCGCCGCGCCAGCACACGCAACCCGGCGGGCCGCAGGACAAGGGTCGCCGCCAGCGCGGTGCCGCCGATGAACACGAAGTAAAACGCGCCGAAACTCTCCGGCGTGGCGTATCCCATGACCCGCTTGCCCAGCGCCGAGGTGACGGCATAGACCACGGCCACGAGGAGCATCTCGCGCGCGCCGCGCTCACGGGTGATGGCGCGCAGCGGCTCGAGCCCGGCGCGGAGGACCCCGCGCGAATCCCGCTCCAGATTGAGCAGGTAGGTACCGAGCACCACCAGCAGAATACCGGAGAAACCGCGCGCGCTGATGGTCTCGCCGAGAAACAGATAGCCGGTCAGCACGTTGAACACCGGGGTAAAGGACACATACGGCAGCGTGAGGTAGAGCGGGCTGTCGCGGATGGCGCGCACGTAGAGCCACATCGCCCCCAGTTCGAGCGGGGTGAGCACCAGCATGCCGCCCCAGAACGCCGGCGGCAGCGCGTCCGGGATCGGAGTCGCCATGGCGAGCGGCAGCAACATGATCCCCGGCACGGCGAAGCGCAGCAGCACCAGCTCCCAGCCGCGATAGTCCCGGAAATAGTGCCGGGTCAGGGCATCCGCCGCGCCAAGGGAGATGGCGCAGATCAGCGCGAGGACGAGCCAGTGCACGTCAGCCTGGCTGCCCGGCGGGTCGGAGGGGGGATCTGGGCTGTTTCATGTGTTCCCGTTGCCTTTGCATGGCGCGGCCCCTACCATCGCACGATGCACGCGCCGGGACCGGCGCACCCGATATTACTGGAACCTGTGGAATACATGAAGACGACTTCTATCGACGCGCTTATCGAGCGCCATGCCGTCCTGTTGCTCGACGCCTACGGCGTGCTGGTGGACACCGCAGGCGCGTTGCCCGGCGCGCGCGAGTTGATCGGGCGCCTCAACCGCATGGGCAAACCCTACTACCTGCTGACCAATGACGCCTCCAAACTGCCGGAGACCGCGAGCCGGCGCTATCGGGGATTTGGACTGGAGATCGACCCCGATCGCATCATCTCCGCCGGCACGCTGCTGCCCGCCTGTTTCGAGGAGCACGGGTTCACGGGCAGTCGTTGCGCGGTGCTCGGCACACCGGACAGCGTCCGCTTCGTCGAGCAGGCCGGCGGGGTCAGCATGCCTCTGGGGGAGGATTTCGAGACCCTGGTCCTGTGCGACGAGAATGGCTTTCCGTTCCTGGACGGCATCGACCGCACCCTGTCCGTGCTCTATGCCCGGATCGACCGCGGCGACGGGGTGCATCTGATCCTGCCCAACCCCGACCTGGTATTTCTCAAGTCCGCCGGAGAGTACGGCATCGCCGCCGGCACCATGGCGCTGATGTTCGAGGCGGCGCTCGCCCTGCGCTATCCGGGGCGCACCGACCTGGGTTTCCTCCGCCTCGGCAAGCCGCATGCGACGATCTTCGCGGAGGCGCTGCGCCGCAGCGGCACGCGCGACATGATCATGATCGGCGACCAGCTCGCCACCGATATCCGCGGCGCGCGCGAGTTCGGTCTCGACGCAGCGCTGGTCGCGGGCGGCATCTCGGCCGCCATCCCGGCATCGCTACCGGCGCATCTGCGCCCCACCTGGCTGCTCGACGGACTCTAAATGGGGACAGACTTAAGTCCGTCCCCATCCTTATTATTCAGAAATACGCCGCCGCGATGGCGTCGTTGACGCGTATCAGGCCGAGCTGGAGATCGTCGATGAAACGATGGAGCTCGTCCTGCTGCAACAGGTCGGGCTTGGCGGCGCGCACCAGATCCTGCACCTCGTGCAGCGCGCCGAGCGGAACGGCGGGCCGCGGGAGCTGGCGCAGGCAGGACTCGGCCTCGGAAACAGCGTGATAGAACGAACGCGGGAAACAGCGTTCCTGCAGCAGGAAACGCAGCACATCGGGACGGCGCACGCGCACCTGCATGGTACGGCGGTACATCTGATAGGCGGTGAGCGATTTCAGCACGCTCATCCACTGGATATTCTCGAACGGCGTCAGGTCCTCGTGCAGCTCCGGGAGCAGCGTCACCGAACGCACATCGATGATGCGCGTGGTCATGTCGGCACGCTCGAGGTTGCGGCCCATGCGCAGGAAGTCATAGCCCTCGTCGTGCATCATGGCGCCGGAGAGCACACCGGTGATGGTCTGCACGCCGCGGATGACTCCGCTCAGGAAGTCATAGCGCGAACGCTGCACCAGAGCGAGTCCGGCGTTCTCCTTCGCGAACAGGTAGAGCTGGTTCACCTGCTCCCACACCTCGCGCGGCATGAAGTCGCGCGTGGTGCGCGCGTTCTCGCGCGCCGCGTACAGCGAGCTCAGCAGCGAGCCGGGGTTGTTGGAGCTCGCGACGAGGAAGCGCACCACACTGCGTTCGTCCACTTCCTGGTGCTGGGCGAAGAACAGCGGCCGGCTGCCGCTGATGTCGATGATCGGTTCCCATCCGGGGCGAATGTGCCGCGGCAGGTCGAGCAGCAAATGGGTGTTGACGTTGACCAGGCGCGCGGTGTTCTCGGCGCGCTCGATATAGCGCGCCATCCAGTACAGGTTGTTGGCCACGCGCGACAGCATGCTCAGGCCTCGGTATCCACGATCCAGGTATCCTTGCTGCCGCCGCCCTGGGAGGAGTTCACCACGCTCGAGCCCTTGCGCAGCGCGACGCGCGTCAGTCCGCCGGTGGTGACGTAGGTCTCCTGCCCGGACAGGATGAACGGGCGCAGGTCGACATGGCGCGGCTCGACGCGGTTGCCGACCAGGGTGGGCGTCGTCGACAGGGTCAGGTGCGGCTGCGCGATGTAGTTGCGCGCGTCGCGCCGGATCAGGCGCGCGAAGCGTTCGCGCTCCTCCGCCGTCGACTGTGGACCGATCAGCATGCCGTAGCCGCCGGATTCGTTGGCCGGCTTGACCACCAGCTTCTCCAGATTGGCGATCACGTAATCGCGCTCGTCGCGGTTGACGCAGCGGTAGGTCGGCACATTCGGCAACAACGGCTCCTCCGCCAGGTAGTAGCGGATCAGGTCGGGCACATAGCTGTAAATGACCTTGTCGTCGGCGACGCCGGCCCCGGGCGCATTGGCGAGCGCGACCTTGCCGGCCTTCCACGCCCGCATCAGCCCCGGCACGCCGAGCAGCGAGTCCGCATTGAACACCTCGGGGTCGAGGAACAGGTCGTCGATGCGGCGGTAGATGACATCGACGCGAGCAAGTCCGTCGACGGTGCGCATGTACACGCAATCGTCGTTGCCGACGACCAGGTCGCTGCCCTCCACCAGCTCCGCACCCATCTGCTGCGCCAGATAGGAATGCTCGAAGTAGGCTGAGTTGAACACCCCGGGCGTCAGTACCACCACCTCGGGCCGCGGGCCGGGTCGCGGCGACAGCGATGCCAGCATGTCGTACAGCTGCGAGGGATAGTCGTCGACCGGGAGGATGCTGTGGCTCTGGAACAGCTCCGGGAAAACGCGCTTCATCACTGCGCGGTTCTCCAGCATGTACGAGATCCCGGACGGTACGCGCAGGTTGTCCTCCAGCACGTACACGGTGCCATCGCTGTCGCGCACCAGGTCGGAACCGCAGATGTGCGCCCATACGCCGCGCGGCGGATCGATGCCGACGCATTGCGGGCGGAAGTTCTTCGAATCCGCGATCAGTTCCGCCGGGACGACCCCGTCCTGCAACGCACGCTGTCCATGGTAGACGTCGTCGATGAACAGATTGAGCGCGCGCACGCGCTGGCGCAGCCCGGCCTCGATGCGGCGCCACTCATCGCGGGCAATGACGCGCGGGATGATATCGAACGGCCAGGCGCGGTCGATGGAGCCTTCTTCCTCCGTGTAGACGCGGAAGGTGATACCCATGACTCGGATGGCCAGCTCCGCCGCCGCCTTGTACTCGGCGATCTCCTCGTCCTTGAGCGCGCGCAGGTACTGGCACAGCATACGCGCGGCCGGCCGTGCGCGGCCGGCCGCGCGTATCAGCTCGTCGTGTATGCCCTTGACTCTGTAACTCCCCCAGCGGATCGCCATGGCGCGCAGCGCAGTATTTCCCCGTCGTTTTTCGTGCTAATGTTCCCTAACATACCGCACGGGAAACCAGACCTGCAAACGGGATTGAGCGCTGCACTATGCGGGTGCACGCAACCAGAGCATTGATCCATATCGAAACAGGGACTCCACCATGACGTACTGCCTCGCGATCAAAGTCGACCGCGGTCTGGTGTTCGCATCCGACTCATGCACCAGTGCCGGCGTTGATTACGTGACCACCTACAGCAAGATGCACTCCTTCATCTGGCCGGATGATCGCGTGATCTTCATCCTGACCTCGGGAAATCTCGCGACAACCCAGGCGGTCATCAACAACATCCGGCGCCACCTCGAGGACCCGGATGCCGATTTCGACCTGCGCCGGGCGCGGCACCTGTTCGAGATCGCTCACTACATCGGCGCCCTGAGCCAGACCGAGCAGCGCCAGCATGCGGATGCCGCGAAACACGCCAACATCAGCATCGAAGCGAGCTTTATCGTGGGTGGGCAGATCAACGGCCGCCCCCCCGAGATCCTGCTCATCTACCCCCAGGGCAATTACATCAGCGCATCGCCGCAAACACCATTCCTGCAAATCGGGGAAAACAAGTACGGCAAGCCGATCCTGGACCGCATGATTACCGGTGACACGACCCTGGAAGACGCGGCGCGCTGCGCGCTGGTGTCGCTGGACTCGACGATGCGCAGCAACCTGTCGGTCGGACCGCCTATCGAAGTGGCGATATGCGAGAAGGACAGGCTGGATGCGCCGCGACGACTCAAGCTCACGCTGTCGATGCCGCTGTTCCAGTCGCTGCAGACGCGCTGGAACGAGGGTCTTCAGCATGCCTTCCGTGAACTGCCGCGGTTCGACTGGGAGTAACCGCGGGACAGCGGAAAGGATCAGCCTGCCGCCAGGTCCGCCCGCTTTCCAGCACTGTGGATAACAGCGTGGATAAACCGCAGCTTGTCCAGTGCCTGGCCGGCAACGGCGAAGGGGTAGGCGTCGGGCAGGCCCATGCTGCGGTTGAGGGCGTTGAGCGCGACGCTGAGACGCGTCCAATCCTCCATCACCGCGTCAAAGGAATCTGTCGCACCATAACCCGAAGCGGCCTGCGCGCGGGCGGTCTCCACGGCGCTCAGGCGGCGCCCCTCGATACTGGAACCGAAATCCTGTGCGGTCTCCAGCGTATCGACCATATGGAGATAATGCGCCCAGGTTTCCGCCCAGTCCTCCCATGGATGCATGCTCGCATAGGCGCTGATCCAGGACTGCTGCCAGCCCGGCGGTGACCCGCCGGCATAATAGCGTTGCATCGCGTCCGCGTAGTCGGTGCGCTCATCGCCGAACAGGACGCGGTAACTGTCCAGCCAGGGCGAATCGGCGATCAGGCGGTCCCAGTAGTAATGCCCGCTCTCGTGACGGAAGTGCCCGAGCAGGGTGCGATAACGCTCGTTCATCTGCGTGCGGATGCGCTCGCGCACGCTGTCCTCGGCCTCCATGATGTTGATGGTGATCACGCCGGTGCGGTGTCCGGTCATGACGCGGTGGTGCGGGGCGGTCTCATTGACGAACTCGTCCACCGTCGCCTGGGGGTCGGCCAGGAACTCGAAGGCCAGGCCCCGCGCCGGATCCTCGTCCCGCCCGGTGACCGGCAGGCCGAGTGCGTACAGGGTATACAGCAGCCGGCGCTTGGCGCCCTCGATGCGGTACCAGAGGGCCAGATTCTGCCCTTCTCCGAGATCGGGAATCAGGCGATTCAAGCGGCAGGAGGCGCAGTATTCCCGCGGTTCCTCGGCAGACACCAGCCAGTTGCACACCTCATAATCCCGCTGGTTGCGGCACAGGCGGTAACGGCGGCCGTCCGCGAGCGCACGCAGCGTGCCCGACCCGTCAACCTCGAACGCGCTCAGCCGCCGCGCGCCGGGGAGAAAGCCGACGCCGCGCCCGCAGGCAAGACACAGGGTGTTCTCGAAATGCAGGGTGTTGCCGCATGCACATGCAAAAGTCTTCACCGCATCGCCCCCAGTCCTCCGCCCCGGAACCGGATTTCACTATATCAATCCCGCGGCGCAATGTCCTACGCCCGCCCGATGACAGTCGGTCCGGCGGGCTTTCGGCCGGAGCCGAGATCCGCCGCGTGCTACAGGATCGCGCCGCGCTCTTCCAGCGAGTATTCGCTGAGCTGCGAGACGATGTAGTCGTAGGCCTCGTCCACCGAGTCGGTGCGGAACATCAGATCGACGTCCTGCGGGCTGATGGTGCCGTGGCGGATCAGCGCGTCGAAATCGATCACCTCGCGCCAGAAACGGGTACCGAACAGCACCACCGGCAGGTGCTTGCGCATCTTGCGCGTCTGCAGCAGCGTCAGCAGCTCGAACAGTTCGTCCAGGGTGCCGAAACCGCCGGGAAAGACCAGAACCGCCTTCGCGAGATAGGCAAACCAGAACTTGCGCATGAAGAAATAGTGAAAATGGAACGAGAGCTCGCGCGTGACGTAGGGGTTGTCGAATTCCTCCACCGGGATGGAAATCGTCAGCCCGATGTTCTTTCCCTTCGCCTCGGAGGCGCCGCGGTTCGCCGCCTCCATGATGCCGGGTCCGCCACCGGTGCACACCACGAAACGTCGCTCCTCGTCGCCCAGCCCCTTGGACCACTCGGTGATGCGGCGGGCAAGTTCGCGCGCCGCCTCGTAATAGGTCGACGTATCGAGGTCGCGGCGCGCGGCGGCGACGTCACCCTCCCCGGCCTCGGCGCGGGAAAGCGCCTGCTCGGCGTTCTCGCGCGACTTCAGGCGCGCCGAGCCCAGGAAGACGACGGTATCATCCACCGCGTAATGGGAAAAGCGGCTCTCCGGCTCCAGGTACTCGGACAGGATGCGCAGCGAACGTGCGCTGCGGCTGCCGAGAAACGACTCATTGAGATAGGCCTCGGACAAATGTTTCGATCGCTTGGTCAAGCTGCATCACTCCCCGTTAGGATTGCGGTTTCAGCTACCGGCGGCGGATGCGCCGCCGGTCCCGTGTTCGATAATCTCGATGCCGTTGCCGTCGGGATCACGGCAGAACAGCGCGGCGCGGCCGGACCGGCTGCGCGTATAGGGCCGGCCGGCGCGCTCCAGTCGCTCCACGCAGGCGGCCAGGTCGTCGACGAGGAACGCCATGTGGCGATCACGCCCGACGTGCGGCGGCCGGCCCTCGGCCGGGTCGGGGTTCGGCAGTTCGAGCAGGTGAAGCTGGCGGCCACCCACCTCGATCCATGCGCCAGGATAGCCGAGGTCCGGGCGCGCGACGTCCGCCAGCCCGAGCACATCGCGATAGAAAGCGAGCGCTCGCGTCGTATCGGAAACGACAATGCTCACATGGTGAATCTCACTAATCCGCATGACGGACCCCTGTCATCCGCACCGCATTTCGGAGTGGGATGATAACACATTCATCCCTGCCGGCCGGCGCGCCCTTACCAGTTGGTATATACCGGCGAATCGCCTATGCTGTCTGCGCGAGGGCGCGCGAGGTGGCCCGCCAACGGGATGATCGCTGTGAAACGGACACAACGCTATCGCGTCACCGCGTTTTATGAGCGCCCCGAACTGGAACGCAATGCCGTGGTAGAGGCGGATTCGGCCGAACAGGCCATGGTGAGGGCGGTCCTCGAACGCAAGGTTCCGGTGGGTTTTGGGCGTGACGAGTACGGCTGGATCCAGCCGCTGTACTGGAAACCCGAGCTGGGGGGCGTGCGACGCTGGCCGCGCATCAGCGGCAGGGACCGCCTGACGTGGGGTGACGACGACGCGGCGCAGACCCTGCGTTTCTCCGTGGAAAAGGATTCAAACGAATGACCGGATGGCACACCACCGCCATGACACACACAGGCCTCCCATGCAGGCGGTAACCGCGGCCATGGAAGAAATCGCGCGCGCCTTCGTGCCGCATGGCGCCGTGCTCGGCATCCACCCCCATGGCCGCGGCCTCATCAACGACACCTACCTGGTGAGGACGGACGATCCGGCGCGGCCGCGCCTGATCCTGCAGCGCATCAACCGGCGCGCGTTTCCCGAACCCGAGTTGATCATCGCCAATCTGCGCACCCTGCTCGAACATATCCGAGTCCGGCAACAGCGCGATACGCGCGATCGCGACCTGCGCTTTCCCGATTTGTGTCCGGCGCGCGATGGCCGCGACTTCATGCTCGACGCGGAGGGCGCATTGTGGCGCGCCCTGTCCTATCTTGAGGACACGTGCACCTTCGATAAACCGGACGGTCCGCCGCGCGCCGCGGAGACGGGGTTCGCGCTGGGACGTTTCCATGCGCTGGTAAGCGACCTCGACACCCGCCGCCTGCACGACACCCGACCCGATTTTCACAACACGCCGCGTCATCTCGAGCGCTTCGATCGCGCCCGCGCCTCTGCCGGCGCCCTCCCCGAAACGGAGGAGCTCGGGTTCTCTCTGTCATTCATCGGCGCGCGCCGGCGCCTGGCCGGCGAACTCGAGACGGCGAGACTGAAGGGACAACTCCCCGTCCGCGTCATCCACGGCGACCCCAAGCTCAACAATTTCCTGTTCGATGAAACCGGCGGCCATGCCGTCAGCCTGATCGACCTGGACACGGTCAAACCCGGACTGCTCCAGCACGATGTCGCCGACTGTCTGCGCTCCTGCTGCAACCGCGCGGGAGAATCCCCCGGCCTCGGAGAACCGGTGCGTTTCGATCTGGAAATCTGCCAGGCGCTGTTGCAGGAATATTTCACCGCCTTGGGCGATCGCGCGCCCTTCACGGATACGGACCTGCTGTATGCGGCGATTCGCCTGATCCCGTTCGAGCTCGGCGTACGCTTCCTGACCGACTATCTCGAAGGCAATCGCTATTTCCGCATCGAATATCCGGAACAGAACCTGGTGCGTGCGACCACGCAACTGCGCTTGTCCGCGGAGATCGAACTGTCCGAGAAGGACATCAAGGGAATGATCGGAGAGCTCGTGATAGGTGATGGGTGACAGCAAGTGGGTGGATAACACAGATCGCATGAGTCAACCCTGTTCCTTCCCATAAACGCATCACGCCCTTCATCACCTCACCGCCCCGAGACAATCCGGCACCACCGCGCCCTGCCGCTCCCCTGTGGACAGCGGCGCCGCCAGGATCTCAATACGGCCAGTGGCGATCGCCAGGCGCAGCGCTTCAACATACCGGGGACCATCGAGCGGTGAAGCGACCGGCGCATAGGATTGATGCCCGATGTGCCGATCGGCGATGGCGTGCGCGACGACGCCGGCGCTGCGTCCATGGCTCAGGACATGGACGGACGTCCCGCCGGCCGGGGCGCGCGCGGCCGCATTCAGCAGATAGGCCAGGCGCCGGCCGTAGATTCCATCATCATCGACCGGCAGAAAGGGGTCCTGGGCAAAATAGATGAACAGCAGCGGGCCGCGCTCACGCGCGATCTCCGCGGCCACCGCCTGAGCGCTCTCCCAGGAGCGCATCGCATCGTTGGTCACCAGAAGCCCGTGCGCCGCCAGGCGCACGGCGGCCTCGTCCAGATCGTCGACGGACGTCATCGCCCCGTCGCGACCGATCTCCCACACGCCGCCGTCGCGCGCGAAATCCGGCCACAACGCGCCGCGGCCGGCGGCAAGCGCGCCGACCTCGGCCCGCAGTGCGCCCGCATCCGCGAACCGCCTCCTCAGCGGCGGCTCCAGCGTATAGCGCAGATTCACCAGCCCCGACAACAGCGGCAGCGCCGATGGATCGAAGGTTCGGGCGGGATCGCCGGGATCGGGAGCGAGACCGGGCCAGCCGAAACCCAGCACATGCATGCGGCGAAAGCGCGCCGAGGCCAGCGCGGCGGGATTCAGCACCTCGACATCCCGGCATTCCGCCGCGGTGTGAAACTGTACGCTCCACGGTGCGTAACGCAGCAGATCCCAGAAATATTCGTAGGTCTGCGCCTCGAAATTGCCGGCGTCGAGCACGGCCTCGAACCAGCCCTCGTGATCCGGCAGGTAATCGCGCCCCTCGACGAGCAATTGATTGGTGACGCCGTCCCGGCCGTAGAACCAGGCCTGCCAGCGCCGGCCGCCGGCATCGATGAACTCCGGACGCCCCGCCTGTTCCCACAGTTCCTGGGTGAGGAAACGGCAGAGGAAATCCATCGCGGCGGCGGGATTCGCGCGCGCGCACGGCGCGGCGGGCGGCGGCGAACCTGCGGGCGGATAGGCCGGCGTCGCGGATTCCACTGCCGGGGCAGGCGACAGCAGGAAGATGGATAAGGCGACAGCCGCACCGGCGGCCCTCCATCCAAATCCGGCAGCGCGCATTATCGTGTCCCTCTCCCGCATCGCGTCATACCTCGGCCTTTTTCGATTCGGGACGCCCGCCCGATTTGATATCGGACTCGAACAGCGCCTCCAGTTCGCGCGCCGCAGCCTTGACGCTCTGGATCATCATCTTCTCGTCCTGGTGGATCGCGTGCTGCTTGACCAGGGCATCCTCGTCGTACTCGCGGAAGGTATTCACGGTCAGCCTGGCCTGCGCCTCGGAGAACCCGAGCCGAGACAGCACGTTCCGGGTAAGTTCCAGGCTGGAGAAATACGCCTCCCGCACCAGGACCTGGATGCCGAGGTCCATCAGCAGATGCGCGTGGTGGCGGTTGCGCACGCGCGCCAGGATCTCAAGATTGGGGAAATGCTGGCGCACGACCCGCGCCGTCCGTACCGATGACTCGATGTCGTCGATGGCGAGCACCAGCAATCTGGCCTTGTCGGCATGCGCGGCGCGCAGCAGGTCGAGGCGCGAGGCGTCGCCGTAATAGAGCTTTCCGCCATACTTGCGCACGAAATCCACCTGCGTCTGGCTGACCTCCAGCGCGGTGAACGGGATCTGGCTCATGCGCAGGATACGGCCGACAACCTGGCCGACACGCCCGAAGCCGGCGATGATCACCGGCGGCGCCGTATCTTCATTGATGGTGTCGAACACCGGAGGCGCCTCCCCCTCCAGCCAGCGCCGCAGCACGCGCTCATTGAACAGATAGAGCAACGGCGTGGCCGCCATCGACAACGTGACCGCAACGATCAGCAGGTCGACCAGTTCTCGCCCCAGCACCTGGTGCTCGAGCGCGGCGCTGAACAGCACGAAGGCGAACTCGCCGCCCTGCGGCAGCACGAAAGCGAGGTTGCGGGCATGATGTCCGTCGATGCGAAACAGGCGCGCCAGCACGTACAGCACCGCGGCCTTGATTACCAGCAGGCCGCACACCAGCGCTGCGATCGCCAGCGGACGCTCGCCGATCACCTCGAGATTGACCGACATGCCGACCGCGATGAAGAACAGGCCGAGCAACAGCCCCTTGAACGGCTGCAGGTTCGCCTCCAGCTCGTGGCGATATTCGGAATCGGCGAGCAACACGCCGGCCAGAAAGGCTCCGAGCGCCATGGAGAAACCGGCGGCCTCCATCAGCAGCGCGGCGCCGATCACCACCAGCAGCGTCGCCGCGGTGAAGATCTCGGGACCGCCGGCCGTGGCGACGATGCGGAACACCGGGCGCAGCAGGAAATGTCCGACGGCGACCAGCACCACGAATGCCGTCAGCGCGACCAGCACCGCGCCCGGGGTGATCATCCCCTGGCCGCTGTGCGGCCCGAGCAGCGGAATCAGCGCCAGCATCGGCACCACCGCGAGGTCCTGGAACAGCAGCACGGCGAAGGCGGAACGCCCGGACAGCGTCATCAACTGTTTCTTCTCGGCCAGGAGTTGCACCACGAAGGCGGTCGAGGACAGGGACAGGCCGAGTCCGGCGACGAGCGCGACCGTGATACCGAGATCCAGCAGCCACCAGCCCGCCGCCGCCAGCGCCACGGCGCTGGCCAGCACCTGGGCGGCGCCCAGGCCGAAGATGGAGCGGCGCAGCACCCACAGCCGGCTCGGCTGCAGCTCGAGGCCGATGAGAAATAACAACAGGACAACCCCGAGTTCGGCGAAATGAAAGATATTGTCGACATCCGTCACCAGCCCGAACACCCAGGGCCCGATCGCGACCCCCGCGATCAGATAGCCGAGGATCGAACCGAAGCCGAGCCGGTTGAACAGGGGCACGGCGATGATCGCCGCGCCCAGATATATGGCAGCCTGCTCGAGCAAGGTCATAATGCCTTATGCGGTTCCGCCCGCTGGATTGATCATCGCCGGATCCTGCGCGGCCCGGCGACAAAATACCGCGTCCGCCCGCGGGAGGATTCCGCATCCGGCGGTTTCGCGGCTAAAATCATTCTTGCACATCATCCCCATACAGGAAAACCGGCGCCATGCCCGAACCCAGACCAGACAACGTCACGATCAACCAGTCCGTCGCGATCCTCGTGGATGGCAACAACATGGAACGCTCCATCCATGACGTGACGGGCGATCAGCACACCATGCTCAATTTCGACACCCTGATCCCGAAGTTGCTCGACAACCGCGGCCTGAACCGCCTGTTCTACTTCCGCGAGGGACGCCAGATTTCGTCCAAGCTCCAGGAGCGCCTCCACCACCACTACCACGGCTCGGTGCAGCCCTGCCACAAAAGCGCGGACATCCCGCTCACGATCAAGGCCATGCAACTCGCGAGCAAGGTGGACACGATCATCATCCTGTCGGGCGATTCCGACTTCGTAGAACTGGTGCGCCACCTGAAGACGGAGGGAGTGCGGGTGGAAATCGCGGCGGTGCCGGCCGCGACGTCCTCAGTGCTGAAGGAAGAGGCCGATTATTTCCACGAGATCACCAGCGCGGACTGGTTCACGCTGACGCCACGACCCGGGAAACGCCCGGGGGAACGCAAGTAATCCGGCGTCCGCCAGTCTACAGGCCGGACTCGTCGCGCGGCGCATCCTTATCCCGGGCGGATGCCCCGTCGCCCGCCGGATACGCCTCGGCGCGAGCCGCCTGCGCCAGATCTTCATCGAAATAGCTCAGCGTGAGCGTCTTGCGCAGGATCGTTCCGGTGCATTTGCCGCGGATCTTGCGTGAAGACTGACCGAAAGTGATCAGCGGACTGTCGCTGAATCCGAAGGCATTGCTGCCGCTGGTCTTGGCATACTTGCGTTCCAGCGCTTTCTCCAGCTTGACCAGTTCCTCCTGACAGCGCTGCATCGAAGTGAAGCTGCCGCGCGCGATGATCCGATATACGCGGTGGGTCGCAGGCGTGAGCGCGACGGCGTAGTCCGTGAGCGGGCCGTAGGGATTGTCGGGCGCAACGGCATAGGTCGGGCCGCCATCCTCGTCGTTGTCCAGGGCCTTCAGTCCGGCCGGGTCGACCTCCTGGCCGAGCTCGAAACCGAACGCGCCGGTCACCTCGCCCTGCTCCTCCGCCAGCGGCGCCGCGCACAGCCCCAGCAGGAAACCCGCCACCAACGTCCTCGTCATGACAGTACCCATGGACTACATCTCCCCTTGCTGCGCCAGACGCAGAATATCGCGGATCACACGACCCGCTTCGGCATAGATACCGGGGCTCGTCTTCTCGCGCTGCCCCCCGATGTGGACCCGCCGGACACCGTGGCGCCGCAGCCATGTCACCACTTCCGCGGACGCCGGCGGCGTTTCCACGTTGATCGCCAGCACCGGGCGACCAAGCTGTTTCGCCATCAGCACGGCGTAGGCGGTCCCGCCCTGGAGCTCGCCACGGTAAAACATCAGGTTTCCGTCCGAGTCGCGCACATTATGCTCGGTGCGCACGGTATGATCCATATCCGCCGTTTCCTGCAAGGGATAACGCGAAGAGATGGGTCCGTCGTCGGCATGCCGGCCCGCCGGACACCAGCCGCCGCAGGCGATCCCCAGATCAATCGCCGCGTCGAGCGCCGCCCTGTCAACGCCGGTCTGCCCGCCCGAAAGGATTTTTTCTATCATCGTTCGAATGCCTCGAGATTCATTCGCCTTCGTGGTGACGCGGCATCGCCACGCCCAACCGCGCCGAAAACCTGCTGTCGCGGATAATAACACGCCAGCCGGACAGGGTTCAGGCCCCGCGGCATTTCCCGTGCGGCGATACCCACGAGAAAGAGCAGACCCGCACGTAAGCGTGGTGCCGGCCGCTTGCCCGTCCGCGCCTGAACGGCGTAACAGGGGACATGAGACAGGCCGCGGCGAGATCTGCTAGGCTATCAAGCACGCCACTGCGGCGACATGACGAGGGAGCCGACATGAACGAGTCCGACAGCCTGGCCGCGGATCTGCATATGAACGCAGCCGACCTCTACCGCGAGGAGATGTTCACTGATCGCCAGGTCGGCACGATCCGGCGTCTCTCGCCTGTCACGGCCGACGGCTCCCCCGACGCTTCCCGCCCGGTCAGCTACCTGGGGCAGACCCAGATCCTGACACCGGTCGGCGCCCTGCCGCTCAATTTCGAGATCGCGGCCGCCTCACTCGAGGAAGCGGCGCGCAACTTCGGTCACGCGGCGCAGGCGGCCGCGGAACAAACCATCGAGGAACTGCGTCAGATGCGCCGCGAATCGGCCTCGTCGCTGGTGCTGCCGGACTCGGGCCCGGGCGGGGGATTCCCGGGAAGCGGAAAGATCCAGTTCCCCTGATACCTCCGCGCACCGGCGCCGCGCGATCGAGGTTGACCGTGCGGCGTCTCCTGCCGATATAATCTGGCAACGGGGCTTGCCGCATTTCGGGGCACCGCTATCACATGATCGCACATCCTCACACCGACGATCTTCGGCTGCTGATCCAGACACTGCCGCCGTCACTCCAGCACGCCGTCGATGAATTGCCGGGCGATGAACTCCTGGAAATCGTGCTCGATCTCGGCCGCCGGCCGCAGGCGCGCCTGCCCGGGCGCGCGATAACGCTGACGGAAGACGCGATCACGCGCGCCGATCTCGAGCATGTCATCCGCGCCGTGGGCGCCTTCGGCGCCGACAACCGCGCCGGGATCGAAGGGACGCTGCACCGCATCTCCGCGATCCGCAACCGCCGCGGCGATATCGTCGGGCTGACGCTGCGCGCCGGTCGCGCGGTGTTCGGCACCATCGACCTCATCCGCGACCTGATCGAGGGCGGTCGCAGCGTGCTGCTGCTGGGACGTCCCGGCGTGGGCAAAACCACCAAGCTGCGCGAGATCGCCCGCGTGCTGGCGGACGATTTCGACAAACGCGTCATCGTCATCGACACTTCGAACGAGATCGCCGGCGACGGCGACATCCCGCACCGCGCGATCGGCGCCGCGCGCCGCATGCAGGTGGCTTCACCCGCGGCCCAACACGATGTCATGATCGAGGCGGTCGAAAACCACATGCCCGAGGTCATCATCATCGACGAGATCGGCACCGTACCCGAGACCCTGGCGGCGCGCACGATTGCTGAACGCGGCGTGCAACTCATCGGCACCGCGCATGGCAACACCCTCGAAAACCTGATCCGCAATCCGACGCTCTCCGATCTCGTCGGCGGCGTGCAGACCGTGACACTCGGAGACGAGGAAGCGCGCCTGCGCGGATCGCAGAAGACAGTCAGCGAACGCAAGGCGCCGCCGACCTTCGATGCCGTGGTGGAAATCGTCGATCATGAAGAGGTCATCGTGCATCCCGACACGGCTCAGGCGGTGGACCGCCTGTTGCGCGGGCAAGCGCCCGGCGGGCTGCGCCGCACGCCGGGACAGGAGCAGGCCCTGGAGCCGGCGGCGGAAACCGCCGCAGCGGAATCCCCGCCACGCCCGCGCACCCTGTTCTCTGCCGGCGACCAGAAACAGACCGTCCGTATCTACCCCTACGCGTTCAGTCGCGATCTGCTCGAGCGCGTAATCCGCGATCTGAGGCTGGACGCCCAGGTGGTCAATCGCGCGGAGCGTGCCCAGTTGATCGTGACCTTGCGCGCCCGCGCCGGCGATTCCCGTCTGCAACGCCTGGTCCAGCTCACCGGGCTGCCCGTGCACACGGTGAAGAAGAATTCCACCGCGCAGATCCGCCACCTGCTGCGCAACCTGTTCAATGTGGTGCCCGGCCTGGACGAGCAGGAAACGGAGACCGCTGTGCGCGAAACCGAGGACGGCATCCGCCGCGCCCTGCGCGACGGCGTGGTCGTCTCGCTCATGCCGCGTCCGGCTTCGCTGCGCCGCCTGCAACATCGGGTCGCAAGCCGCCATCACATGGTGGCGGAAAGCGTCGGCAGCGAGCCGCGACGTCACCTGGTGATCTATCCACACGCCTTCTCGGTCGCGAACGACGATACTTCGGACTGATCGGGCACGCTTTCACGCGCGCCTTGCTTGTATTACCTCCCCGCACCCTTTATAGTGACAGCGCCTGCCGCGGTGTAGCCTGACACGAGAGCGAAGGACTTCCTGCCTTCGTTCGCACGTCTTGTTTCCTGCATCCATCCAGCGCACCGTCCCATGCGCATCGAGGATCCCAGGCTGCGTGTCAGCCCCGCTGGCATCAGGTCAGGCTTCCTGAAACGGGCGAGGAACGGACGCGGAAGCGTATGTTCGGCTCTCCTCCTATCCACGCCGCGCCCCTCCCTGGGCAACGCCCCACCCCGGAGATTTATGGAATGAAAAAATTGTATGTCGGCAACCTCCCCGCGGAGACCTCCGAACACGCAGTCAGCGAGCTCTTTTCCGAATATGGCAAGGTCCGCTCCATCCATCTGATGACCGATGTCTTCACGCGCAAGTGCCGGGGCTTCGGCTTCATCGAGATGGAAGGCCATGAGGCGCGCGCTGCCGTCGCGGGCCTGGACGGCAAAACCTTCGGCGGCAAACCCCTGCGCGTGCGCTTCGAGGATGCCGAGCGGAGCCAGGGAAGACGCAGACGCTGAAATCCGCACCACCCCATCCTGTCGCCGCCTAGCGACAGGATAAATTCAAGCGTTATCGGGTACTTGAAAAACCGACCTGACCGCACTGTCGCACTTTCCCGACAGAATCCCCGGGTTACGGGGATGAGATTTCCTTCTGTAACAATCTAATATATTGATTCAAATAGCATAAATATACGTGGCATGGATATCGCATTTGACCGTATGGAACGCTCGCGCGCGACTGACGTAATCAGACCAGCGGGAACACAGGAGGTGAGCCATGAAATCGATGACGATGCAGGCCACATTGACGGCTTTGACACTGATCGCGGCAACCGGTATCGGATGGGCGGATACGTCGCCGGGATCGATGCGCCATGCCGCCATGACCCAGACCCCTTCCTTTGATCAGGTCGACACCAACAAGGACGGCTCGATCACCAGGGATGAGGCCGGTACGGCCAAGGTGCTGCAGCAGGATTCCAGCTTCACGTCCGCCGATCAGAACAAGGATGGCAAGCTGAGCAAGACCGAATATGACGCCGCGATGAAGGCGCAGGATCGGCGAGGCGGATGATTTTGCTCTCATAACCCTTCCTTCCCCCATTTGAGAGCATGCTGGCCGGGGGCGCGAACAGCGCCTTCCGGTCAGGTTTTATTACGGGGAAGGTATCGCACTTCGACCATATATTTCCAAGCAAGGAGACAATGACAATGAAACGATCGACCACCCTTTCCGCCCTGGCCCTGATCCTGGCCGCGGGTTCATTCGCCCTGGTGACCGGCTGCAGCAAGTCTGATGAGACCGCGTCCCTCGAAGACACCCAATCCCGGATCTCGAGCGAGGTCAGTGACGCCGCCAGCGCCATGGGTGAGAAGACGGAAGAGCTCGCCGATCAGGCGCAGGAAGCCGGCGAACAGGCGATGGAAAGCGTTGAGCAGGCGGCCTCCGACGCCGCGGATGCCGCGGGGGATGCAGCCTCGAAGGCGGCGGATGCCGCCGGCGATGCCGCGAGCACCATGGCGGGCGAAACGGACTAAGCGAATCTGATCAGACAATAATCGGCCGGCAGCCAAATTCTTACCGTAGTTCTTCCAAATGGGCGGGAGATGTCTCCGCCCGGCGCCCGCATGCGGCCGGGGATACACCTGCCCGCGGGTGGTCTGTGCTATCCTTCACGCTGCCGCGGGCGGCCGGTACGCCGCCCGCGGTTCCCCGTACGCCGACTTCCGAAAACCGTTCCGGCAGTGAAGGATGCGCATCCATCGACCCGTGGCCCTGTTTCCGACACGATCCATACTGCAGCTGATTCTGCTCGGCTTCGTCGCGGTGGCGCTGCCGCTGGTCATCGCCCTGATCACCGCGGCGGTCTACGTCGACCGCCTCACCACGCATAGCAAACGCAGCGTACTCGAAGCTGTCGCAGCGACCCAGTCGAGCCGTCTGCTGGTGGAGCATCTGACCGCCATGGAGCGCAGCGCGCGGCAATTCCAGGTGCTGAACGACCGCACCCTGCTCGATGCCTACAAGGCCCGGCGCAAACAGCTGTATCAGACCGTCGGTGAGCTGCTCCGCCTCGATCTCAAACCCCTGCAGCGGGAAACCATCGACACATTGGTCGGGCGGGAGGAGGCGGTCTATCGCCAACTCGACGATCCTACGACGAGCGCGGCGGAGATCGCGGCCGCCATCGAATCCTTCTCCGCCCTCAATGCCTCCGCCCGCGAGATCCTGTCGGAAAGCAGCCAGCTCATCGGCGAAAGCGTCGGCGAGATACAGGGGCTCGCGGAACGCGCCCGCCTCCTGTTGCTGTGGCAGGCGCTCACCCTGATTCCGATCGCGCTGCTGCTCACCGTCCTGTTCATTGCGCTGATCGCCAAACCCCTCCGGCAGCTCGACCAGTCGATCCGACGCCTGGGCGACGGCGATTTCGGCCAGGAGATCACCGTCGGGGGGCCCAACGACCTGAAGGAACTGGGCCGCCGGCTCGAATGGATGCGCCAGCGCCTGCTCACGCTGGAAAACCAGAAGGTGTCCTTCCTGCGCCATGTCTCTCATGAACTGAAGACCCCGCTCACCACCATCCGCGAAGGCAGTGAACTGCTCAAGGAGCAGGTGGTCGGCTCACTCAACGAGGAACAGAGCGAGATCGTCAATATGCTCAAGCAGCAGAGCCTGAAACTGCAAAAGTTGATCGAGGATCTGCTCAGATTCAGCACGCTGGAGATCGACAGCCAGCGCATGACGACGGAACCGGTCGCGCTCGACCAGATGATCCGGGAAGTCAGCGCAAACCACAAGCTCGCGGCGCGCTCCCGCTCGGTGGAACTGCGGCTGAAACTGGAACCCGTTGTGGTGACCGGCGACCGGGAGAAACTCCGCACCGTCGTAGACAACCTGCTTTCGAATGCCGTAAAGTACACGCCTGACAAGGAATATGTGCGAATATCCCTGGCGCGCCGCGACGGCGCCGCCGTCATTGACGTCGCGGATACCGGACCCGGCATCCACCCCGACGAACGTGATAAAATCTTCGCGGCCTTCTACCAGGGACGCGCCCGTTCGGCGGGAGCGGTCAAGGGTAGCGGCCTGGGACTTTCCATCGCCAGAGAACTCATTCACCTGCACCATGGCACGATCGAGATCATCGATGGAGACGGCGGCGCCCATTTCCGCGTCACGCTGCCCGACGCAGGCGGAGGCGGCGCGCACAATGATCCGCGTTGAGCGCGCACTGGCGATGTCGCTGCTCGCGGTGACCCTGTCCGCCTGCGCTGCGCTGAACCCGCATGGAAACACCCAGTCCACCACCACTGAGGCCGCGCAGCCCCCCGCGCCGGTGATGACGCCCGCGGAGACGGACGTCTCAGCCGCGCATGATGCCCCGGTCCAGCCCGAGCCGTCCACAGAAACCCCGGCGCCGGCAGCCGTCCGGATTGCCGAACTGCTGCGCGAAGCCGCTGCCTACGGCGCGTCGTCCCCGGAAGAACAGCGCACCGTCCTCGAGGAGGCCGAGACCCGGCGCGCGCACGAACAGACCCCGCAGGCCCTGGTTCGGTTCGCGCTATTGCAGTCGCTCAGCGAAGCGAACCGCCAAGCCGACATCGACACATCCTCACGGCTGCTTGATCTGCTCGCAGAACCGTCCATGGAGGGTAACGACGCCGATCTCGTCCCGCTGACACAGCTGCTCGCGCATATCCTGGGCGAGCGCGGGCGCCTGGCGGCGCAGAATGCCGAACTGACACGCAAGCTGAACCAGCTGAAGGCGATTGAACAGCAACTGGGCGATCGCGACGGGGCCGACATGCCCCCGCCTGCGCCATGAGCGCGCGCCACCGAATCCTGCTCGTCGATGACGACGTCGACCTGCTGAAACTGCTCTCCATCCGCCTCAACGCCGCCGGCTGGGATGTCGCGACCGCGGACAACGCCGACCGCGGCCTGCTCCAGCTCGACAAGCATCAACCGCACGTGGTGATTACCGACCTGCGCATGGATGGCATGGACGGCATGGCCCTGTTCGACGCGATTCACGAGCACCACCCTACGCTGCCGGTCATCATCCTCACCGCGCACGGCACCATTCCGGAAGCCGTCGAGGCGACCAAGCGCGGCGTATTCACCTTCCTGACGAAACCGTTCGACAGCAAGGAACTGCTCAGCTGCGTGGACAAGGCCTATCGCATCAACGCCGCCCCCGCCGAGGAAGGCGCCGCCGCCGGGGCGCAGGCGTGGCGCGAGGAGATCATCAGCCACAGCGCGGCGATGGAAGAGGTTCTGAGCCAGGCCTATCGCGTGGCGGGAAGCAACATCGGCATCCTGATCCAGGGCGAGAGCGGAACCGGCAAGGAGTTGCTCGCGCAGGCCATCCACCGCGCCGGCGCGCGGCGCGATAAACCCTTCCTCGCGGTAAACTGCAGCGCCATCCCCGAGCTGCTGCTGGAAACCGAGCTGTTCGGCCATAACAAGGGCGCGTTCACCGGCGCGACGCAGGACCACAAGGGATTGTTTCAGGCCGCCGACGGCGGCACCCTGTTCCTCGACGAGATCGGCGACATGCCGCTCGCGCTGCAGGCCAAACTGCTGCGCGTGCTGCAGGAAAAGGAGATCCGTCCCGTCGGCTCGACGGTCAGCATACCGGTGGATGTGCGCATCATCTCCGCCAGCCATCAGGATCTGGAAGAGCTGGTGAAAAATCGCCGCTTCCGCGAAGATCTCTATTACCGCCTCAACGTGGTACGGCTGGAAATCCCGCCGCTGCGCGAACGCCCGGAGGACATCCAGCCGCTCGCCAACCACTTCCTGCGCCAGATCGCGCGCGGCAGCACCACGCCGGCGCGTTCGTTCTCCGCCGAGGCGATGGAATTCCTGCTGACCGCGCCCTGGCCCGGCAACGTCCGCCAGTTGCTCAACGTGGTCGAGCACACTGCGACGCTGTGTTCGACACCGGTGATCCCGGTCAGCCTGGTGCAGCGCGCGCTGCGCCAGAAGAACACCGCCCTGCCCTCGCTCTCCGCCGCGCGGCGCAAGTTCGAGCGCGAATACCTCACCCGGCTGCTGAAGATGACCGAGGGCAACATCACCCAGGCGGCGCGCCTGGCGCAGCGCAACCGGACGGAACTCTACAAACTGCTGCACCGCTACGAGCTGGATCCGGAATCCTTTCGCAGCAGGGACTGAGTCGCCGCGACGGTGCACGGACCGCGGGAAACCACGCGGCGCGGCCCCCGCCCGCGGCTACAGCCAGCCCTTGCGCTTGAAGTACCAGTAGGGAGCGATGGCCGAGGCCACCATCAGGAGCAGCGCCCAGGGATACCCCACCAGCCAGTGCAGCTCCGGCATATAGTCGAAATTCATGCCATAGATGCTGGCCACCAGCGTCGGGGGCAGAAACACCACGGCCGCGATGGAAAAGATCTTGATGATCTGATTCTGCTCGATGTTGATGAAGCCCTGCGCGGCATCCATCAGGAAGTTCACCTTCTCGAACAGAAAGCTGTTGTGCGGGAGCAGCGAATCGATGTCGCGCAGCAACTCGCGCACCCACTCGGTGTTGGTGGCGTCGAGACGTCCGCGCCTTAGCAGAAAGGTCAGGCCGCGCTGGGCGTCCATCAGACACAGCCGGATCTTGCCGTTGATGTCCTCATGGCGCGCGAGTTCGTCGATGGACTCCTCCAGCTCGACGTCGTTCTCCTCCAGCACCATGCTGCTGACGCGTTCGAGACCGGTGTAGACCTCTTCCAGCGTATCCGCCAGATCCTCGATCTTGATCTCGAGCAGGGTCAGCAGGATCGACATGGCGCTCACCGCCACGCCGGACTCGCGCCGGGCGCGCATGCGCAGCAGGCGGAAGGCCGGGATCTCGCGCTCGCGCAGGCTGAACAGGCGGTCACCGCTGACGGTGAATACCACCGAGGTGTTGCGCGGGTGGCCGTCCACCTCATGCAGGAACAGGCCGTGGACATGCAGGCCGCTTTCGTCCTCGTAGGAGCGAGCGCTGGCCTCGATCTCTTCGGCCTCCTCGGCCTCGGGCAGCTCCTGACGATAGAGCGCCTCGACACGCGCCCGCTCATCGTCGGTGGGATCGACGAGATCGATCCACAAGGCATCTTCCAGGCGGCGTTCCGGTTCATCTCCGGCCAGCGGCACCAGGCGACCGTTATCCAGCACAAAGGCAAACAGCATGGAGGCCCCCCATCCGCGACCGTATCCCGGCAAACCGGGGGCACTGTAGCATACAACGGGATTTGTGATAAACCTCGGCGCCTGCCGCGTGACTCGCTGCGGGCATCACGGGTGGAAACGCGGACAGTAAGCGCCGCCGGAAACGGGGATCGACTAGCCCAGATCCGACGCCAGCGAGCGGCGCACGTTATCGGCCACGGCCTCGATGGTATGACGATAGGCGGGGTGATCAATGCCCATGCCCATGCCGGCGCCCTGCCGGACCGCCCCGCTCATCGCGGGCGTGAGCTCGAAGCGCAGGAAGTGTACCGAAGAGGTCTTGTCCACCCTCTCGCGCTCCATGTCTTCGTCGGCGATGGCCCACACCGGTTCGAATCCGGCGACCCGCAGCCAGACCCGGTCCTCGATGTCGACCATGCGCGCCAGGGCCTGCTGGCGCTCGTCGATATCGGCGTATTCCAGCATGAAGGTGGCCTTGAGGTTGCTGCCGTCCGGGATCAGCGGGTTGTAGGCCTCCAGCTCATCGATGATACCCGCCTCCTCGAAGATGCGCTCCACCCGCAGCATTTCCTGCACCTGGTACTGGATGGTCAGACGGTCCTCGAAGTACAGTCTGGCATGGGGGCCGATCGGGACCTGGCGGTCCTTCTTGTGCGCCATCACGCGCGCGCGGAAGTCGGCGCGCATCCTGGCATAGGCCTCAAGCGAATACAGATCCTGTCGTGTCAGTTTCTTCATGGCAAGCTCCGGGATCGCCCCGCGGCGGGCGTCACTCTATGCCGTAGGCGGTTCTCAACAGCGTAATGGGATGAGTCGAGTCCGAACCGTCCCCCAGGCCGTTGGCGATGTGATGACCGGCGATCGGGCAATCGCTGGAATAATGGTCGGCCCCGGCGCCCTTGACCTTGTTGATCACGGGGCGGCAGATCTTCGTCGCAATGGCGAAGGTCTCGCTCTTCACGCCGTAGGTCCCGTCATGTCCGGAACAGCGCTCGATCATCTCCACGCTGGTCTGCGGCACCAGTTGCAGCAGGTCGCGCGTCTTGTAGCCGATGTTCTGCACCCGCAGATGACAGGCCGTGTGATAGGCAACCTTGCCGAGCGGACGCTTGAAGTCGGTCTTCAGGCGGCCTTCCTTGTGGCGCAGCATCAGATACTCGAAGGGGTCGTAGGTCGCGCGGCTGACCGCGCGCACCTGTGCGTCCCGCGGGAACAACAGGGGATACTCCTGCTTCAGCATCAGCACGCAGGACGGCACCGGCCCGACGATGTCCCAGCCGTCTTCCACCCACTGCGCGAGCCGGGGAATATTGAATTCCTTGGCCTGCCGAACCGCCTCCAGGTCGCCCAGTTCGAGCTTGGGCATGCCGCAGCAGCGCTCCTCCTCCATCGTGACGACGGGGATGCCGTTGTGCTCGAAGATCGCGATCAGGTCCTCGCCGATCTGCGGTTCGTTGCGGTTGCCATAGCAGGTGGTGAACAGCACCACCCTGCCCTTGGTCTCCGCGGTGGCGACCGGCTGCAGCACGGGCGGCTGCCGCCGCTTGACGCGCTTGCGCAGGCTGTCGCTGTGGTATTCCGGTATGTGCGCATCGGGATGGACGCCGATGAACTTGTCCATCAGCCTGCGCACCGCCCCGTTCCGGTTGGCGGCGTTCACCGCCTGCGCGATTACCGGTATGCCGGCCAGATTGCCCACCGTATCAGTCGCGGTGAGCATCTTGTCGCGCGCCGTGAATTCACCCTTTTTGAACTTGACCGCCTTGGCGCGCAGCATCAGGTGCGGGAAATCGATGTTCCATGGATGCGGCGGCACGTAGGGACACTTGGTCATGTAGCACATGTCGCACAGGTAACAGTGGTCGACCACGTCCCAGTACACCTTCTTGTCAACGCCGTCGAGTTCCAGGGTCTCGGAGGCGTCGATGGCATCGAACAGGGTTGGGAAGGAGTTGCACAGGCTGAAGCAGCGCCGACAGCCATGGCAAATGTCGAAGACGCGTTCCAGTTCCTTGATCAGTGCCGGCTCGTCGTAGAACTCCGGCTGGTCCCATTTCAACGGGTGGCGGGTGGGCGCCTCGAGGCTGCCCTCGCGCTGGCCTTCGGTCACGGTCGTCGACATGATGATGAGGAACGCACGCTATGGAGACAAGGCTGCGGGGCCGGCACAACCGGCCCCTTTCGACAGCCGGTGGTTTACTTGCCCAGGGTATCCAGAGATTTCTGGAACCGGTTCGCGTGCGAACGCTCGGCCTTGGCCAGCGTCTCGAACCAGTCCGCGATCTCGTCGAACCCTTCGTCGCGCGCCGTCTTGGCCATGCCCGGGTACATGTCGCTGTACTCATGGGTCTCGCCGGCGATCGCCGCCTTCAGGTTCTTCGAGGTATCGCCGATCGGCAGACCGGTGGCCGGATCACCGCAGGCCTCCAGGTATTCCAGATGGCCGTGGGCATGCCCGGTCTCACCTTCCGCCGTGGAGCGAAACACGGCCGAGACATCGTTGTATCCTTCCACATCGGCCTTGGACGCGAAATACAGATAGCGCCGGTTGGCCTGCGACTCGCCCGCGAACGCGTACTTGAGATTGTCTTCCGTTTTACTGCCTTTCAGTTGCATGTCATGACCCTCCAGAACAGACGTATCACTCATATATTTAGACGCAGTCTAAATTCTTGCCTACTGTATCCCAAGCCCCCTCGATCCGCAAGCCCGTATCCTGAAATTGAGAAATTGAGCGGCCCGTTGGCCCGGAAAGAATAACGTACGGAGTCGTTCACGGCCACGGCCGGAACCCCCGCCATCCCCCGGTCCTGTCCGGTGAAGATATAAAACTCACAGACCCATTTTTCAAGCATCGGCGGGAAACCGGAGGATGCTGCCGGGACCCATCCGGCCGTCGGGGTGAAAACGGCCAGCGTCCGGGAAACATGCATCGCGGATTGGCGTGATGCGATTCCCGGACGCCGGTTATTTCATCCTCTGCACCGCACAGGCGCCGCTCTTGCGGACCGGGCCCCGAGCAACGGTGCGGCGGTCAGATCTTCCGGCAGACTGTGTAAAGAGTGGTGCCGTCGTCGAGGTAGTTGGTGGCGGCGGTCGTACCGGCCGGCTCGGCGTTGTTGGTTCCGGCGAGGGCGCGCACGGTGCCCGTATCGGACAGGCCGTCATCCACCGCGGCGTCGATGGCCTCGGCCGCCTTGCCGGGGACATTGCCCGCGCACACGATATTGCCCGTCAGGCCCAGACCCCAGGCCGCCGTGGTATTGGAGATGCCGATCTGGCCGTTGTAGCCATGCAGCGGATTGGCGCGGCCGCCGGCGTTATTCGTCACTCCGGAAGGATCGCCGGCAATCAGGCCGGAATAGCGCAGGTGCTGCCACAGTAACTGGTTCTCGCTGTTGCCGGCATCGAAGGCGTTGGCATTCGCCAGCGCGCCGTTGCCGTTGCCCGCCACGGCGTTCGCCCAGCCGCGCCCGGCATTGCTGGCCTTGGTGTCGTCGCCCGGCAGTGCGTGGTAGCGATTCTGATAGGCATAGAAGGCCGTTACCACGCCATCCATATCGTTGCGCAGGCTCTGGATCCTGGCATTCTCGATCATCTCCTGTCCCTTCAGGACACCGCCCAGCAGCAGACCGATGATCACCAGGACGATCGCGATTTCGATCAGCGTGAAACCCGCGTTTCGTTGTTTCATGTTCATACCCTTCAACCTCGCTCGTTGTTTGGCCCTGACCGGCGATCCCCGACTCAAGACCTGTTGTGTTTCTCGCCCGGCGGTGGTCGCACCTGAGTCGGGCTGGCGCCGTGCCCCGCACTTCCAAGGCGCCTGTCAGCGGGTAACCAGCAACTCCTGTGCCAACCCCTGTCCGCCCGGACTTTTCCGGGGTCAGGGCCACTTCCCGGCGCTGACCAGGCGATTGATGAGACTGTTTTTTGACACCCACAGCAAAATATCGTCGTATTGCCCGTCGAGATAAACGCCCTGGACATAGGTGCCGTCCGGGGCGCCGCTGTTGACGCAGGTCAGATTGGTATTCAAGGTACCGTCGGCGTCGTTGCCCAGGTTGGGCAGGCCGTCGGCGGCGCAGGAAAACACAAGGGCCGCCGGCCCGTCGGGATCGGCCGCGGTGAGCGCCGTACCGTCCGTATCGACGATCGCGAGCCCGCCGGTCGTATCGGGCGGATTGGGAATCGCGGCCACGAAGCCGTTATTGGCCCGATAGCGCAACGGATGCCCCCAGGCATCCTCTCTGCCGACCCCCAGGGTCGCCCACGGCACCGTCCCCTCGACGTTGTTGCAGGTCGGACCGTTTTCAAAACCGTCGCCGTCGCTGTCGGGACAGGGCAGCCGCCGATGCACGACGGCAAAGCCCAATAAGGCCTCACCGACCTCCTTGACTGTCGCGGTCGTCGAGTCGCGGCGCTGGGCCTCCATCTGCACGGACAGAGGCATCAGCAGGCTGCCGAGCAGCACGCCGATGATGACCAGCACCACGGCCATCTCGATCAGGGAGAATCCCCCCACCCGTTCGCGTCCGCCGACAACCCCGCCGCCTTGTGTTCGCATGATCCGTCTCACTGACATTCCGCATCCGCACCGACGCACAGGACCTGATCGTTGAAGCCCGCATCGCCGTCCCGCCGCTCGAAGGCGTTATCAGCCGGCGTCGTGTTGTCACCCTCGAGATAATTCGTAACCGTCCCCTTCTGCGCCGGCGAGCTTCGCGCCTGCCCCGCCAGCGCACGCCCCGCCGCCAACACGACGGCGTGATGCTCGCCGCCGCCGCTGATCTCGAGACACACGGGACAGGCCGCCGCGCCACCCGGGATGAAATCGGGCGCGAGGGCGTAAAAAACGAATTCCCGCCAGTTGTCCCAATAGGTTCCCGCGACGAAACAGCCCGCCGGCCAGGCGGTCTGCATCGAGGTATCCGGCGAACCCGGCGTGGCATCGACCGCCGGCGCGCCCGGGATGCGCCCGAAGCGCTCGCCGAAATCCCCGGCGTAGTCCGGCACGGCGGCGGGATCCAGCCTGGCCGCCCAGGGCAGCTTTCCCCCTGAGGCGGTGGCGTACGACTGCAGGCACTGTTGCGCACCACGCGCCACGCGCCGTTCCGCCAGCGTGATCAGCTCGTCGGCCGTGACATAGACGATCTGGTCGTTGAACGTGTCGCCGCGTGCCGCCGCGATAAATACGCCGTCGGAATCGGCATTGCTGTAGGACGTGGCGCCGATCGTCACGGTATCCAGATAATTCGCCGCGGCCGGCGCCGCACCAGCGCGATTCTGGCCGCGCAAGGCTGCGCCGGGCGCCAGGATCACCGCGGCAACGCGATCGGACAGCACGTTGCCGAATTCATCGCGCACCGTCAGCCAGTTCGTCGAGATCTCCGGCAACGCCGGATCGATGGCGGGATATCCGCCGCCGGAGGGCTGGTACAACAGATTCCGGCTGACCGCATACCACAATCCTTCACCGCTTCCGTCCGTCACATTCACCCCCAGGCCGGACAGGGGCGGGATGCAGGGCGTGGCCTGTCCGGAGGCGGGCAGGCGGCCAAGCAGCATGTTCGCGTTGACCGCCCCCGCGGGACAGTCGCTGTTGCCGTCGTAGTTGCCGTCGCCGTTGCGATCGGGATAGGGCAGCATCCCCGGCCGATCCGGATGGCCCACGGACCAGCCCAGCAGGGCGGCGCGGGCCTCGGCCAGGGCGTGCGCCGTGGCCTGATCCAGGTTCATGACTTCACTCACGTGATTCAAGCGTTGCACCAGCACATAGCTCGAACCCAGCAGGAGGATAAGCAGCATCACCAGCAGGACCACCCCGCGCTGTCCGGCCGCCATGCGCGCGGGCGCATCTCCTCGCACTCGGGTCGGCATCATGGTCCTGGCTGGCCGGCCTGGTAGGACTCGCGTACCGCGCCGTTATCGGGATCGAAGACCTGCCCGGGCTTCATCCAGATCGAACGGCCCGCGCTCGCCGCCGGGACCCGGACGCGATCGCGGGCATCCATCCTTCCGTCACCCGCCATGTGTTCTCCATTGACCCAGAGCGTATCCGGGCCATCGCTGCGGCGCACCACACCGTCGAGGCGCAACGCCGCGGAGGAGAACCGGTTCGGTGACATCGAAGAGGCCGAGTCCTCGCGGCGCGGCCCGCTTGCGCGCAGGCGATCAATTTCGGTCCGCTCCTGCCCGGTCATGAACAGCCGGCCCAGGCCATCGGTGAACCCGGCGGAGACGACGCACGGCAGGGCCGCGAGCAGAAGAGAAACGGCCATCCGTGCGATCCGGCAGCGTCGTCCGTTCATGTCACACGTCCCCGGTCGCGGCCGTTCCGGGCCGCATGGTAAACAGCATCAGTTCGCAGGTGGCGGAGAGATTCGGCGACAGAACCCCGGCCTCCGGCGCATCGGCCAGCCTGCGGATGACACAGGACTCCACATGCATGGCGCCAGGGGAGGCCCGGTCGAGGCCAGAGATCACGGCGGCGAGATCCCCCTCATGCATGAGTTCCATGTCCAGTTTCATCCGGCTGGCGTAGAGCGCCACCCCGGGATACTCGGCAAGATTGGCCAGCGTAAAACTCTCGCGCGGCATGATCTGATATTGCAGCTTGGGCAATTGGAGCCGGCGCGCGCTGTCGCGAACGGTCTCGACCCAGTCGAGCCGGTTCTCGGCGCCTATCATCCCCTGCCGGCGCAGGGTCAGATAGCGCGCATGGTATTCGGCGATCAGACGGTCACGGTTTTCGGCATCCAGATACTCCGAGCGCGCGGCATCACGCTCGCCGGTCAGGCGCTGGTAGCCGTGTTGCTGCGCCGCGAGGTAATAGGCGCTGGCCGCCACCATCATGACGCCGGCGACAGCCGCGGCCAGCAGCCAGCGCGCGACTCCGCGCAGGTACCGCCATTCCATGCTACGTGCCTTCATGCCCAGTCCTCATAACGACCCTGATCTCGAAGGTGGCGGGCGCATTGTCCGATTGCCCCCCCGCCATCCCCGCGATGGTCGATTCCGGATCCACATTCAGCGGCATGGCCTGGGCACTGACCGCGCTGAACCGGGGGTCCCGGCGCAGGGTGTCCATAAAGGACTCCACGCGGTCGAATGCCGCGCGGAAATCACCCGCGAACGGTTCCACGCGCCCCTTGATGATCGCCGTCTCGCTGCCGGAGACCTCCACGCTTTCGGGTCCGGGCTGAGCGAGATCGACCGGATTCACATCGCCCTGCTGCAAAGCGGCGCTCCAGTCGATTTCATCGATCCGGATCGCAGGATGCGCGGACACCCCGGCACTCAGGGCGCGCAACATATCCCAAGGCGTGGCGCTGGTGTGCTGCAGCATATCCCCGGCGTCGACCATCCAGCGCATCTCGTCCACACCGACATCCATTTCCGGGCGGTTGGCGGTGGCCGCTTCGTAGTCCGCCCGCAGCGACTCGATCGTGTGCATGGCCAGATCACTCTGGCGACCGAGGGCAACCCCGTCCATCACGTTTATGCCGGCCCAGGCGGCCCCGCCCAGCACCATGCCCAGGCTCGTCGCGAGCACGGCCTTGCGGGCCTGGTAGAGGCGATAGATGCGGCGGTCCGGCATCTGGGCATAATTGAACACGGGCGCGCTGCGGTTAAGCAGATGCGTGAACAGCCGCTCGCAATCCACCTCACTTGCCGCATCCGCAAGACCGACGGACGCGGCCGCGGCTGCAAAATCAATCAGGTGATAACGCGTCGACTCCTTTTCTCCCCAGCCCCCGCGTAGCCGATCGACAAGGGAGCGGCTTCCTATTACTACAACATCGAGCGGAGCATCATGCGCCAGCACGCGCAGACGGTTCAGGTAGCGCCGGTTTTTCTCGATTTCATGCGCGAGCGGCACAGCGTCGAAATCGTCGCTCGTCAGCGGCGACAGGCGGCTGTTCTTGAGCTCCTGCCGGTGCAGAAAGGTCTGGCGCAGATATCCCTGCCGGTTCGCGGTCAGCAGCAGCACGTTGTCGCCCGTGATCTTGAGTCCATGGAGCAGTGATCGCGCCAGCATCGCTACCGAATGGATGCCCGCCAGCGGGACGTGGCTCTCCGCCAGCGGGGCCGTCAACGCGGTTATCGCATCGGGATTGGTCAATGCCGTCAGCAGGACACGGTCGTCGCGGCGCCCGGACTCGATACGTCCTTGCACCTGGGCGGCGCGATAGGGGGTCGCGCGGAACGTCTGCTCGAGCTTGCGCGCGAGGACGGCGTGACGATCGCGCCCGATCAGGTGGGGCAGCGTGTCAATCCGATACTCCTCCTCGATCATATCGACGAGCAGGCGACTGATGATATGCGGCTCCTGGGCGAAATACTCGCCCAGCGCCGCGCGACCGGCGGCATCGTCGTCAAATGCGACCTCACCGAGAAACGACCGGCCGTCGTACATCGAGACGGTGATGGCGTCGGGGGCGGCGTAGATAATGCGCTGCAAGGTCATATCACATCCGTATCTTGCTGATCATGTCGTATACCGGACCCAAGACCGACATCATGACCCAGCCAAGGATCAGCCCCAGCACGACCGTCATGACCGGCTCGATGACCGTCTGCAGGCGTTCGATCGATTCACGCACGTCGCGATTGTAGAAATAACTCACGTTGTTCAGCGCGGCATCCAGCCGTCCGGTGCTCTCGCCCACCTTCAGCATGCGCATCAGAAGCGGCGGGAAAAGCGAGACGCTCTCGATGCTCTCGCTCAGCGTCCGGCCCTCGGCGGCATAACGCGTGACCTTGCCGATCGCGGCCGCCACCACCCGATTGCCAACGATCTCCTCGCTGATCTTGAGGCAGTCGAGAATCGGCACACCGGAGGAATACAACAGGGAGAAATAACTCGCGAAGCGACTGAGGATGATCTTGCGCAGGATCGGGCCCACCACGAACAGGCGCAGTTTCGCGCCATCGATCCGGTACTGGACAGCCGGACTGACCCGGGCGAGATAGCGGACGCCCATGAATATGACGACCGGCGCCAGCAGGATCACATGCCAGTAGTGAACGAACACACCGGAAACCCACAGCAAGGCGCGTGTGTGCAAGGGCAGTTCTCCGCCCAGGTTGCGGATGAATCCGACCAGCTGGGGCACCAGATAGATCATCAGGAAAAACACCACCGCGACCACCACGACCCCGACGAAGGCCGGATACATCGCCAGCTTGCGCGTGTGCGCGATCAGTTCATCCTGCCACTTCAGCGATTCCGCGAGATTGGCCAGCACGTCGCTCAGGCGTCCGCTGGACTCGCCGGCCCGGATCAGGCTGATAAACACGGGGTTGAAAATGCGCGGAAACTCCGCCAGCGCCCCCGACAGGGTCTTGCCGCCTTCAATCGAGGCTATCAGCGCGACGACCATTTCACGCAGCCGCAGGTTGTCCATGCTGTCCCGGAGATCGCCCAGCGCCTCCAGGATGGGAACGCCGGCGCGCAGCATCTGTTCCATGTGAAAACAGAAATTGATCAGGTCCTGGCGTGTGACGCGACGTCCGCCGATGTGACCGGCGCTCGCGGTGACCTCGCGACAGGTGATCAGGTCGAGCTCCATATTGCCCAGCCGGGTCTCGAGCTCATTGGCATTGACGGCCACCAGCCGGCCCTGGACCACCCTGCCGCGACCGTTCATCGCCCTGTACCGGAATATCGCCATGGCGACGCCTATACGATCCGTCCGGTAAGGTCGACCACGCGCGAGACCTCGTCGAGGCTGGTGTCACCCGCGAGCACGCTGCGGATGCCATCATCGGCAAGCGTGCTGAAACCCAGCGAGAGCGCGTGCTTGTAGAGTTCGCGCACGGTGGCGCGGCGCGCGATCATTTCATCCATATCCGGATCGATGCGCAGTATCTCCAGCAAGGCAAACCGGCCCCTGTATCCCTGGTGATCACACTGCGGACAACCCTGCGCCCGGTATACGGTAACCCTGGCGTTGCGGTCCTCGATGCCGAGCAGCCGGCGTTCGACGCCGACGGGTTCATAAGGCGTCCGGCAATGCCGGCACAGGCGACGCACCAGGCGCTGCGCGACCACGCCGATGATGTTTCCGGCCATGATGTCGGGAAGCACGCCGATATCGAGCAGACGCGGCACCGCGCCGAGCGCGGAGTTGGTGTGCAGGGTGGAAAAGACCTGATGACCCGTCATGGCGGCGCGGAACGCCATCTCCGCGGTATCCTCGTCGCGGATCTCGCCGATCAGCACGATGTCCGGATCCTGGCGCATGATCGAACGGATGCCGTTGGCGAAATCGAGCTTGACGGATTCGTTGACCGAGCTCTGGCGTATCATCGGCATCGGATACTCCACCGGATCCTCCAGCGTCATGATGTTGACCGCCTCGGTGTTGCGGAAACTGAGCATCGAATAGAGCGTGGTCGTCTTTCCGCTTCCGGTCGGTCCGGTCACCAGGATGATGCCCTCCGGACGCGCCATCATCAGCTTGAGCGTCGACAGCGCCTCCTCCGTCAGCTTGAGTTTCTCCAGCGGGACGATGCCTTTCTGGCGGTCCAGGATACGAAGCACGATGTTTTCGCCATGCGTGGTCGGCTGGCTGGCAACGCGGAAATCGACCGGCCGACCGGCGATGGCGCGTGATATCCGTCCGTCCTGCGGCGCCCGCGTCTCGGCGATATTCATGGTAGCCATCACCTTGAGCCGGACCGAGACTCCCGACCAGTAATTCTTGTGTAAGGTCTGTGCCTGGCGCAGCACGCCGTCGATGCGGTAGCGGACGCGCAAGAAGCCCGCCTCGGGTTCGAAATGGATGTCCGAGGCGCCGCGTTTCACGGCGTCGACCAGCAACGCGTCGACCAGACGCACCAGCGGATGGCTGTACTCCTCCTCCTTGCCGTGGAAGGTCCGGTAATCGACCTCACCGGTCTCGATCTCGTGCAGGATGCCGTCGATGGAAAGCTCGTAACCGTAGAACTGATCGATTGCAGCCTCGATCTCGGCCTCGCTGGCAAGCAGGGGTTTCAGTTCGAGATCGCCCCCGAGCAGGGCGGCGGTCTGATCCAGCGCGACGACGTTGAAGGTATCCGCCATGGCCACCGTCAACACCTTCTGCGCCGGATCGTAGGAGATCGGCAGCATGTTGTAGCGGCGCGCCAGATCCTTCGGCATCAACGCCAGGGCCTCCGGATACGGCACGATCTTGGTCAGGTCGATGCTTTCCTGCCCGATCGATTCGCCGAGAACATCGCGCATCACCGCTTCGGTCAGGAATCCGAGCTGGACCACGATCTTGCCGAGCGGCACGTTCTGGCGCTTCTGCTCGGTCAGCGCAATGCGCAGCTGATCCTGGGACAGTAGCCCTTTTTCGATCAGCAGCTCACCCAGGCGCAGCGGCTTGCGTACCGCGCTCATTGGCGGCCTCCGCCTGGCGTGGTCAGGGTATCGATGCGGCGCTCCACATCGTCGGTGTTGAAACTGCTGGCGCCGGAACGGCTCAGTTCGAGCGCGCGCCGGTAATAGCCGATAGCGGCCCCCCGTTGCCCGAGGCGGTCGAGCGCCACCGCCAGGTTGAAGGCATAGTCCGCGCGGACGGAATCATAACGGTAGGCGTCGAAGAAGGCCTGCTGCGCCTCCGGCCAGCGGCCCTGGGCCACGAACAGCGTGCCGAGCGTGAAATGCAGATATGGCGCCTCGGGTTCCTGCCGGAGCAGCAGCTTGATCCGGCTCTCGTCCTGTACCGGATCATTGCCGCCCTGCAGCCCGATCAGACCGGCGACCGGCGCGCTGTCAAGCGGGTTCAATTCGAGCAGGGTACGATAATACTGCCGCGCCTCCTCGGTCCGCCCACCCCGCTGCGCGAGCGCGGCAAGACCGAGCAGCGCATCGCGATTGCGCGTGTCGAACTGCAATGCCTGGCGGTAGGCCGATTCGGCCGCCGCATCATCACCGCCCTGGTAGGCCGCGAACGCCTTGCCGAGCAAGGCCTGCAGCGGATCCTCCACTTCATTGCGCACGATGACCAGCGGCGGCGCGACATGTTGTTCTTCGGGCGCGGGTGTCATCGCCTGCGGCGGCGTGGATCCCGCCTCTCGCGCGGCGACGCGCGACTTCGGCGGCGCGACCGCGGCAGGTGGTACCACTGGAGAGATACCCTGCGGCGTCTCATCGGTGACCGGGCCGCCGGACTCGGACGGCCCGATTGCCGCTTCCTCCATCGGCTCCGTACCGGACTCGGCCGGGGCCTCTGGCATCGGCTCCACCATGGCCGGCCTGGCCTCGCGGAGATCCCCGGTCTCGACGACCACCCTGAAATAGATCACGATCAGGCCCGCGAGCAACAGCGCGACGCCGCCTCCCGCCAGGTATCCGAACCGGCGGCGCCGGGACTGACGCGCCTTGAGCGCGAGCATGCGTCGCGCCTGTTCATGATCGACACTCCGCCCCGTTGTAGATGCAGATACGGCGGGCTCGGGCCGCCGCGCTTCGGACGCCACCGGCGGGTCCGGTACAACAGGCATCGAGACCGGGGATGGTTCGGACGGTGACGGCTCCACGGGTGTCACCTCGCTGATGGACAGGGTGATCCCCTCTCCTTCCGTGGACGGCTTCTGACCGGCTGCATTCTCGCCGTCATGGGCGATCAGCCTGGCAACCACGGGCGCCTCCGGCGCCGTGGCGCCAGTCTCGTCACGTGGATCGACTGCACCTTGCTCCCTGACCTGTTCGGCCCGGCGCAGGGCATCCATCAACAGACTCATGAGGCACCATCCTTCTCCGGCGACGGCCGCTTTAGCGCGCCGAATTTCTCCGTACCGGGATCAACCAGATGCCTGCTCGCCGTGTCCGCGTCGAAACCGACGCCCGCGCTGCGCACGACGGTCGGACGCAGGAAAATCACCAGCTCCGTCTTGGTGAACCCGTCGTCGCGATAGCTGAACAGGTTCCCGATCACGGGCAGGGAGGACAACAGGGGCACACCGCTCTTGTTCTTGTCGACCTTGTTCTGCATCAATCCGCCCATGACCACGGTCTGGCCATTCGCGACCTGCAGCAGTGATTCCATCTCGCGCACCTGGATCTCCGGTACCAGGTTGTCAAAGTCCGACCCGAGCAGGCGCGGCACCGGGTCCGTGGCGAACCCGGTGATGCGGGAGATCGTCGGTCGCACATTGATACTGACGGAATCCGTGCCGTTGATCTGTGGCGTCACGCTCATGACCAGGCCGACGGGCACGGTATGGATGGTGCTGGTATAGGTGGTACGCGGCTGGGCGTTATCCGTCCCCTCGAAGATCTCCTGCTCGACCGAGAAATAGACCTGCTCATCCACCACCTTGAGCACTGCGGTCTGGTTGTTCAGCACCATGATCTTGGGGCTGGACAACACCTTCACATCGCCGAAGGTTTCCAGCATGCGCACGGTCGCCGATATATTGCCTCCGCCCGGGGTATCCTTGTTGTAGGCAAGGCTGAAAAACGGCGCGGTGGCGAGGTTGTTCCCGAGAAACGACCCGATCACCGACGGACCGTTATGATCACTGCCCTGGGCGTCGGAGAGGCGCTGCCAGTCCACACCCGCCTGATAGCCGTCGCTGAGTTCGACCTCGACAATCGACATCTCGATCAGTACCTGGCGCATCGCGTTCGCGAGCACTTCATCCACGTAGGTCTGGACCTGCTCCTGCTGACGCTGGGTCCCGAGCACATTGATGACGCCGCTGTTGGGGTCGATCACGACCGACGAGGAGGCCGCGCCGTCCGCCGTGGCGGCGGTCCCGCCACCGACGATCGAACGAATATTCCCCTCGAGCCGAACCCAGAAATCGTTCTTGGTAGTATTGGTCACCGTGGTACGGGAGACATTACCCTCCTCGCCGGTCCCGCCGCCTTCCTGGCCGACGGTACCTCCGGTGGTTGCGATCTTCGTCGCCACGCTGACCTCGGACACGCTGTCGCGCGCCATGTTCAGATAATCGACCTTGTAGGTCTGCCAAAACGGCAGATCGGGCGAAACCACCAGATTCGGGCCGTCGATCGTGTAGCGCAGGCTGACCTGCTTGGCAACGCGGTTGAGAATCTGGGGCAGGGTCTGATCCACCGCGTTGAGCGTGACCGTCCCGGCAATACCCGGATGGATATCGACATTGAGCCTGGCGTCACGCGCCAGACTGAAAAGCAGATCCTTGACCGGGACATCGCTCACAACGACGGTATAGGTCTCCAGTTTCGCCGTTGGTCTGGGCCTGGGCAGCACCGGCGCCTGCGCGACTGCCGCCGGGATATCCCCATCTTCGGATGGCGGCGCCTGCAGATGCTCCTCCGAGATCTTCGGCGGGTTTGTCGCGCTGCACGATATCAACAGCAGGAATGCCGGCAGGAGGACGATCATTTTTTTCATGGTTGCTTTCCGCCCTGATATTCAGTTGAAACTCGGTTCCTTAATGCGAGGCTGTCCCGGCCTCGACCATGACCCGGCGCACGGTCCGCACATACGGCTGGTAGCCGGGCAGCATCGATTCCACATTCCGCGCCGCTTCGCTCGCTGCCGCATAGTTCTCGTAGCTGCCGTACAAGACCGACAACATGGGATTCCCTCTGACATCGCTGCGATAGATGTAGATACGATCGAGCCGTTTCCGCGCCTCGACCGTGGACAGAAAACGATCCAGCGGAGCGGCGGTCTCGGCCTCCGCCTGCAGGAGTTGCACACTGAAATGATCGGGATCGACGGATGACAGCCAGTCGCGCGTCGCTTCGAGGCGCTCCCGGGTAATATCTGCACATGCCTCGACCGGTGTTTCCATTGGCAACGACACGCATGTCGGTGCGGATTCGACGGGCACCACGGCCGAACCCGGCACCGCCCAGGCATCAGGCGGCACATCGACTGCAGCGCGTTGAAAAACGGCGGCTGCCCAGGTGCCGGCGGCATTCGTCAATTGAGCCAGCAACCCGCGACTCCAGGGCATTCGGCTGGAGAATTCGCTGTCCCGCAATGCCGCATACACATGCCGCGCAGAGACCTCACGTCGACCCTCGGAATATGCCGCCAGCATGGACTTGTCGGCCAGGATATTGAGACGGCGCATCACGCCGCGCGACGCGCGCGTGAATGCGCGCACGGCATCCGGCGCAAATACCCCGGGTCCGCGATTACCGGCCAGACGCAAACGGAACTCCAGATAATCGCGCACCTCCTGCGGCCCCAGCGGGGACAAATAGAATCCGTTGGTGATGCGTTCCTTGATCTGGCGCACATGGGGCGCAGAGAGATTGGCGTCCAGCTCGGGCTGCCCGAACAGTACGACCTGCAGCAATTTGTGCTTCTGGGTCTCGAGGTTGCTGAGAAGACGGATCTCTTCCAGGGTCGCCAGCGGCATGCTCTGCGCTTCCTCGACGAAAACCACGACCTGTCGACCGTTCATGTGCTTGGCCAGCAAGTGCTCCTGCAGTCGCTTCATTACTTCATAGCGGTTCTCGTCCGCCCCCGCCCCGAGCCCCATTTCGAAAGCGATCGCGTGCAGGATATGCTCCGGCGCGATGCTGGGATTGACGAGGTAGACGATCTCAATGGTTTCCGGCAGCGAGACCTCGAGCATGCGGCACAGCATGGTCTTGCCGCTGCCGACTTCCCCCACGACCTTGGTGATGCCCTCGCCCGCGCTGATCGCATGCACCAGTGCGGCAAGGATATCGCCTCGATCACCGCCGGTATAAAACAGCTGCGTATCCGGTGTAATCCGGAACGGGGCCTGGCTCAACCCGAAGTGTTCGTAATACATAGATCCCTCCGCCTGCCGGAATTCCGGCGTGACGCCGGACAACCGTGACGGAAACCCGGCTGTGCGGGCCGGCGATTCACGATAACAGGCTGTTTGTTTGGGAAAAGGTTTTCCCGCAGGGGAAATTGCAAGAGATATGCCAGTGGAAAATCACGCCACGGCGGACAAGACCGGCCAGGATTTCAGAAACGACGGTTCAGCGACCGATTCGGCGCCATGAAAGACAACAGACACCCTGAGGGAACGATAACGATCAACGTTGACGTCCCTTCGGCGACTGCCTGGAGTACCGGTCCGATCGGCGGAGAGTTGTCCGCCACCGGTACGGCGGGGGATCAGCTACCCGTAAAGATCGCGAACAACAGGTAACTGACCGGCGCACACATCAACAACCCCACAATCACAACATCAATTGGCTCAAACATGGCAGTGCCCTCCACGCTCGTTGACGTTGGGCTGATTATACGCATAGCTTGCGTTCCCGGCGCAATGCCGGAGGGCTTTTCCTCGCCACGTGGGTGCGTTAGAATCATCCGCGTCATTGGGGAGTAGCCGCCCTCCGAACGAGAGGGGTTCGCATCAACAGACTTGCCCTGCGGGCATGGTGCGGACGGTTTCCGGATCTGGCGAGACTTTTGACTGCACCGTCTCCGGCATGGCCGGGGAGGCGGCGCAGTCATTGGATCTCGAACCGGCCGGAGACAATCATGGAAGCATTTCTGGTTTCAACCGGGGTCGTCGCCCTGGCGGAAATGGGTGACAAGACCCAGCTCCTTTCGATACTGCTGGCCGCACGCTACCGGCAACCGACCGCGATCATCCTCGGAATCCTCTGCGCCACCCTCGCCAATCACGCGGCGGCCGCCGCCCTCGGCGCCTGGATCACCGCGTACGTCGGTTACGACAATCTGCGCTGGATCATCGGGATCTCGTTCATCGGCATGGCCTTGTGGATGCTGATCCCGGATCGACTCGACGATGCCGGGGAGAAACCGCTCAAGCTCGGCGTTTTCGCCACCACCGTGGTCGCGTTTTTTCTGGCCGAGATGGGCGACAAGACCCAGGTGGCTACCGTCGCCCTGGCGGCACAGTACACCGGCTATTCTGCCGTCGTGGCAGGCACGACCCTGGGGATGATGCTGGCGAACGTACCCGCGGTTCTGCTCGGTGAAACCATTACGAGAAAACTCCCGCTGCCATTGATACATGGAGCCGCCGCCCTGATCTTCATCGTTCTGGGCGCAGTGGTTCTGATGAATGCAAACGTAGCGAACTGAATGGTGCGGCCGTGCGCAGCCCATGACTTCATATCTGGGTGCGGCAAAATGTCGCATCCTCCGGCATGCGTAACCCGCCTATAATGGCATGAGCCTTTCTCTTCGTTCGTCGCCATGATCACCGATGCCGCAGAATACCGGAGCACTCCTGTGCCGCACCGCACGCGGCGCCGGGTACTCATCGCCATACTCGCGATCGTCGTACTCGAACTGATCGCGGGCATCTGGATTTTCCTGGCCAGAAACCCGCCCGCCCCGCAAATTGACCTTCCGGGCCTGACCGTATTCAGCCCGCCGGCAAGGCTGCCAAAATTTGATCTCGCCGATCACCACGGGCGACCGTTTGTGAATGACCGCCTGCGCGGGCACTGGACCCTGGCGGCCTTCGGCTATACCTCCTGCCCCGATTTCTGTCCGACGACTCTGGCGGAGATGGCGCGCCTCTTCAAACAACCCGCGCTTTCATCCGTGGGCACCCAAGCGACCCGGTTCGTATTCATCAGCGTCGACCCTTTCCGTGACACTGCGGAACAACTGGCGGCATATGTCACGTATTTCAATCCGGACTTTCTGGGCCTGACGGGCGAACCCGACCAGCTCCAACGTCTCAATCATGAGCTGGACATTCCTTACGGATATGCCGATCCCGAAACCGGAGAGCCGATTCGCGACGTACTGCATAAACCCGTACTCGATGCCTATGTCGTCGATCATTATTCCGGCCTGCTGTTCATTGATCCGCAAGGCCGGCTGGTCGCGACGCTGCTGCCGCCCTTCGACACCGAGCGCACGCTCCAGGTTTATCAACAGCTGCGCGATCACCAGTAACACCGAGGAGACGCCATGAAAAACACCATTCGTATTACACTATTCAGTCTGCTGGTCCTGGCCTTCGCGCCAAGCCAGGCCGGCGACATCGCCATTCAGGACGCATGGATACCTGAGGCACCACCGACCGCTAAAGTCCTGGCCTGCTACCTGACCATAGAGAACCACTCCAAGGCCAGCGTCATGCTCGAGTCCGCCGCCAGCGATGACTTCGGAGCAGTCGAGATTCATGCCTCGGAGATGCACGACGGCATGATGCACATGCGCAAGGAACATCACCTGCACATCGATGCCAATTCGAGCCTTAAGCTCGAACCGGGCGGTTACCACCTGATGCTGATGGACAAAAAGAGGCCCCTGAAGGCAGGCGACCATGTCGATATCGAACTGCATTTCAGCAATGACGAATCCATACATGTGAAGGCCGAGGTCCGCAAATAGCCCCCTGCGAACCGCACGTCTTATTCAAACTTCTCCCCGCAGTCGCCGACCGGGGCTGACCGACCTCGGGCGGCAGCGCGTCGGCTCCGCCATCCCGAGTACCGGGAACGCATCACGTAATAAGATAGTGTAATTGCTTCCCACAAAGGCACGGCATCGTATCGACTGATCTTATGTAAATTCATCTACTTGAATCCTGACTCTCAAGGTGAAATTTGAAGTCTAATTCTCACTTACTTGAAATATATAAGGAGATGAAAGGATAAAACCTCGATGCAAATTATTTGCACAAACCTCGGATCCTGAAAGATCCCTTCATTCAGACCACACCCCGATCTCCGTCAAGCCACCGAGTAACGAATGATTCTCATATTAATTCATTAACTTACATTACCAGCGAAGGGCAGATGGGGCACCCCGGACATTGCGACGAGAAATTGACATCCCGTGATGTGCGTCATATAATTGGCACGTCCATGTGAGATTTACCTAGCAATCCAGATTCACACTCGGACGAGCGGGTTCAATCTGTAAGGTCCACAGATTGGCTAAATAGAAACAAGTTGGTGTTCCGATATCACGGTGTGATTGAGGAACAGAGGCAGGTAGTCGTGAGCGAATCAACAAACAAATCCAGACGTGACTTTCTTAAGAAAACCGCGTACGTAGTGCCGGTGATCTTGACCCTCAAAGCCGCCCCCTCCCTCGCAGGCACCGGCTCGCCCCATAAGCCCCACGATGGCGGCCATCACGGCCACCAAGGCTACAAGAAGAAAGACGGTCACTTCAATTTCTTCACCAAGCTGAAGTCCATCTTCAAGAATATTTTCTAATCCCGCCTGCACACCTCGACCAAGGGCCTGGAACCAGGCCCTTGGTCATCATCTTTTTCACCCGCAGTGGGTCCTGGCCGGCACCCGAATCGGAATCTCGATAGGTGAGCCCCAGGATACGCATGCCAAATGGAGTACTGCCCCCCTCTCCCCTCTCCTACAGTCGACACTGCACATCAAGGATTCAGGACTGCGTCCTCTAGGCGGTGATACGACCAACAATCTGCCGAACCCATGGCGCCACGATTGCTACCGTCGGGAAAGCCACAGGCCAGATCGTGACACAGCTTCGAAACCACTGCGAAGGTAACCCGGGGTTAAACCCTTGCGTGTTTACCAGGACAAACGCAGAAACGATGCTGACCATGATTGCGGAAAGCAGGGCGCTGAAAAGTATCGGTGCGAAACGAGCAGGAATACGCATTTTTGTTCTCCTATGGTTAGTCATTGATGCAGCTTGCCACTCCTTCCTGAATCCAGCGGCATGATCAGAAGATAAGGCGCGCGACCCATCCGGTGAGGAAAAGCCCGGAACCGAAAATCGCATGGGTAATTAGAGTCTGAACCCGGGCCGCAACAGGGCGGGATGTCCTGGAGGCGGCTATGCCTGCCCCCATACCTGGCTGCATCAACAAGAAAGGCGCCGCCACGGTGCCTATGCCCACGATTAACGCTGGGGCAATTGTTGGCCGCTCAATCCAGCCACTTCCCCAGATTCCGATCAATACGGCTGCGTACGCGATACCGGTCAGATAATGGGCAGTCCAGCCGATGAGGCGTTCGCCTTGCACTGGCGACGATGCCGAAATGGATTCATGGTGAAAGCGACCGCGCGGCATGTAGGCGATCCAGCGGCCCACCAAACCATAGTCCGGCGGCGCGATACCGAGCAGAGGTTTGCGTGCAAGTCCCCACAGATCCATCACCACCGTTGCGCCAACCCCGGTAATAATCGTACTGACTAAGTAGTTCATGATTCTCTCCAGATGTTTGCCTTCACAGGCCAGTGATGATAGCTTACGACTTAAAGTCGACTTTAAGTCAAGGGGAGTATCATGGATATTTCGGAAGTGGCGAAACAGTCCGGTGTTCCCGCGTCAACCCTGCGTTTCTACGAGGAGAAAGGTTTAGTTACCTCTGTCGGCAGACGAGGGTTGCGCCGTGTGTTCAGCCCCAACGTGCTGGAACGGCTGGCATTGATAGCCCTGGGCCGAGCCGCGGGACTTTCGCTGGATGAGATCGCCCGCATGTTCGCGCCGGACGGGAAACCCCGGATCGACCGGCAGTTACTCGCCGACAAGGCGGAAGAGCTTGATGGAAAGATCCGAAAGTTGACAGTCATGCGTGATGGCCTGCGACACGCGGCTGCCTGTACCGCAGCGAGCCACATGGAATGCCCGAAGTTCCGCCGTATCGTGGGGATCGCTGCTGCCGGAGGGCTTGGAAGGCGCAGACAAAAGAAATCGCCGGGTAAAAAAATCTCCAGATAATTTGGACCGCTGGCGCGTCACGCACGACGCACTGCGACCCGAATTAGCACGGACGCCGGAGAGAAAGTTTTGTGGCTTGGGTCGCTCCGGCGGTGGCATGACAATAAGCCATTGTTTGCTCCAATGACCGCGCCTGCGTAATCCCTTATTCGGAAAAGTAGCGGTCGGTTTCCTGTTTGATGATTTTTGAGAGCATCAACAGGGCGATCAGGTTAGGAATGGCCATGAGCCCATTCATCAGGTCGGAGAAATTCCACACGAATTCCAGCTTCATCATGGCGCCGACGATGACCGCCGTGACGAATACCACGCGATAGATGCGAATCGCGCGAGTGCCGGCGAGGTATTCAACGGCCTTTTCCCCGTAATAACTCCAGCCAAGCAGGGTCGAGTAGGCGAAGCATGCTGTCGCGATTGCAACGATGATTTCCCCGGCCCGGCCGAGCGTTTCTGCAAAACTCAGGCTGGTAAGTTGGGCGGCGCCCACTCCTTCAGTCCAGGGAGTTGCGGTCAGTATGACCAGGGCCGTCATGCTGCAGACAACCAGTGTGTCGATGAAGGTCTGCGTCATGCTCACCAGTGCCTGTTTGACTGGATCGTTGGTACGTGCAGCGGCGGCGGCGATCGGAGCCGAGCCAAGACCGGATTCATTTGAGAACACACCGCGGGCTACGCCATAGCGGATGGCTGCAGCCACAGCAGCACCGGCAAAGCCGCCACCGGCGGCAATCGGGTTGAAAGCATGGTAGAAGATCAGTGAAAGGGCATGCGGAATTTCGCCGGCATTGATCGCCAGCACCAGAAGCGCTGCCGCGATATAACCCAGAATCATGAATGGTACGAGTACCGAGGTAAATCGGCCAATCGAGCGGATACCGCCAAGGATCACCAGTCCCGTCAGAAGGGTCAGTGTCACACCTGTGACCCAGGGTTCGATATGGAATGCGGATTCGAAAATGCCGGCCACGGCATTGGCTTGCGTCATGTTGCCGATGCCGAAAGTCGCGAGAGTGGTAAACAGCGCGAAGAACCAACCCAACGCTGGCAGGTTGCAACCCTTGGCCAGGTAATACATCGGACCGCCCCGCATACCATGTTCGCCATGCTCGCGGTACTTAACGGCGAGAACCGCTTCGGCGTACTTGGTTGCCATTCCGACCAAGCCGGTCATCCACATCCAGAATACCGCTCCGGGCCCCCCCAGAGTAATCGCGGTGGCTACGCCAACGATGTTGCCAATCCCGACGGTTGCCGCCAAAGCAGTCATCAATGCGGCGAAATGGCTGATGTCGCCAGCATGACCCTGGTCCTTGTGAAAAATCAGTTTCATCGCATGCGGCAAGGCACGGAACTGCATGCCTTTGAGCAGAATGGTGAGATAAAGACCTGTGCCAACCAGCAAAATCAGCATGGGCGGCCCCCACACCCAGCTCGACAGCGTGGAAATCAAGGATTCGATGGCCAGCATGATTGACTTCTCCCCGTCTATTGATTCTATTGGGAGAGTATAACTGGAGAATTATGCCCTTGGCCCACTCCCCCCTCGTTGCCGGGGACCTCTTCCTGGATGGCCCGGAGCGTCCGGTTTAGGAAGAATGAATACCCATATTGACCGCATCCAGCGGTCATTCACCGCCGCTGACGGCGATAAGCTGACCATCGATGAGACTGCCATACCAGTGGAAATAGACAAAGATAAGGTCCGACGACTTTTGCTCGATAGCATGCGGGCTTTACCCGAGGCACAATCATATTTTGAGCAGCACCTGGACAATACCGACATGTTATTGTCATTGATCGAAATCGCCCTTGAGGATGAACCTGATTCAATCCGTTTGCAGGCCAGCAACCGTATTTCTCAATTTTCCGGCGACTTGCTGCGTGATTACGAAGACAGCCTGTTACAACTTCAGAGTGAAAAGTGGGAGAGCATTTCCGATGGAGCGACCGTTGCATTAGCAAAAATACGCTCCATGAAAGGCCTTCAGTATTTTATTGAAAATCGCATCGAGCCAACATTATCCTGGGAAGCCAGAATGCTGCGCAATTTTCTTGGGGATTTTAATTGACCCGGCAGGGAATGAGCTGATTAACCATATATGGATAACCACCATCAAAGCACAGAGAAAACTCGGCTCTTCGAGTGCTCTATTTTCAGCCAAATGGTGAATGGCGCGCCCGGAGAGATTCGAACTCCCGACCGCCTGGTTCGTAGTCGTAACTTTTTTATACTAAAGTTAACTTAATCTGCCACTTGCGACGCCTGCCGATTTTCTGTGCCCTACGTAAGTCGTTGATTTTTAATACTGGCATTTACTTGGTTTGTCACAAATTCGGCACAACCAAAGCTCAATGTACACATCTGTTAGTATTATCGAATGTGACCTATTCCCCGCCCGGTATACCAATATAGAGATCGTGATGATGGCCTTTACGCGTGGTGATGCGAGGTCCGACCTGTCCCAATCAGCTCTGGTCGCTGGATTTCGTCAGCGATAGCTGCTCCATGGCAGGCGGATACGCCTGCTGACGCGGCTTATGGGCGAGGGACTGCGACCTGCCGTGATACAGATGGATAACGTACCGGAGTTCTCCAGCCGGGTGCTGGATCGGTGGGCGTATAACCAGGAAGTGAAATTGCAATTCATCCGGCCGTGTAAGTCGACAGACAATGGTCATATACAGAACTTCAACGCCCGCCTGCGGTATGAATGTTTGAACCATCACGTACATCTTGAATCTGGAGAAACCCGCGAACCATCGAGGACAGGCGACAAGATTACAACCGGGAACGGCCTCACAGCGCCTTGTGAAGCTTGAGTCCCGAGATGTATAGGCAGCAGTTTGAGTCAACAACAATCAGCCAGAGTCCGAACTTGAAACTGGGATATCCGAAGGTGTAAGGTCACCTCAACTATTAATACTCAAGACAGATGAAAATTATTTTTTTACTTATTCTCATGTCTCGCTTTACTTTCCTCATTTTCTGTAGAGATGAGCTCATGGACATAACACTGAAACACATGTGAATATTAATAACGCATATATCAAATATAACAACTATATTCAATTGATTTGGAATAACCACATACGAAGTGGCTTTCTAAAATCTGCGGACAAAAGTCTTAGACATGTAATAAACCGAACATCCTTGATAGTTAGTAAAGATTGGCACTTCAACGCTTATTCGTACAAGAATCAATATAAAATAATAATCCCAGTTGGATTCATAGCTATAGTTGATCAATATGTTGACGCCGGCATTATTTATATCGAGAACCCAGAATGCATAGATGCTTTAATGAACTACTCTGACATTATTATGAATGCACTCTTCAATAACTACGATTCGTTCATTACAGAACCATCAATTCCTAATATCGACTTTAGTAGTTTCTGCAAGATTCCATCAGACGAAATATCAAGGATTCGGAAATCAGAAACCTATTCTGAATTAAAAGAAAATATATTTATTGATTTTTTTAGCTTCATTATCGGCCATGAGCTTGGCCACTTACATTTAAATCATAATACTATTTCTGAAATTACCTCAGAAGAGTATCGGAATCAGGAGCATGCTGCAGATGACTTTGGATATGAGTTAGCTGAAAGGGCAGGGTTTTCACCATTATTTGGAATTTCTATAGCTTTTCCCTTATTAGCAATCGAAGAATATGATTCAGATAGGGTAATCCTGAATAACTCACACCCACCAACATCCTGTAGATTGGCTCGGCGTCTAGAAAATTTTCGTAAATTCTTCGATAGCCTGGACAGGGATAAAATGACTAATTATCAAAGTCATTTCAAAATAACTGCAGAACAATTTGAAGGAATGTTTAGCGAAATCCCTACAATATGCAATAGTGATTTGCTGGGTGAATAAACAGATCAATAATAACAGCTTTATGGAAAAAATGATTTTTCAACACTCGGAAAATCAAAATATTTCGTCAAATAGCGGCGGCCAAAAGAAAAACAGCCACTCCGAATTTAAATTATTTTCCCGGGTAGAAACGTCGGCGGATAATCGTTTAAATCGATCATCAGATTGTTTGAGTAGTTCTGATAGGACATCAATCGTCGAATTTGACATCGCAACGAGTGGTAAACAGGCGAAGAACCAACCCAACGCTGGCAGGTTGCAACCCCCGGCCCGGTAAAATGAGCCTGACCGCCCCCGCATAAACTCATGTTCGCCATGCCCGCGGTACTTAACGGCGAGAACCGCTTCGGCATCTTGGTCCATTCTCCGATCAAGCCGGTCATCCAGATCCAGAATACCCACGTCCGGCCCCCAGAGTAATCGCGGTGGCTACGCCAACCGATGTTGCCAATCCCGACGGTTTGCCGCCAAAGCAGTCATCAATGCGCGCGGAAATTGGCTGATGTCGCCAAGCATGACCTGGACTTCGTGAAAATCGGTTTCATCGATGTGGCAAGGCATGGAACTGCATGCCTTTGGGGAATATGATTACATCAAGACCTGTGCCAACCAGCAAAATCAGCATGGGCGGCCCCCCACACCCAGCTCGACAGCGTGGAAATCAAGAGGATTCGATGGCCAGCATGATTGACTTCTCCCCGTCTATTGATTCTATTGGGAGAGTATAACTGGAGAATTATGCCCTTGGCCCCACTCCCCTCGTTGCCGGGGACCTCTTCCTGGATGGCCCGGAGCGTCCGGTTTAAGGAAGAATGAATACCACATAATGACCGCATTCCAGCGGTCATTCATCCCGCCTCGCCTGACGGCGATAAGCTGACCATCGATGAGACTGCCATTACCAGTGGAAATAGACAAAGATAAGGTCCGACGACTTTTGCTTTCGATAGCATGCGGGCTTTAAGGCACAATCATATTTTAGTGCAGCACCTGGACAATACCGACATGTTATTGTCATTGATCGAAATCGCCCTTGAGGATGAACCCTGATTCAATCCGTTTGCATGGGCGGCCAACAACCGTATTTCTCAATTTTTCCGTGCGACTTGCTGCGTGATTACGAAGACAGCCTGTTACATCTTCAGAGTGAAAAGTGGGAGAGCATTTCCGATGTCCGAGCGACCGTTGCATTAGCAAAATACGCTCCATGAAAGGCCTTCAGTATTTTATTGAAAATCGCATCGAGCCAACATTATCCTGGGAAGCCAGAATGCTGCGCAATTTTTCTTGGGGATTTTAATTGACCCGGCAGGGAATGAGCTGATTAACCATAATATGGATAACCACCATCAAAGCACAGAAAGCCTCGGCTCTTGACCGGGTGCTCTACTGTTTTCAGCCAAGGTGGGCCCCCGCGGGGTGGGAATGGCGCGCCCGGAGAGATTCGAACTCCCGACCGCCTGGTTCGTAGCCAGGTACTCTATCCAACTGAGCTACGGGCGCGTATTAGGTAAACCGAAATGTACTTCGCCGTCACGGCGAGGCGGCGTATTTTAACAATATCGACGCCGTGAGTTAAGGGTCCGGAGCGGTTTTATTTCAGACCAGCTTGCGAGATATCGCTGGGGTGGGGCCAAAACTCGTAATTAATATGGCGGAGAGAGAGGGATTCGAACCCTCGATGGAGCTTTTGACCCCATACTCCCTTAGCAGGGGAGCGCCTTCGGCCACTCGGCCATCTCTCCGGAATCATCCTTCCCAGGCCGTCTTGCCAGCCCTCCTCCAAGCGGCTGATTCACCGCCAATTAAAAAAAGCGATGATACACTACCCCGTGGAATCTCGCGACCCACAGGGCGAAAAATTGTTGCTGCGGTCAAACCAAAGAAGCCGGCCGACCCGCTGGGGCGGCCTGAGAGACGGCAAGGATAGCGATTGAAGATGGGGGCGTAAAGAAGTAATACCGCGCCCGGGACAGGGTTTCGCCGCTATATCAACCCTGGGCCTTTCCTTGGGGGATGTCCTTTTCCTGTTGGATCCGCTGATAGATCTCTTCGCGATGGACCGTCACGTCCTTCGGGGCATTCACACCGATGCGCACCTGATTGCCCCGTACGCTCAGCACCGTTACTGTCACATCATCACCGATCACCAGCGTTTCGCCCACACGGCGAGTCAATATCAACATCTTTTGTCTCCTTACAGTAATAACCCTCTGTGGTCACGTTCCTGATTTCCCGTACCCGTTTGTTCTTCTTATGCATCGGCGTTTTCCTCCGGAAACTTAACAATAATGTCATCCACATGATTTTTATATTGTTTTAGGCCGACTGGGCATCCGGCGGAATCTTCAAGCCCAGCCGCAGCTTATGCCGCATCCAGACCGAAGGCCGAATGCAGCGCCCGCACCCCGAGCTCGAGATATTTTTCGTCGATGACCACGGAGATCTTGATCTCCGAAGTCGAGATCATGCGGATATTGATCCCCTCGTCAGCCAGGGAGCGGAACATCCTGCTGGCGATGCCGGCATGGGAGCGCATGCCCACGCCGACCAGCGACACCTTGACGATCTTCTTGTCACCCACCACTTCGCGCGCGCCCAATCCCTTGGCCAGCGCCTTCAGTATTTCCAGCACCTTCTCATAATCGTTGCGATGCACCGTGAAGGTGAAATCGGTGGTGGAATCCTCGGCGACGTTCTGCACGATCATGTCCACTTCGATGTTGGCGTCCGCAACCGGTCCGAGTATGCGACTCGCAACACCGGGCTGATCGGGGACGCCGAGCACGGTCAACTTCGCCTCGTCGCGGTTGAATGCGATGCCTGAGATCAGGGCCTGTTCCATGTTTTCGTCCTCAGCTTTGATCAAAGTGCCCGGACCGTCCTCGAAGGAGGACAGCACGCGCAACGGTACGTTGTATTTACTGGCGAACTCCACCGAGCGGATCTGCAGGACCTTCGCCCCCAGGCTCGCCATTTCCAGCATTTCCTCGTAGGTAATGGAGTCCAATCGGCGCGCCTGCGGCACGACGCGCGGATCGGTGGTGTAGACGCCGTCGACGTCGGTATAGATCTGGCACTCGTCGGCATCGAGCGCCGCGGCCAGCGCGACACCGGTCGTGTCCGACCCCCCGCGCCCGAGCGTGGTGATATTGCCCTGCTCGTCCACGCCCTGGAAACCGGCCACGACGATCACGCGGCCGTCAGCGAGATCGCGGCGAAGACGCTCGGCGTCGATTTCGAGGATGCGGGCCTTGTTGAACGCGCTGTCGGTAAGGATATGGACCTGGGCGCCGGTATAGGACTGCGCGGGACAGCCCTTCGCCTCGAGCGCGATGGCGAGCAGCCCGATGGTGACCTGTTCGCCGGTGGCGAGCACCACGTCCAGTTCACGGGGATTCGGCCGCGGCGACATCTCCTTCGCCAGCGCCAGCAGGCGGTTGGTCTCGCCGCTCATGGCGGAGACGACCACCACCACCTGATGTCCCTGGTTGCGCATCGCAATGACCTTGTTCGCGACGTTTTCGATGCGCTTCGGATCGGCAACCGAGGTGCCGCCGTACTTTTGTACGATCAAAGCCATGTTTGCAGTTCCGAGGAGAGTGATAAAAACAGACGTTTATTTTAGCACGACCGCGGGAACGGACCCGGGCCTCAGGCGAGACGCTCCTTCACCCAGGCCGGCACGGACGCCAGGGCATTCGCCAGCATGGCGGGGTTGCTGCCCCCGGCCTGGGCCATATCGGGCCGCCCGCCGCCCTTGCCGTCGATCTGCTGGGCGACATGGTTGGCAAGCTCGGAGGCCTTTACCCTGGCGATCTGGTCCTGGGTCACGCCCGCGACCAGGCTCACCTTGTCATCCTTCACCGTCGCGAGCACGACCACGGCGGAGCCAAGCTTGTTCTTGAGCTGGTCAACCGTATCGCGCAGGGATTTCGGGTCGGCGTCGTCCAGCCGCGCCGCCAGCACCCTGCAACCGTTCACTTCCTGCGCCTGGGCGGCCAGATCGTCTCCCGCATTGCTCGCCATCACACCCTTCAGTCGCTCGAGTTCACGCTCAAGCTGACGATTGCGCTCGAGCACCTGCTCCACCCGCAGCGTGATCTCGCCGCGCCCGCCTTTCACCAGCCCGGCGAGCTGATCGAGCTGGCGCTCGTTTTCCGCCACCCGCGCCAGGGCGCCCGCCCCGGTCAGGGCCTCGATGCGACGTACGCCGGCGGCGACACCGCTCTCCGACACGATCTTCATGAGGCCGATGTCGCCCGCGCGGCGCGCATGGGTGCCGCCGCACAGCTCCTTGGAAAAATTCCCGATGGTGAGTACGCGCACGTGGTCGCCGTACTTCTCGCCGAACAGCGCCATGGCGCCCGAGGCGCGCGCCTCGTCGAAGGCCATCACCGCGGTCTCGACCGGCGCATTGGCGCGGATCTGCGTATTGACCAGGGTTTCGATCTCCTCGATCTGGGCCGGAGACAGCGCCTCGAAATGGGAGAAATCGAACCGCAGCCGCTCGGGCTCGACGAGCGAGCCTTTCTGGGCTACATGCTCGCCCAGCACCTTGCGCAGGGCCGCGTGCAGCAGATGCGTGGCTGAATGGTTAAGCGCGGTGGCCTGGCGCGCGGCCTCATCCACCCGTGCCTCCGCGGTATCGCCGACCCGGAATCTGCCCTTGATGACCTTGCCGATGTGCGCGTAGGCCCCGCCCGGCAGCTTCTGGGTATCCGAGACCGCGAACATGGCCGCGCCGACGGCGATCTCGCCGCGGTCGCCGACCTGTCCGCCCGACTCGGCGTAGAACGGCGTGGCCTCGAGAACCACCGCGCCCTCCTCGCCCGCCTGCAGCGCATCCACGCTCTGCTTGCCGCGCAGCAACCCCGCGATCCGGCCGGCGCCGCGCAGGTGGTCGTAGCCGGTAAATTCGCTCTCGCACGCGACCACGGCCTGGTCGCCGTAATCGACCTGGAAGTGGCCGGCGGCGCGGGCGCGTTCACGCTGCGCCGCCATCTCGCGCTCGTAGCCTTCCATGTCGAGACTGATGTTGTACTTCAGCGCGTAATCGGCGGTGAGGTCCACCGGGAAGCCATAGGTGTCATACAGCTTGAACACGACAGCGCCTGGGAGCCGTTTATCCCCCTTCGGCAGGGCGGCGATGCTCTCCTGCAGGATCTTCATGCCCTGGTCGAGGGTTTCGGCGAAGCGTTCTTCCTCCTGGCGCAGCACGCGCTCCACCTGCGCGCGCGCCCTGGGAAGCTCCGGATAGGCCGCGCCCATCTCGTCGCACAGCGGACCGACCAGCTTGTGGAAGAAAGGTTCACGCAGGCCGAGCTCGTAACCGTGGCGGATCGCGCGACGGATGATGCGGCGCAACACGTAGCCGCGCCCCTCGTTGGACGGCGTCACACCGTCGACGATGAGGAAGGCGGTGGAACGGATATGGTCGGCGATCACACGCAGGGAAGCCTGCTCGAGGTCCTTCGACCCGCACAGGGCGGCGGCGGCGCGAATCAGGTTGCGGAACAGGTCGATCTCGTAATTGCTGTGCACACCCTGCATTACGGCGGCGAGGCGCTCCAGCCCCATGCCGGTGTCCACCGAGGGCTTGGGCAACGGCGTCATGACGCCCTTCGCGTCGCGGTTGTACTGCATGAAGACCAGGTTCCAGATCTCGATGTAGCGGTCGCCGTCCGCGTCCGGCGCGCCGGGCGGACCGCCGGCGACCGACGGGCCATGGTCGTAGAAGATCTCCGTGCAGGGTCCGCAGGGTCCGGTGTCACCCATCGACCAGAAGTTGTCATCGCCGGCGATGCGCGTGAGACGCTCCGGCGCGACGCCGATCTCCTTCAGCCAGATGTCAGCGGCCTCGTCGTCATCCTGGTAGACGGTGACCCAGAGCTTGTCCGCCGGGATGCCCAGCTCGCGCGTGAGGAACTCCCATCCGTAACGGATCGCATCGCGCTTGAAGTAGTCGCCGAAGCTGAAGTTGCCGAGCATCTCGAAGAAGGTGTGATGGCGCGCGGTGTAACCGACGTTCTCGAGGTCATTGTGTTTGCCGCCCGCGCGCACGCAGCGCTGCGAGGTCGCGGCGCGCCTGTAGGGCCGCTGCTCGTTGCCGAGGAACACATCCTTGAACTGGACCATGCCGGCGTTGGTGAACAACAGCGTCGGATCGTTGGCCGGGATCAGCGGGCTGCCCGCCACCACCTCGTGGCCGTTGCGCCGGAAAAACTCAAGGAATTTGCTGCGAAGTTCTGCGCTGCTCGTCATGCTGAGGAACTACCATTGCGAAACGTTGCTGTCCTTTACTCGATTAAAGATCATCGCCGCTGCTGAACGCGGCCCTGATCTGGTCCTCGGTAAACCCGCGATAACGCAAAAAACGCGCCTGCCGGGCGCGTTCCGCCACACCCGCCGGGGCCTCGTCACCGAAGCGCTTGCGCCTCGCGTCACGCGCGACCCCGACCCATGTCCACTCCCGCTGATCGACGTAGGCCGCGATCAAGGCCGCCGGCACCGCGCGCTCGCGCAGTTCGGCGCTGATACGCAGCGGCCCCTGGCCGCGCAGCCGGCGCCCGTGCACGAAGGCCTCGACGAAGCGCTCGTCGCTCAACAGGCCTTCGTCGAGCAGACGCCCGAGCTGGAGATCGACCGCTTCTTCGTCCTCGAACCCCCTGGCGCGCAGCTTGGTGCGCAGCTCGCCGGTCGAGTGCTCGCGCCGCGCCAGCAGATCCATGGCGCGGCGGCGGATCTCCGTCCCCGGTTCGCGTGGGCGCTTCGCTGTCAGACCTCGGCCTCGGCGGCCTCGGCCTCGCTGGCGGCCGCCCCGGCCTTGGCCGGGAGGGTCAGCAGCTGGCCGCGGATCTTGCCCTCGATCTCGTGCGCGATCGCGGAATTCTGCTTGAGATAATCGCGCGCGTTGTCCTTGCCCTGGCCGATGCGCTCACCGGAGTAGCTGTACCAGGCACCGGATTTCTCGATCACGCCCGCCTGCACGCCGAGGTTGATGATCTCGCCCTCGCGCGACACGCCCTCGCCGTAGAGGATGTCGAACTCGGCCTGCTTGAACGGCGGCGCCACCTTGTTCTTCACCACCTTGACGCGGGTCTCGCTGCCGATGACCTCATCGCCCTTCTTGATCGCGCCGGTGCGACGGATGTCGAGGCGCACGGAGGCGTAGAACTTGAGCGCGTTGCCGCCGGTCGTGGTCTCGGGGTTGCCGAACATGACGCCGATCTTCATGCGGATCTGGTTGATGAAGATCACCATGGTGTTCGAGCGCTTGATGTTGGCGGTCAGCTTGCGCAGCGCCTGCGACATCAGGCGCGCCTGCAGGCCCATGTGGGAGTCGCCCATCTCGCCCTCGATCTCGGCCTTCGGCGTCAGCGCCGCCACCGAGTCGATGACGATCACGTCGACGGCGCCGGAGCGCACCAGCATGTCGGTGATCTCGAGCGCCTGCTCGCCGGTGTCCGGCTGCGAAACCAGCAGGTCATCGACGTTCACGCCGATCTTGGCGGCATAGGAGGGATCCAGCGCGTGTTCGGCATCGACGAAGGCCGCGGTGCCGCCCGCCTTCTGGGCCTCGGCGATCACCTGCAGGGTCAGCGTGGTCTTGCCCGAGGATTCGGGGCCGTAGATCTCGACGATGCGGCCGCGCGGCAGGCCGCCGATCCCGAGCGCGAGATCGAGTCCGAGCGAACCGGTGGATATGACGCCGATATCGCGCTCCACCCCCGCGTCACCCATGCGCATCACCGAACCCTTGCCGAACTGACGCTCGATCTGGCTCAAGGCCGCGCCCAATGCCTTACGCTTGTTTTCTTCCATTGTCTCCCCCTGCTGTTCCGAGTGAATCGGCAATCCCTTGCGCGATCGTCCTTGCGTGAAACCTGGCGCCGGGATTATCCCATAGAATGCCCGCGCGCGAACACCCCGCGACCCGGCGCGGCGCGCGTCTCGCGCTCACCGGATCAGGGGCTCTCCCGCCGCAACGGCCAGCAGCCCCGCTCCAGGTAGGCACGGCGGTTCGCGGCGGGAACCGACTCCAGCAGCGAGTAGCGCGTGACCTCCCAGGACAGGGGCTCGATCCTGTCCACCCGCGGTGGTCGCGTGACCTTCCGGGCCAACGTGATATGTGGGAGATAAGGCCTTGTTTCCTCCGGACCTCCAGCCGCCATCACCGCCGCGCGCAGACGTCCGACCAGGGCGTACAAGGCCGGCGGGGTCTCGCGCGGTCCCAGCCACAGGATGCGGGGACGCGGCCAATAGCCCACCCGTTCCAGGGAGAGCGTGAAGGCATCACCCGGAACACCGGCCACGGCGCGCTCGATGGCGGCGGCGCGCGCGGTCTCGACATCGCCGATGAAGACCAGCGTGACGTGCAGGTTGGCAACCGGCTCGGGACGCCCGTCGCGGAGTCGCAGACCCGCCTTCAGCCGCTCGCGCAGACGGTCGCGCACGTCCGCCTCGGGCCACAGGGCGAGAAACAGCCGGCGCAGGCCTGCCCGCGGGGCGCCGCCGTCAGAGTTTCCCGCGCCGCTGTCCGACAATCTCGATCACCCCCGCGAGCGCCGCCGCCACCGCCTGGCGCCGCACGGCGGCACGGTCGCCAGGGAAATGCCGGGTCTCACTGCGCGCCAGCAGACCCGCGCCGTCCCAGGCCAGACAGACCGTACCAATCGGCTTTTCCGCGCTGCCGCCATCCGGCCCGGCGATACCGCTGACCGCGACGGCCACCTGGGCGGCGCTGTGTCTGAGCGCGCCCGCCGCCATCTCGCGCACCGTGGCCTCGCTCACCGCGCCGTGCGCGGCCAGCGTGGCCTCGCGCACGCCGAGCAGGTCGTGCTTGGCGGCGTTGCTGTAGGTGACGAAGCCGCGCTCGAACCAGCCGGAACTGCCCGGCACGGAGGTCACCGCAGCGGCGATACCGCCTCCGGTACACGATTCCGCCGTGGCGAGCATGTATCCATGGCCGCCCAGCGCGACGCCGACGCGCTGGGCCAGACGTTCGATTTCCACATCCATCGTGCGCCCTCCGTGCCGGGCTTTTTATCCCGGCGTTATCCGGTATAGTAGCGTGCCTGTCGGCCCCACGACACAACCCTCAAGGCCCGGAATTGTTACATACGTTTCTTGGATTCATTGCGACACTGCTGATCTACCTGCTGCCGCATCATGCCTGTGCCCGGCTGATGTACCGTCTGGCGCGCGTGCGCGTTATCCCGATTAAAAATACCCTGATCCGGCGCTTCATCGCCCGCTACCGGGTCGACATGACCGAGGCCCTGCAACCGGACCCGACCGCCTACCCGGATTTCAACGCCTTTTTCACCCGTGCCCTCGCCCCGGGCGCGCGGACGGTTGTCTCCGGCGCCGGCGAGATCGCCTGCCCCGCCGACGGCGCGGTCAGCCAGGCGGGCAGGATCGAGCGGGGGCGTCTGCTGCAGGCCAAGGGCATCGAGTACACACTGGAATCCCTGCTCGGGGGCGATGGAGAACTGGCGGACCGGTTTCTGGGCGGGAGCTTCGCCACCGTCTATCTGTCCCCGCGTGACTACCATCGCGTTCATATGCCGTTCGCGGGCGTCCTCGCGGACATGCGCTACATCCCCGGACGCCTGTTCAGCGTGAACGATTATTCCACCCGCCACGTCCGCAGCCTGTTCGCGCGCAATGAACGTCTCATCACCGTATTCGAAACCGGGGCGGGTCCGATGGCGATGATCCTGGTGGGGGCGTTTTTCGTCGCCGGCATCGAAACCGTCTGGACCGGCGCGGTCTCCCGCGAGCGACCGCGCGGGTATTGGCAGCGCCCGTCCTCGGGCCGTCCGGTGAACATCGAACTCGAGCGCGGCGAAGAGATGGGCCGCTTCAATATGGGCTCGACCGTCATCGTGCTGTTTGGACCGGAGCGGGTACGCTGGGCTGACACCCTCGTCCCGGGCGCGAAGGTGAGGATGGGGGAGTTGATGGGAACCATAAAAAACACAGGACTAAGTGCTGAGGACTAAGGACTAAGTTTAAAGAATAGAAAACGCGGCACAGGCCGTCCGTCCGGATACACCTGTAGGCTGGGCTGAATGCAATGAAGCCCAACGTTACCGGATGGCGATGTTGGGCTTCGCATAGCTCAGCCCAACCTACAATACTCAGCTCTTAGTCCTAAGCTTTATCCAGCGGAAACGCCACCACCTCGCCGATCGATTTTGCGCCCAGCGCGGCCATGAGCAGGCGGTCGACGCCGAGGGCAACGCCGGCGCAGTCGGGCAAGCCGTGCGCGAGCGCGGCGAGCAGGCGCTCATCCGGCGTCACGTCCGGCAGCCCTGCGCGCCGGCGGCGTTCCCGGTCATGCGCGAAGCGGATGCGCTGTTCCGCCGGATCGCCGAGTTCGTGATACCCGTTGGCGATCTCCATGCCGTCGATATACAGCTCGAAACGCTCGGCGACCGGACAGGGACCGGGGCGGATGCGCGCCAGCGCGGCCTGGCCGGGCGGATAGTCGTGGACGAAACACGGCGTCCCGGCGCCCAGTCCGGGCTCGATGAAATGGGTCAGCAGCAGATCGAGCCAGGCATCCGGCCCGGCGAGAGGCAGCTCCGCGCTGCGCGGCAGGCCGTGCCGGCGCGCGCAATCGCGCAGTGCGTCCTCGGAAACCTCGAACGGATCGATCCCGAGGCGGCGCCGGAACAGTTCGCGGTAGCTCACCCGCTCGAAGCGCCCCGTCAGACCCAGCACCTGCGTCGCCAGCGCCTCGACCTCGCCCATCAGCGCGGACAGGTCGAAACCCGGCCGGTACCACTCGAGCAGGGTGAACTCGGGATTATGCAGCCGCCCGGCCTCGCCGTCGCGATAGGCCTTGCCCATCTGGTAGATCGGGCCGCTGCCCGCGGCCAGCAGGCGCTTCATGGCGAACTCGGGGGAAGTCTGCAGGTACAAGGGGCGCCCGGCGGGAAACCCCGGACCGGTATAGCGGGATTGCAGGCTGCTCAGATGGGGATCGGTGACGGCGACGCCCGCCAGGGTCGGCGTCTCCACCTCCAGCACGCCGCGCGCCGCGAAGAACTCGCGTATCCGCGCCAGCAGCGCCGCGCGGACCCTCAGATTCTCCAGCGGCGCGCTGGGCCACCAGTCGACAGATGCGTCGGAGACAGATTTCAAATCCGTCCCCTTCCGACATTGGGTTCGGGGACATATTTTAAATCTGCCCCCTTGTCCTCCGCAGTATCGGGGACAGACTTGAAGTCTGTCCCCTTGGGCGATATCGACATCAAGTCTTCACGCGGGAGACATACTCGCCGGTGCGGGTGTCCACCTTGATCGTCTCGCCCTGATTGACGAACAGCGGCACGCGCACCACCGCGCCGGTCTCCAGCGTCGCCGGCTTGCCGCCGCCGCCCGAGGTGTCGCCGCGCACGCCGGGATCGGTCTCGGTGATGACGAGTTCGACGAAGTTGGGTGGCGTCACCGCCAGCGGCGAGTCGTTCCACAGCGTGATGATGCAGGTCTCCTGGCCCTTGAGCCACTGCGCCGAGTCGCCCAGCGCGGCCTGCGGCACCATGTACTGCTCAAAGTTTTCCGGCACCATGAAGTGCCAGAACTCGCCGTCGTTGTAGAGATACTGCATCTCCGTGTCCATCACGTCGGCGCCCTCCAGCGTCTCACCCGACTTGTAGGTGCGCTCGTTGACACGACCGGTCTTGAGGTTGCGGTACTTGACGCGGGTGAAGGCCTGGCCCTTGCCGGGCTTGACGAAATCGAGGTCGACGATGTTGCAGGGATCGTTGTCGATCATGACCTTGAGGCCGTTCTTGAACTCGTTGGTGCCGTAGACTGCCATTGTCGTTTCCCAGTGGTTGTATAGAATTCGTATGATCCGCCCGCAGGCCGGCGCTTACCCAGCCGCCGCGGAATCGCCTACAATGTCAGGCGCACGAACGGTGCGTAACCCCGCGACTTCCGCATGAAGTCCCCGCGGGGGGGGGGCCGGGGGGGGGGGGGGGGGGGGATCGCCCGCGCCTGTGCGGGAATGGCGGATTTGGCCAAAGGCGCCTTTTAATAAGGGCATTATGATAGCGCGAACTCCCCTTTCATGGCAGTCCGACGGCTGGCAGCAGGAACTGGCCGCCGGTTATCGCCGCCCGGCGGAGCTGCTGGCCGCGCTCGAGATCGCGCCCGAACGCATCGGCGGTGGCGTCGATTTCGACAGCCCGTTTCCGATGCGCGTGCCGCGCGCCTATGCCCGGCGCATGCGGCGCGGCGACCCGACCGACCCGCTGCTGCGCCAGGTACTTCCCCTTGCCGATGAACGTCAGCCCGCGCCGGGGTTCTCCGCCGACCCGGTCGGTGACCACGCGGCCCGGCGCGGCGCCGGCGTGCTGCACAAATACCGTGGCCGCGCCCTGCTGATCACCACCGGCGCCTGCGCCGTCCACTGCCGCTACTGCTTCCGCCGGCACTTCCCCTATACCGAGGAACACGCCGCCGACAATGAATGGCAGGACGCGGTGAGCGTCATCGCCGGCGACGGCTCGCTGCGCGAGGTCATCCTGAGTGGCGGCGACCCGCTGTCACTGACCACGCCGCGCCTCGCGCGGCTGGTGCACAGGCTGGAGGCGATACCGCATGTGAGCCGGCTGCGCCTCCATACCCGCCTGCCTATCGTGCTCCCCTCCCGTGTCGAGGACGGCCTGCTCGAGCTGCTCGCGCGCGGCCGGCTGAAGCCGGTGATGGTCGTGCACGCCAACCATCTCAATGAGATCGACGATGATGTGGGCGCAGCGCTGGCCCGACTCGCCGCCGCCGGCATCACGCTGTTCAACCAGTCCGTGCTGCTGCACGGCGTCAACGACGATGCGGCCGTACTTGCGGAACTGAGCGAAGCCTTATTCGAGGCCGGCGTGACGCCCTACTATCTGCACCTGCTCGACCGCGTGCAGGGCGCCGCGCATTTCGAGGTGGACATCGATACCGCGCGCGCGCTGCACCGGCAGTTGCGCGAGAACCTGCCGGGCTATCTGGTGCCGCGGCTGGTGGAGGAAGTGGCCGGCGAGCCGTTCAAGCGACCGGTTTAAAACCCGGGGACGGATTGTGAAATCCGTCCCCTCCTACAGTAGACCGGATGCAGAGCAGCGGAATACGGGACAACGCCGTTGAATCCCCGTCGCCGAAGGAGATCCACAAAGAAAAGGGGGGGGGGGGGGCCGGCCGGGCCCGGGGAGCCCCCGCAGCCGGGGGGACGCGCGCCCCGCCCGCGCCCCCCCGCGGGGGGGGCGGGGCCCCCCCCGGGAGGGAGGAAGGGGGAGCGGCCAGAGCGCCCGGGGCGGCCCCCCCCGGCACCCCCGGCCAGCCCCCAGCCGGCGGGCGGGCAGGACCGCCCGGGGGCGCCCCGCCGCCCCCGGGGGCCCCGCGGCGGCGGGACCCCGCAAAAAACCAGGGAGGGGCCCCCAACAAACCCCCAGGCCACGCACAAACGGCGGCAAACCCCGCCGGGCCGGGGGGGGAGGGCCGCGGGAAGGGGAAAAACAGAAAGGGGGGGGGACGCGAGGCGCCGGGGCGCAACGCCCCGGCAAAAAAAACGGCGGGGGGGGGGGGACCAAAAAGAAGGACCGCCAACCCCCCCCCCCCCCCCGCGGCGGGGAGAGGGGGGAGACGCCCCACCACCGACCCACGGGGGGGCGGGGGGGGGGCGGAGAGAAACGGAAGGGGGGGCCGGGAAAAGAACGCGACGGGAAAAAAAAAAAAAAGGGGGGGGCGCCGGAGGAGGGGAAAAACGCCGGGGGGGGGAGGGAGGAGGAGGGGAGCAACAAAGAAAGTTCTTCCCCTCTTGCAGTGGTAAAAAACAAAATGGGGACAGATTTCTGATCTGTCCCCACTTCCATTCACTTCCTCTGCTGACTCACAATCGGGGACGGATTTGAAATCCGTCCCCTCTTTTGGCGTTACGCCTCGCTCCTCACACCCGTCACTTCCATCGACTTCAGCGCGGCGATGCGCTCTTCCAGCGGCGGGTGGCTCATGAACAGGCGCTTGAGGCCGTGGCCGATGCCGCCCGAGATGCCGAAGGCGGCGAGCTGATCGGGCAGCGGCTGCGGCATGCGCTGCTTCAGGCGCTCCAGCGCGGCGATCATCTTCTGGCGGCCGGCGAGCGTGGCGCCGCCCTGGTCGGCGCGGAATTCACGCTGGCGGCTGAACCACATCACGATGATGGAGGCGAGTACGCCCAGCACCAGCTCGGCGACGATCGCGGTGACCCAGAAGGCCGGGCCGTGGCCGCGCTCGGTCTTGAACACCACGCGGTCGACCAGGTGGCCGATCACGCGCGACAGGAAGATCACGAAGGTGTTGACCACGCCCTGGATCAGCGCCAGCGTGATCATGTCGCCGTTGGCGACGTGGCTGACCTCATGGCCCAGCACGGCCTCGGCCTCGTCGCGGCTCATCGAGCGCAACAGGCCGGTGCTGACGGCGACCAGGGCCTTGTTGCGGCTCGCGCCGGTCGCGAAGGCGTTAACGTCGGGGGAGTCATAGATTGCCACCTCGGGCATGCCGATGCCGGCCTGCCGCGCCTGGCGCTGCACGGTCGCCACCAGCCACTGCTCGGCCTCGTTGGCCGGGCGCTCGATGACGCGCGCGCCGGTGAAACGCTTGGCGGTCCATTTGGACATGGCCAGGGACAGGAACGAACCGCCCATGCCGAATACCGCGGCGAAGATCAGCAGCGAATTCAGGTTCAGATCGACACCCTGCTGGTCCAGGATGCTCTCGACGCCGAGCACGCGCAGCGAGATGCTGAGCACGATCATGATGGCCAGGTTTGTGGCCAGAAACAACAGGATACGCTTCATTCCTTCCTCGTTAATTCAAATATAACCAAGTGGTTACGACGCTAATCATGGTGGCGCGCCGACGAAAATCAAGTCGCCGGCGCCGCCGCCCTAGACCGGATCCAAGCGGTCGACCTTGCGGAATCCCTGCGGCAGCTTGAGCCCGCGCCGCCCGCGCTCGCCGCGGTAGTGCTCCAGCTCCTTCGGCTTCAGCACGGTATGGCGCTGCCCGGCGGTGACCTTGAGCGAGCCCCCCGCCGGCACCACCGTCAGGGCGGAGACGAACTCCTCGCGCGAGGCGACCTTGGCCGAGGCGAGCCCCATCAGCTTGACGCCTTTGCCGCGCCCGAGCTGCGGCAGTTCGCCGACCGGGAAGACGAGCAGGTGCCCCTCGTTACTGGCGACGACGGCCAGGTCGTTCTGCGGATCCGCGACGGCCGCCGGCGGCAGCACCAGCGCGCCGGCCGGGACCGACAGCACGCTCTTGCCCGCCTTGTTGCGCGAGAACAGCTCGCCGAGCTTGGCGACGAAACCGTAACCGGCGTCGCTCGCGAGCAGAGTGAAATTCTCGTCGGCGCCGATCATGACCCCGGCGAAGGTCGCGCCATCGGGCGGGCTGAGGCGGCCGGTCAGCGGCTCCCCCTGGCCGCGTGCGGACGGCAGCGTGTGCGCCGGCAGGGTATAGGCCCGGCCATGTGAATCGACAAAATAGGCGGACTGGTTGCTGCGTCCCAGCGCGGCGGTCTTGAAGCCGTCGCCCGCCTTGTAGCCGAGGCTCACCGGGTCGATATCATGCCCCTTGGCGGCGCGCACCCAGCCTTTCTCGGACAGTACGATCGTGACCGGCTCGGTCGGCACCAGCGCGGTCTCGTCGATCGCCTGCGCGGCCGCGCGTTCGACCAGCGGTGAGCGGCGCGCGTCGCCGTACTTGTCGGCGTCCGCCTGCAGCTCGGCGCGAATCAGCTTCTTCAGGCGCGCCTTCGAGCCCAGCGTCTTCTCGAGATCCTCGCGTTCCCCGTTCAGGGCCTTCTGCTCGGCGCGGATCTCGATCTCCACCAGTTTCGCCAACTGGCGCAGGCGAATGTCGAGGATCGCGTCGGCCTGTATTTCGCTCAGCGCGTAACGCTCCATCAGGACCTGACGCGGATGGTCCTCGGTGCGGATAATGCGGATGACCTCGTCGAGATTCAGATAGGCGGCGAGCAGGCCGTCGAGGATGTGCAGGCGGCGCTGGACGGCCTCAAGGCGATGCGTCAACCGCCGCGTGACGACGTCGGCGCGAAACTGCAGCCACTCCTCCAGCAGCGTCCGCAGATTCTTGACCTGGGGCCGGCCGTTCAGCCCGATCACGTTCATGTTGACGCGATAACTGCGCTCGAGGTCGGTGGTCGCGAACAGGTGCGACATCAACGCCTCGAAATCGATGCGGTTGGAACGCGGGACGATCACCAGCCGGGTCGGATTCTCGTGGTCGGACTCATCGCGCAGGTCTTCGACCATGGGCAGCTTCTTCGCGCCCATCTGCTGCGCGATCTGCTCCAGCACCTTGGCGCCCGAGACGCCGTACGGCAGGGCGTGGATAACGATGCCCTCCTTGTCGACCTCGTAACGCGCGCGCATGCGCACCGCACCGTTGCCGGTCTCATACATGCGCAGGATCTCGGCACGCGGCGTGATGATCTCCGCCTCGGTCGGAAAATCGGGGGCCGCGATGTGTTCGCACAGCTCGGCGACCGTGGCCTTCGGCTCGTCGAGCAGGTGGATACAGGCGGCGGCCACCTCGCGCAGGTTGTGCGGCGGGATGTCGGTGGCCATGCCGACCGCGATCCCGGTGACGCCGTTCAGCAGCACATGGGGCAGCCGTGCCGGCAGCACCACCGGCTCATCCAGCGTGCCGTCGAAATTCGGCTGCCAATCCACCGTGCCCTGGCCGAGCTCGGCCAGCAGGATCTCGGCGTAGCGCGACAGCCGGGCCTCGGTGTAACGCATCGCCGCGAACGACTTCGGATCGTCCGGCGCGCCCCAGTTGCCCTGCCCGTCGATGAGCGGATAGCGGTAGGTGAACGGCTGCGCCATGTGCACCATCGCCTCGTAACAGGCCGAGTCGCCGTGCGGATGGAACTTGCCGATCACGTCGCCCACGGTGCGCGCCGACTTCTTGTACTTCGCCGCCGCCGACAGCCCCAGCTCCGACATCGCGTAGACGATGCGCCGCTGCACCGGCTTGAGCCCGTCGCCGATGTGCGGCAGCGCGCGATCGAGGATCACGTACATCGAATAGTCGAGATACGCCTTCTCGGTGAATGCCCGCAGCGGACGGCGTTCGACGCCTTCGTAATCGATTTCGAGGGTTTCGCTCATGAGTACCTCACTTCATCTAGGGGACGGAATTGAATTCCGTCCCCGGTATGGAGTATGGGGACAGATGCTGTTAGGGGACTGATTTAGAATCTGTCCCCGCCAGCAGGCCTATCTCCCCCATCAAAAATGTTCGGGGACAGATTTGAAATCTGTCCCCGGTTCTTAGATTACGGGCTCCGCCAGGTTCCCCTTCTCCTCCAGCCAGCTCTTGCGGTCGGAGGCGCGGCGCTTGGCGAGCAGCATGTCCATCAGGGCCACGGTGTCGTCGCCTTCCTCGATGGTGAGCTGGACCAGCCGGCGGGTTTCCGGGGCCATGGTGGTCTCGCGCAGCTGCAGCGGATTCATCTCGCCCAGCCCCTTGAAACGCTGCACATTGGGCTTGCCCTTCTTGTGTTCGGCGGCGATGCGGTCGAGGATGCCCTGTTTTTCGGCCTCGTCGAGGGCATAGTAGACCTCCTTGCCGAGGTCGATGCGATACAGCGGCGGCATCGCCACGTAGACGTGGCCCGCCGCCACCAGCGGGCGGAAGTGGCGCAGGAACAGCGCGCACAGCAGGGTCGCGATGTGCGCGCCGTCCGAGTCGGCGTCGGCGAGGATCGCGATCTTGCCGTAGCGCAGACCGGCGAGGTCGCTGGAGGCGGGATCGACGCCGATCGCGAGCGCGATGTCGTGCACCTCCTGCGAACCCAGCACCTCGGCGGCGGAGACCTCCCAGGTGTTGAGGATCTTGCCGCGCAGCGGCATCACCGCCTGGAACTGGCGGTCGCGCGCCTGCTTGGCCGAACCGCCGGCGGAGTCGCCCTCGACCAGGAACAGTTCCGACAGGCGCGGATCCTGCGTGCTGCAGTCGGCCAGCTTGCCCGGCAGCGCCGGGCCGCGCGTGACCTGCTTGCGCTCGACCTTGCGCGCGGCGCGCAGGCGTCCCTCGGCGTTGGTGATCGCGAGCGCGGCGATCTTCTCGCCGGTCTCGACGTGCTGGTTGAGCCACAGGCCGAAGCTGTCCTTCACCACGCCGGCGACGAAGGTGGCGCACTCACGCGAGGACAGCCGCTCCTTCACCTGGCCGGAGAACTGCGGGTTCTCCATCTTGACCGACAGGATGTAGCTGCAGCCGCTCCAGACATCGTCGGCGGTCAGCTTGACACCGCGCGGCAGCAGATTGCGGAACTCGCAGAATTCACGGATCGCGTCGGCCAGACCGGTGCGCAGACCGTTGACGTGCGTGCCCCCCTGCACCGTCGGCACCAGGTTCACGTAACTCTCGGCCACCGGCTCGCCGCCCTCCGGCTGCCACGCCACCGCCCAGTCGGCGGCCTCGCTCTCACCCGCCATGGAACCGATGAAGGGCTCCTCGGGCAGCAGGACGCTGTCCTGCAGCGCGCTGAGCAGGTAATCGCGCAGACCGTCCTGATATTCCCACTCGAGGCGCTCGCCGCTGGCCTCGTCGTGGAAACCGACGTGCAGGCCGGGCGCGAGCACTGCCTTCGCGCGCAGCAACTGCTTCAGGCGCGACAACGAGAACTTGTCGGAATCGAAATATTTCGGGTCGGGCCAGAAGCGCACGCGGGTGCCGGTGTTCTGCCTGCCGACCTTGCCGACCACCTTCAGGGCGGAGGCCTTTTCGCCGCCGGCAAAGGCCATGTGGTATTCCTGGCCGTCGCGCCGGATGTGGACCTCGAGCTTCTTCGACAGGGCGTTGACCACGGACACGCCGACCCCGTGCAGACCGCCCGAGAAACGGTAATTCTTCTGTGAGAACTTTCCGCCCGCGTGCAGCCGGGTCAGGATCACCTCGACGCCCGAAATCTTCTCGCCGGGATGGATGTCCACCGGCATGCCGCGCCCGTCGTCCTCCACTTCGAGGGAACCGTCCTTCCAGGCGGTGACCTGGATGCGGCGGGCGTGACCCGCGAGGACTTCGTCGACGCTGTTGTCGATGACCTCCTGCGCCAGGTGGTTCGGGCGCGCGGTGTCGGTATACATGCCGGGGCGCTTGCGCACCGGTTCGAGGCCGGTGAGGACCTCGATGGCGGCGGCGTCGTAAACCTTGCTGCTCATTGCTCGTATTCGCTCGTCCTGGCTGCAAAAACCGCCCGCAGTCTATCATGAAGCGCCGCGGCGGGCACGAGCGGGCCCGCGCGCGTTCCAGCCGCGGAATGAGGGAGAAAAAATGATATATAATGTGCCATCCCCGCGGCACCGCACGGCTCCACATGACGTTGGATGGAGCGGGCCCGGCCTTCACCGCGTGAACGAGCAGGTATATCGAGTGGCGAAAAAACCCGAACGCAAACAGGACGAGACGCCGGATTTCGAACACTCCCTGCAGGAACTCGAGGCCATCGTCGCGCGCCTCGAACAGGGTGACCTCCCGCTGGAGGAATCCTTGCGCCAGTTCGAACGCGGGATCGCGCTGACCCGGGCCTGTCAGCAGTCCCTGAAGACGGCCGAACAGAAGGTGCAGATCCTGATCGAGGAAAATGGGAAAACCGATACCCGTGCATTCACCGACGAAACCGAAGACTGAACCCGCCGTCGCGCTCGACGGTTTCATGGAGCTGTCCCGCGCCCGGGTCGAGGCCGCACTCGACCGCTGGCTGCCGCCCGCGGAGGCGGAGCCGCGCGACCTCCACCGCGCGATGCGCTACGCGACACTCGCCGGCGGCAAATACGTGCGGCCGCTGCTGGTGTACGCCACCGGGCAGGCCTTCGGCGTGGCGCCGGAGCGGCTGGACGGCGCCGCCTGCGCCGTGGAGCTGATCCATGCCTACTCGCTGGTACACGACGACCTGCCCGCGATGGACAACGATCCGTTGCGGCGCGGTAAGCCGAGTTGCCACGTCGCCTTCGGCGAGGCCCCCGCCATCCTGACCGGCGACGCGCTGCAGGCGCTGGCCTTCCACATCCTAGCGGCGGACCCCGCACCCGGCATCGCCGCGGCGCAACGCCTGCGCATGATCGACACCCTCGCGCTGGCCGGCGGATCGCTCGGCATGGCGGGTGGCCAGGCCATCGACCTCGCCGCCGTGGGCCGCGCGCTCGGCCTTGCCGAACTGGAGGACATGCACGCGCGCAAGACCGGGGCACTGATCCGCGCCAGCGTACTGATGGGGGCGCTCGCCGCCGGCGATCTGCCGGCGGCGACGGTGGCCGCGCTGGGCGCGTACGCTCGTTGCATCGGCCTCACCTTCCAGATCCGCGACGACGTGCTCGACGCCGAGGGCGACACCACGACGCTGGGCAAGACCTCGGGCAGCGACCGCGACAACCACAAGCCGACCTACGCCACCCTGCTCGGCGTGGAGGCGGCGAAACGCCTGGCGGAGGAACTGCATCGCGAGGCGGTGGGACATCTGGAGGCGCTGGGCGCGCAGGCGGAGCTGCTGCGCGAGATCTCGGCCTATATCATCCGGCGCATCCATTAGCGGCGGAGAGCGGCGCATGGCGCTTGCATCACCCGGCCAAAGCACGCATTATTCCATACGTAGATCAAGGGTATAAGGACGGATGACGGACACGAAACCTGGCTTCCCGCTGCTGGAAGGCATCAATGATCCCTCCGAGCTGCGCCAGCTGCGACCGCAACAGCTGCGCCAGCTCAGCGACGAGCTGCGCGGGTTCATCATCCAGTCCGTCTCCCATACCGGCGGCCATCTGTCCTCCAGCCTAGGCACGGTGGAACTGACCGTCGCCCTGCATTACGTCTTCAACACGCCGTACGACTCGCTGGTCTGGGATGTCGGTCACCAGTCCTATGGGCACAAGATACTGACCGGCCGTCGCCGGGCGATGGCGACCCTGCGCAAGAAGGACGGTCTGTCCGGATTCCTGAAGCGCAGCGAAAGCCCCTACGACAGCTTCGGGGCGGGCCACTCCAGCACCTCGATCAGCGCGGCGCTCGGCATGGCGATCGCGGCGCAGCGCCGCGGCGAGGAGCGCAAGACGGTGGCGGTGATCGGCGACGGCGCCATGACCGCGGGCATGGCCTTCGAGGCACTCAGCCATGCCGGCAACACCGAGGCCGACCTGCTGGTGATCCTGAATGACAACGAGATGTCGATTTCACGCAACGTCGGCGGCATCTCGAATTACCTCGCCAGGCTGCTCTCCGGGCGCCTCTATTCCACCATGCGCGAAGGCAGCAAGAAGGTGCTCAGCGCGCTGCCGCCCCCGGTCTGGGAGCTGGCGCGGCGCGCCGAGGAGCACGTCAAGGGTATGGTGGTCCCGGGCACGCTGTTCGAGGAACTTGGCTTCAACTACATCGGCCCGATCGACGGACACGACATCGACACCCTGGTCGCGACACTGAAAAACCTCTACTCGCTGAAGGGACCGCAGTTCCTTCACGTGGTGACGCGCAAGGGCAAGGGCTACCATCCGGCGGAGGAGAACCCCTGCGCCTTCCACGGGGTCAATGCCTTCAACCCGGAGGACGGCCGCATGCTCGGCGCCGGCGGCGGCCGCCCGACCTACTCGCAGATCTTCGGCGAATGGCTGTGCGATACGGCCGCGGCCGACGCGGGGCTGGTTGCCATCACCCCGGCCATGAGTGACGGTTCGGGCATGAACGAGTTCGCCCGGCGCTTCCCGGCCCAGTTCATCGATGTCGGCATCGCCGAGCAGCACAGCGTGACGCTGGCCGGCGGACTGGCCTGCGGCGGCCTGAAACCCGTCGTCGCCATCTATTCGACCTTCCTGCAGCGCGCCTACGACCAGCTCATCCACGACGTCGCGCTGCAGAACCTGCCGGTGCTGTTCGCGATCGATCGCGCCGGGCTGGTCGGCCCGGACGGCCCGACCCACGCCGGCAGCTTCGACCTGAGCTTTCTGCGCTGCATACCGAACATGGTCGTCATGGCGCCGGCCGACGAGGACGAGTGCTACCAGATGCTGACCGCGGGCTATCACCATGACGGTCCCTGCGCGGTGCGCTATCCGCGCGGTACCGGTCCGGGACGCGCCGTGCGCAAGCCGGCCGCCGCCCTGCCGCTCGGCCGCGCCGAGCTGCGGCGCAAAGGCCGCCGCGTATCCCTGCTCGCCTTCGGCAGCATGGTGCAATCCGCCCTCGAGGCCGGCGAGACACTCGACGCCAGCGTCGTCAATATGCGCTTCGTCAAACCGCTGGACGAGAACATGGTGCTGCACCAGGCCACCACCCATGACCTGCTCGTGACGGTGGAGGAAAACGCCGTGCAGGGGGGCGCCGGCAGCGCCGTGAGCGAGTTTCTCGCCGCGCAGGGCATCGTATTGCCGGTGATCAACCTCGGGCTGCCCGACCTGTATGTGGAACACGGCGGCCGGGCCGAGCTCCTCGCCGAATGCGAGCTGGACACGCCGGGCATCCTGCGTACCGTGAATGCCTGGCTGGCAAGCCATCCTTGCCAAATCCTGCCGCTTGGCGTAAATTCCTACTAAATTAGTCAAGTATTCCGATGCAGTCACGTTATTTGTTGAAAGTGTCCACGGGCTTCGCCGCGGCCCACAGTCTGCGCGACTATCCGGGTGATTGCAGCCGCCTGCATGGACACAACTGGAAGGTCGACGTCGAGGTCGAGGCCACCGCGCTCAACAACGTGGGCATGGGCGTCGACTTCAAGGTCATCAAGCAGGCGGCGCGGGACCTCGCCGCCACGCTCGATCACCGCAACCTGAACGACATCCCGCCGTTCGACCGGATCAATCCGACGGCGGAGAACATCGCGGCCTTTTTCCATCGTGGGCTGTCCGAGGTACTGAACACCGACACCGTGCGCGTCGTCGCAGTCATGCTGTGGGAAACCGACAGCGCCGGGGTCCGCTACAGCGAGGTGAACGAACGATGAATCCGATCAATACCAGCGCCATCGCCGACGTCCAGGGCAGCCCGGATACGCGCAAGCTCCCCATCAACAAGGTGGGCATCAAGCACATCCGCCACCCGGTGCGGGTGCGCGACCGCAGCGGCGGCGAGCAGCACACCATCGCCACCTTCAATATGTACGTCGACCTGCCGCACAACTTCAAGGGCACGCACATGTCGCGTTTCGTGGAACTGCTGAATTCCCACGAGCGCGAGATCACCGTCGCCTCTTTCAAGGACATCCTGGCGCAGATGCGCGAGACGCTCAACGCCGCCTCCGCCCACATGGAGATGCGCTTTCCCTACTTCGTCAACAAGACCGCCCCGGTGTCCGGCGTGCAGAGCCTGCTCGACTACGACGTCACCCTGATCGGCGAGGCGTCGCCCGAGAAGTCGCAGATGACGGTGAAGGTCGTGGTGCCGGTCACCAGCCTGTGCCCGTGCTCGAAGGAAATCTCGCAATACGGCGCGCACAACCAGCGCTCCCACGTGACGGTCACCGCGCTCACCAAGGGCTTCGTCTGGATCGAGGACCTGATCGATATCGTCGAACAGGAGGCCTCGTGCGAAATCTATGGCCTGCTCAAGCGGCCGGACGAGAAGTTCGTCACCGAACGCGCCTACGACAACCCGAAATTCGTCGAGGACATGGTGCGCGACGTGGCCGCCCGCCTCAACGCCGACCGGCGCATCGAGGGTTACATCCTCGAGTCGGAGAATTTCGAGTCGATCCACAATCACTCCGCGTATGCCCTGATCGAAAAGGGCATGCATCCCTGCCCGTGACCCGGGGACCGGTTACGCCGCGGGGAACCGTGGCATGAAACCGGTCCTGGTCTTCCGCCACATCGCCTGCGAGGGCCCCGGATACCTGGGAGAGTTCCTCGCCGCGCGCGACATCCCCTTTCGCACGATCCGGATCGACATGGGGGAAACCGTGCCGGAGCGCATCGACGGGGTCGGCGGCCTGGTATTCATGGGCGGACCGATGAGCGTGAACGATCCGCTGCCCTGGGTCACGCAGGAACTCGAACTGATCCGACAGGCCGCGGCGGAAGGCATCCCGGTACTGGGCCATTGCCTCGGCGGGCAACTGATCGCGAAGGCGCTCGGCGCCGAAGTGGGCCGCAATCCGGTCAAGGAGATCGGCTGGCACGAGATCGTCAGGGTGGAATCGGCCGGCGACGCCGGCATCACGGAGCATCTGCCGGCGCGCTTCGAGGGCTACCACTGGCACGGCGAGACCTTCACGCTGCCGACTGGGGCCACGCTGCTGATGCGCAGCGCGCACTGTCGCCATCAGGCCTTCATCAAGGATCGGGCGCTGGCCTTGCAGTTCCATGTCGAGGTGACGGGCGCGATGGTCAGGGAGTGGTGCGCGGAATACCGCGCCGAACTCGCGCAATGCGCGGGCCAGCCCGCGGTGCAGGGCACGGCGCAGATGACGGAACGGCTGGAGGAGCGCATCGCCGGGCTGCAGCGCGTCGCCGATTCCCTGTACGACTACTGGCTGAATGTAAAATAGGGGACGGACTTAAGTCCGTCCCCGAACAAAGCCAAGGGACAGATTTCAAATCTGTCCCCGTAATTATCGAAGCCGTGCCCGTAACCGGCCTACGACCCCACCCGCGCAATCAGCTGCAAGATCAGCAGCGCGTACACCCCCGCCAGCACGTCGTCCAGCATGATGCCCAGCCCGCCGTGCACGCGGCGATCGATCCCGCGGATCGGCCACGGCTTCCAGATGTCGAACAGGCGAAACAGCGCGAAACCCGTTACGATCGCCCAGGCCCCTGACGGGGCCAGCGTCATCGTGACCAGGAACCCGACCACCTCATCGAACACGATCGCCGGATGATCGTGCACGCCGAGCGCACGCGCGGTGACGCGACACACGACGACGCCGGCGAGGAAGAGCACGGTGAGCGCGGCAAGATATCCCGCCAACGGGAGCTGCGCGAGCAGCAGATAGAGCGGAACCCCCAGCAGCGTGCCGAAGGTGCCCGGGGCGAACGGCACGGCGCCCAGACCGAAGCCCAGCGCCGGCCAGTGCAGCGGGTTCTTCAATACCCGCATCGGGAGCGGCGGCGCCTTCATCGGTCGCCGGCGCCGAAATGATCGTAACCGCCTCGCGGCGGCCGGTAGGCGGTACCCTCCGCCAGCCTGAGCCGCAGGCCCGCCTGCGCCTCGACGACCCCGATGCACGTGCAGGGAATTCCCGAGGTCATGAGTTCTTCCAGCCGGGGCGCGGCCGCGGGCGGGGCCGTGAAACAGAGCTCGTAGTCGTCGCCCGACCCGAGCGCCAGATCCGCCCACGCCTTTCCAGGCGTCAGTCCGCGCAAGGCGGGATGATTCGCGGCCTCCATGGCCGCCAGTGTAGCGCGGAACTCCGGCGACAGCGGCAGGTGATCGAGATCGAGCGTCGCCCCGACGCCGCTCGCCTGCAGGATATGACCCAGATCGGCATACAGTCCGTCGGAGACGTCGATCGCCGCGTGCACCAGACCGCGCAGGCGTAGCGCTTCGTTCACGCGCGGCGCCGGGCGATCGAGCCGCTGACGAAGATACACGGTCCCGGCGTCGCGGCCGTGCCCTTCGCCCGCGAGCAGCAGGCCGAGTCCGGCATCGCCCAGGGTCCCCGTGAGGTAGATCCGGTCACCCGGCCGGGCGCCGTCGCGGCGGAAGGCGGCCCCCGGCGGTACGAAGCCCAGCACCTGCACGCTGATGGTGAGCGGTCCGCGCGTGGTGTCGCCGCCGATCAGCGCGACATCGTGGGCGCGCGCCAATGCGAAGAATCCGTGCGCGAAGTCCGCCAGCCAGCGTTCGTCCGGCCGCGGCAGCGTGAGCGCGAGCATGGCCCAGGCGGGTTGCGCGCCCATCGCCGCCAGGTCACTCAGATTCACCGCCAGCGCCTTGTGACCGATCGACTCCGCGTCGGTGTCGAGGGGAAAATGGACGCCGGCAACCAGAGTATCGATCGCGGCCGCGAGCTCCATCCCGGCCGGCGGTCGCAACAGCGCGGCGTCGTCGCCGATGCCGAGGACGACGTCGGAACGCCCGGCGCCGGGACGCGCGAAATGGCGCGCGATCAGATCGAACTCCGAGGAACTCACAGGGATCTCCCTCCCCGCCTGCGCGGCACTGGAAGAGCGTGCCGGATCACTTGGACGCGGAACCGCTGCCGCCGGCGGCGGGCATCTCCCCGGCGCGCAGACGGGCGGCGAGCCGGTCCAGGATGCCGTTGACGTATTTATGTCCGTGATGGGCGCCGAACATCTTGGCCAGCTCCACGGCCTCGTTGATCACGACGCGAAACGGGATCTCGGGATGATAGCGCAGCTCGCCGGCTCCGAGGCGCAGGATGGCCAGTTCGACCGGATCCACCTCCTGGAGCGGACGGTCGAGCAGCGGCGCAAGCAGTTCGTCCAGTGGATCGACGTGGGCTAGGATCTCCGCCAGCACCTCGTCGAAGTAGGCGCGTTCGATCTCGCCCTCGCCCTCGTCGATAAAGAACTGCGCGTCGAGGCCGCCGGCATCGCGTCCGGTCAACTGCCACTGGTACAGGGCCTGGACGATACAGCGCCTGGCCCGGCTGCGCGCGCTGTTCATGCGATTTCCCTTCAAGTAAATCGAGTCGGCCGAATCAGCCGCTCAGCTTGCGCAGCAGGCTGACCATCTCGAGCGCGGTGAGCGCCGCGTCGGCGCCCTTGTTGCCGGCCTTGGTGCCGGCGCGCTCGATGGCCTGCTCGATCGTGTCGACGGTCAGGACGCCGAAGGTCACCGGCAGATCGCAGCTCAGCGCCACCTCGGCCAGTCCGCGCGCGCAGCCGCCCGCCACGTAGTCGAAATGGGCGGTACCGCCGCGAATCACCGCGCCGAGGGCGATCACCGCATCGTAGCGCCGCGACGCGGCGAGCCGCTTGGCGACCAGCGGAAGCTCGAAGGCCCCGGGCACCTGCACGACCTCGATCGACTTGTCCTCCACGCCGTGGCGGCGCAGGACGTCGAGCGCGCCGCGCAGGAGTGAATCGACGATGAAGCCGTTGAACCGGGACGCGACGATGGCGAAGCGGGCCGTCGTCGCGGAATAGTCGCCTTCTATGGTGCGTATGTCCGTCATCTCGTTTCCGTTCAGGCAGAATGTGCCGCTAGTGTAACCGATGCGCCCGGCGCTCAGCCATTCCCGGGCACATACTCGACGATCTCGAGCCCGAACCCGGACAGGCCCAGCAGGCGCTTGGGCGAACCCATCACGCGCATCCTCCGCACGCCGAGGTCGGCGAGGATCTGGGCGCCGATGCCGAAGGTGCGCAGTTCCGAGCTGATCGGCGGCTTGGGCAGCTCGATCCCCTTGTCGTGCAGCTGATGGTCCATGATGCGCCGCAACAGGCCCTGCGCGTCCTCGCCGCCGCGCAGCAGCACGACAACGCCGCCGGCCGGCTCACGCGCCACGCGCTCCAGCGCCTCGCGCAGGCTCCAGCTCGTCTCATGGAAGGTGGTGCCGAGCATGTCGCACAGCCGGTCTTCCATGTGGACGCGCACCAGCACCGGTTCCTCGGGACGGATCACCCCGCGGATCAGCGCCAGATGCAGCTGGTCATCGGCCGCGTCGTGATAGGCCTTGAGCCTGAAGTCGCCGTGGATCGTCGGCAGCGCGCACTCCGCGACCGGCTCCACCGTCTGCTCATGCTGCATGCGATGGTGAATGAGATCGGCCACGGTGCCGATCCTGAGGCCGTGCTCACGCGCGAATTGCATCAGCTGCGGGCGCCGCGCCATGCCGCCGTCCTCGTCGAGGATCTCGACGATCACCGCCGCCGGTTCGAAGCCGGCCAGGCGCGCCAGATCGCACCCGGCCTCGGTATGCCCGGCGCGGGCAAGCACGCCGCCCGGCTGCGCCATCAGCGGGAAGATGTGGCCCGGCTGTACGAGATCGGACGGCCGGGCCTCGGGCGCGACCGCGGCCCGGATCGTGGTCGCGCGATCGGCCGCCGAGATCCCGGTCGTCACTCCGCGCGCCGCTTCTATCGAGAGGGTGAAATTGGTCAGATGCTTCGCATAGGTATCGCTCACCATCAGCGGCAGGCGCAGTTGCTCGCAGCGCTCGCGCGTGAGGGTCAGGCAGATCAGACCGCGGCCGTAGCGGGCCATGAAGTTGACGTCCTCCGGGCGCACGCAGGCGGCGGCCATGACCAGGTCGCCCTCGTTTTCGCGCTCCTCGTCGTCCATCAGGACGATCATGCGCCCGCGCCGCAGATCCTCCACCAGCTCCGGCGTGGAATTGAAATGGGTCTCGTCGTCGCGCGACGCAGCGATCTCCACGACGGCATCTTGTTCCATAAAATCGCCCAGGCTAGACATCTCTGACAAATCCATGCTGATCGAGAAATTCACGCGTGATGCCCGCCGCCGGCGCCACGCGTCCCGCCAGCAGGCTCTCGATGTAACGCGCCACCAGATCGACCTCGAGGTTCACGCGCGTGCCGCGGCGATAGGTCCCGATGACCGTCTGTTCCAGGGTGTGGGGAATCACATTGACCTCGAACTGCGCCCCCGCCACCGCGTTGATCGTCAGGCTGACGCCATCGACGCAGATCGAACCCTTCTCGGCCAGATAACGCGCGAGTCCGCCCGGCGCCTCGAAGCGCAGCCGGCGCGAGCGGCCCGCCTCGTCCAGGTCGACGAGCCGGCCGATGCCGTCGACATGACCACTGACCAGATGTCCGCCGAGCCGGGTGGTCGGCAGCAAGGCGAGCTCGAGATTCACCGGGTCGCCCGTGTGCAGATCGGACAGCGTGGTGCGGGCAAGCGTCTCGAGCGAGACATCGGCGGAAAACGCGTTGCCGCCGGGTTCGAGCGCGGTCAGACAGACGCCGTTGACCGCGACGCTGTCACCGGCGCGCAGATCCCCCAGGTCGATTTCGGCGCCACTGATGCGCAGGCGCATATCCGCGCCGCGCCGCTCCAGCGCGAGCAACGCACCCCGACCCAGTACGATACCGGTAAACATGTCTCAGGCACCTCCGGCTGAGGGATGCGGTCGCGCGGTGATGCGCCAGTCGTCACCCACGGCGCGCGCATCCGTGATCACCAGCGGCACGGCCTGCGCGAGCGTCAGGGCATCCTGCAGGTCGAACAGCGCGCGGCCGCGGTCACCCAGCAGTTTCGGGGCAATATAGAGCACCATTTCGTCGATCAAGCCTGCCTGCAACATGGCGCCGCTCAGGGTCGCGCCAGCTTCCAATAGTACCTCATTGACCTGACGCTGCGCCAAACCGGCCAGCAGCGCGCGCAGGTCCACGCGTCCGCCCGGACCGGGAAAGCGATCGTATTCGATCGAATCTCCAGAGGACGCCGCCCCACGCGGGCCCGGCGCATCCGCGGTGGCGATCAGTACCGGTCCGGGAACGGCCAGCAGCCGCGCGCCCGCCGGCATCCTGCCGTGGCTGTCGACGACGATGCGCAGCGGCCGGGGGATCGACGCCGGATCGACATGGCGCGCGAGTTCGCCGAGGTCCAGCTCATCCGGTCGCAGCGTCAGCCTGGGGTCGTCGGCGAGCACGGTGCCGATACCGGTCACGATCGCGCAACTCTGCGCCCGCAGGCGCTGCACATCGCGCCGCGCGGCGGCGCCGGTGATCCACTGGCTGCGCCCGTCCGCCGCCGCCGTGCGTCCGTCCAGCGTCAGCGCCAGTTTCGCGCGCACGTAGGGCCGGCCCGCGCGGTGGCGCGTGATGAAACCGGGATTCAGGGCCTCGGCCTCGGCGCCCATCAACCCGCTCTCCACCTCGACCCCGGCCTCACGCAGGCGCCGGATCCCGGCACCCGCCACTCGCGGATTCGGATCCGTCATCGCGGCGACCACGCGCCGCACCCCCGCCGCGATCAGCGCCTCGGTGCACGGCGGCGTACGGCCGTGATGGCAACACGGCTCGAGCGTGACATAGGCAACGGCGCCGTGCGCACGCGCGCCGGCCTGCGCGAGCGCGGCCACCTCGGCATGCGGTCCGCCGGCACGCTCGTGCCATCCCGCGCCCACGATCTCGCCGTCGCGCGCGAGCACACAGCCCACGCGCGGATTGGGCCGGGTGGTATACCAGCCGCGGCGCGCCAGCCGCAGGGCCAGCGCCATCATTTCGTGATCCTGACGATCGTTCACGGGGACCGGGGCCGCCGTCACGACAGCCTCCGGCTGCGGCGCGGCCATTCAGGCGTCTTCATCCGGCGTGAGCAGCGAATACTGCCTTTTCTTGAGCTCCGAGGAGGCGTCGCTCTGCAAGCGCTCGATCTCTTCGCGAAACGCGTTGACGTCCTGGAAACGGCGATAGACCGAGGCGAAGCGGACGTAGGCCACCTCGTCGAGGTCGCGCAGTTCGTTCATCACCCACTCGCCCAGCTCGCGCGCGCGTATCTCGCGTTCACCCGAGACATGCAGCCGATGCTTGATGTGATTGATGGCGGATTCGATGGCTTCGATGTCCACCGGACGCTTCTCCAGGGCGCGCAACATGCCGCGCCGCAGCTTCTCCTCGTTGAAGGGCTCCCGCGTCCCATCGTGCTTGACGATGTGGGGAAAGACGAGTTCAGCGCTCTCGAAGGTCGTGAAACGTTCCGTGCAGCTGACGCATTCGCGCCGCCGGCGGATGGAGGCACCCTCGTTCGCGAGGCGGGAATCGATCACCCGGGTATCGACAGCGCCGCAGAATGGGCATCGCATAGGGGTCAGCCGTTACTCACGTACGCCCGCGAATGAACTCCGCCGGCGCGAGCACTAACTCTCAGGATCCATACACCGGATAACGCCGGCAGACGTCCAGTACCTGGCCGCGCACCCGGTCGATCACACCCGCATCGCCCGGACGGTCGAGAATATCGCAGATCCAGTCCGCGAGCGCGCGCACCTCGGCCTCCTTAAAGCCGCGCGTGGTGACCGCGGGGGTGCCGATACGGATGCCGCTGGTGACGAAGGGGGAACGCGGATCGTTCGGCACGCTGTTCTTGTTGACCGTGATGTTGGCCGCGCCGAGGGCCGCGTCGGCGTCCTTGCCGGTGATGTCCTTGTCGATCAGGTCGACCAGGAACAGGTGGTTGTCGGTGCCGCCGGACACGATCTTGTAGCCGCGCTCCTGCATGCGTGCCGCCATTGCGCGCGCGTTGGCGAGCACCTGCCGCTGGTAGACGCCGAACTCGGGCTCCAGCGCCTCCTTGAAGGCCACCGCCTTGGCCGCGATGACGTGCATCAGCGGACCACCCTGCGTACCGGGAAACACCATCGAATTGAGCTTCTTCTCGATCTCCTCGTTGGCGCGTGCCATGATCAGGCCGCCGCGCGGTCCGCGCAGGGTCTTGTGGGTGGTCGAGGTGGTGATGTCGGCGATCTGCACCGGGCTCGGGTAGCAGCCGGCGGCGATCAGGCCCGCGACATGCGCGATGTCGACGAACAACCAGGCGCCGACCTCGTCCGCGATGGCGCGGAAACGCTGCCAGTCGATCACGCGCGAATAGGCGCTGAAACCGGCGACCACCATCTTCGGTTTGTGTTCGCGCGCCAGCGCCTCGACCTGGGCGTAATCGATCTCGCCCGTCGCCGGATCAAGTCCGTAGCCGATGGCATGGAAGATCTTGCCGGAGAAATTCACCTTCGCGCCGTGGGTCAGATGCCCGCCATGCGCCAGGCTCATGCCGAGGATCGTGTCTCCCGGCTGCAGCAGCGCGAGATAGACCGCCGCATTGGCCTGCGAACCCGAATGCGGCTGGACGTTGGCGTATGCGGCCCCGAACAACTGCTTGGCGCGCTCGATGGCGAGTTGTTCCGCGATATCGACATACTCGCAGCCGCCATAGTAACGCTTGCCGGGATAGCCTTCCGCGTACTTGTTGGTCAATACCGACCCCTGGGCCTGCAGTACGCGCGGGCTTGCGTAGTTTTCCGACGCGATGAGTTCGATATGCTCCTCCTGGCGCCTCGCCTCGCCCTGGATGGCATCCCACAGATCGTTGTCGAAACCGGCAATTTGCATCTTCGCTGCGAACATCTCACACCTTATATGGCAGTTGGACGTGGACTGGCCCGGGAAAATGGCTAAGGATACATGATATCGGAGTCAATCGCCTAACCCGGCCCCCGGAAGCCAGCCGGTCTCCCTGGGTGTGTGCAAGGCCGTTGTACAAAAATTTGACGCCCTGGCGTCCAAATGAAATATCTTATTGTTCCGACAAAGGATAGCTATCCCGGCGCAAAATGAAGCGTCTATTATTTGACGGAGCTGTGTGATAGTATTCCGCTTCATCACGGGCTGGAAAAACCACCGACCGGGAGGGTGCGGGCGAGTGGCGCAGCGGATCCTGCCGACGACCCTGTTATCACCCCGTGATCGAGCCGTAGCGTCATGGATTTACTGTTACGAATCCATGGCTTGAAGAAACAAAATACTGAAAATTCAGTAAGACGGGCACGAACTTGGCAGGACCAGAGTCCAATATCACCGCAGCACCGCTGACGTCCAAGGTCCTGCAGTTGCTCGCCGAGCAGGGTCAGACCCCCGCGGTCGGCGTCATCACGCGACACGTGCGGGAAGTCCTCGATACCCATGAGCGCGAGGCGGAACAGAGCCTGACGCTCTGCACCTCCCTGCTGCGCGACCTGCTCGCCGCCTACGCGAAGCTCTTCCCCGAGGCGAGTCCGCAACGGCTCGAGATCAGGCTGCTCGGGCTGCGGCTTGCCCAGCGGCCGGACCGCGCCCAACTGGAGCAACTCAGACACCACATCATCGCACTGGCCCAGGAAGCGGGGAGACTCGAGCCTGCCACAGCCCCCGTGCCTGCTGCCGTCCCGGAACCGACTCCCGCGAGGGAGGAGCCCGCCGTCGCGGAACCCCCCGGCACCGAAGCGCCGCTGTCCGTCGAAGCCATCGACGACACCGGGCCGGCGACCGCCCCTGCCCCGGAGCTGCCGGTGGGCGAGGCCGGCGAAGACCGGCGGCTGGACGGCGCCCAGCGGCGCCAGATCGACGAGAAACGCGCCCGCGTCCAGAAGGTCCAGGAGACCCTGGCGCACCAGGTGCGCGAGGTCATCAAACAGAACGAGCGTTTCGGCGCCATCCTCACCAGCGAGCACGAAAATCTGCTGCGCAGCGGCGACGACGCCGACCTGCGGCAACTGAAGCAGTCGCTCATCGCCGAGGTCGCCACACTGCGCGAGGGCCACGGCGCCCTGGCCAAGAAACTCGAGATGGCGAACAATTACCTGCGCATCATCGAGACCGAAGGGCAATATCTCAACGACGAACTCACCCGGGTCCACATCCTCAGCCTGACCGATGAACTGACGGAACTGCCGAACCGGCGCGCGTTCATGCGGCGACTGGAGGACGAGGTGGCCCGCGTGCAGCGCTACGGCTACCCGCTCTCGCTCGCCCTCATCGACATGGACGGGTTCAAGGCGGTCAACGACAAGTACGGCCACGCGGCGGGGGACGAGGTGCTGCGTAACTTCTCGACCAACATCCTGTCGATCTTCCGCCACCACGACATGGTGGCGCGCTACGGCGGCGAGGAGTTCGCGGTCCTGCTGCCGAACACCGACAAGGCCGGCGCGCTGCGTGCCCTGGAGAAGGTCAAGAAACGTACCGCGGAAAGCTCATATCAGCTCGAAGGGCGGGCCATGCCGATGCCGACGTTCTCGGCCGGCATCTCGCTGTACAAGCCGGGCGAAACCCCGGGCAATCTGATCGAACGGGCGGACCGGGCGCTCTATCAGGCCAAGCGCATGGGCCGCAACCGCATCGAACTGGCGCAGCAGCACGACGGCGCCGACCCCGCCCCGCGCTGACGGCGCCGTCCTACGGCGTCGCGTCGGCCTCGGCGCCCTCTTTCTTCACCGGCAACAGATTCTCGCGCGACACCCCCAGCCACATCGCGATCGGGCTGGCGACCAGCATCGACGAGTAGATGCCGAACACGATGCCGATGGTCAGCGCCAGCGCGAAATAGAACAGCACCTCGCCGCCGAAGAACAGCATGGACAACACCACCAGTTCGGTCATCGTATGGGTGATGACCGTGCGCGACATCGTGACCGTGAGGGCGTGATCAATGGTCTCCGGAACGGGCATCTTGCGCTTCTTGCGGAAGATTTCCCGGATACGATCGAAGATGACCACGGACTCGTTGACCGAATATCCGAGCACCGCCAGCACGCCGGCCAGCACGGCGAGGGTGAACTCCCACTGGAAGAAGGAGAAGAAGCCCAGGATGATCACCACGTCATGCAGGTTGGCGATGATGCCCGCGACGGCGAAGCGCCATTCGAAGCGCATCGCCAGATACAGCATGATGCCCGCGCAGACGAGCAGCAGGGCCAGTCCGCCGCTGTCGTAAAGCTCCTGGCCAACCTGCGGGCCGACGAATTCGACGCGCAACAGCTCCACGCTGGAATCCTGCCGCTTCAGCAGTTCCAGCACCTCCTGGCTGACCTGGGCCGAGGACTTGTCCTGCTGTAACCGCAGGCGTATCAGCACATCCTGGGCGGTGCCGTAGTTCTGGACCGTGACGTCGCGGTAGTCCCCTTCCTCGAGCACGGACCGGATCTGCTGCAGATTTGCCGCCTGCGCGTAGCGCACCTCGACCACGATGCCGCCGGTGAATTCGATGCTCAGATTGAGCCCGCGCGTCGCCAGCGCCGCCACCGCCGCGATGAACAGGATGGCCGACACCACGGTGGTCGACCGGGCGTACTTCATGAAGGGGATATCTTTCCTTATATGAAAGAACTCTATCATGGGGCCTCCGCTAGATCGCCAGCCTGCTCAGCTTGCGCCCGCCGTACACCAGATTCACCAGGGAGCGCGATATCATCACGGCGCTGAACATCGACGTAAGTATGCCGATGCACAACACCACGGCGAACCCGCGCACCGGACCGGAACCGAGCAGGAACAGGGAAAAGCCGGCGATCAGGGTCGTGACGTTCGAATCGAGGATCGTGCCCCAGGCACGCTCGTATCCCGCGTGGATGGCCGCCTGGGGGGAGTTGCCGAGACGCAGCTCTTCGCGCACGCGCTCGAAGATGAGCACGTTCGCATCGATGGCCATACCGATGGTCAGGGCGATGCCGGCGATACCGGGAAGGGTCAGGGTCGCCTGCAGCATGGACAGGATCGCAACCAGCAGTACCAGGTTGCTGAACAACGAGACCGAGGCGATGACGCCGAAGACCCGGTAATAGAAACTCATGAAGAGCACGATCGCGGCGAAACCGATCAGGGTCGAGTTGAAACCGCGTTCGATGTTCTGCGCCCCCAGGCTGGGGCCGACGGTCCGCTCCTCGATGATCTCGATCGGCGCCGCGAGCGCGCCGGCGCGCAGCAGCAGGGCCAGGTTGCGCGCCTCGGTCGGGCTGTCCAGGCCGGTGATCTGGAAGCGCTTGCTGAACTGGTCGCGGATCGTGGCGACGTTGATCACCTCCTCGACCGTCTTCGTTTCCTTCACCGGGGCGCCGTCCACCATGCGGGTATGGGACTTGTTCTCGATGAACACCACCGCCATCGGCTTGCCGATGTTTTCCTTGGTCGTCTGCAGCATCTGGCGCGCGCCCTTGCTGTCCAGGGTGACGTAGACCGCGGGTGACCCGCTTTGCTGATCCAGGCCGGAGGCCGCGTCGATGATCTGGTCACCGGTGACGATGATGCGGCGTTCGAGCAGGACGGGGTTGCCGTTGCGCTCGCGGTACAGGCGCGATCCGATCGGGGTCTTGCCCGCCAGGGCGGCCGTGAGATCGCCGTTGGCGTCCACCATGCGGAACTCGAGCGTGGCGGTTGCGCCGAGGATCTCCTTGGCGCGGGCGGGATCCTGCACGCCGGGCAACTGCACCACGATGCGGTCGCTGCCCTGGCGCTGGATCACCGGTTCGGCGACACCCAGCTCGTTGATTCGATTACGCAGTGTCAGCACGTTCTGCTGCAGCGCCAGGTTCTTCGCGTCGAGCACTTCCTTGTCGCTGAGCGAAGCCACCAGGTAATAGGCGCCGTCCGCCTCGCTGTCATTCAACAGCAGCGCCGGAAATTCCCGGCTGATTCTCTCCTGAGCCGCGGCGCGGTCCTCGGTGCTGCGGAACTTGGCCTCCACCCCGCCGCTGGCGCGGCTGATGGAGAGGTAGCGGATCTTGTCGTCGCGCAGAAGCGAACGCAGGTCGCTCACGTAACGCTCTTCGGCTTGCGCCACGGCGGCGTCCATGTCCACCTGCATCAGGAAATGGACGCCGCCGCGCAGGTCGAGACCGAGATACATCGGCGCCGCGTTGAGGTCTTCCATCCACTTCGGCGTGGCGGGCACCAGGTTCAGCGCCACCACATAATCCTCGCCCAGCGCCTCTATCAGCTGGTCCTGCGCCTTCAGCTGGAGTTCGGTGTCGGCGAAACGCAGGGTGATCCTGTCGCTCTCCTGTTCGAGCGCGAGAAAGCCGAGGTTGGCGCCCTTCAGCACCTGCTCGATGCGCGTCTTCTCGGCCTCGCCGAGGCTGGCGCCGCGCAGCGCGGAGATCTGGACCACCGGCACTTCACCGTACAGATTCGGGATCGCATACAGGAACCCGAAGATCATCACCGCGAGGATCAGCAGATTCTTCCATAAGGGATAGCGATTCATGTCGGGCTCGTCCGGCGGACCGGATCAGTCTCCCTTGTCCTTGCCGAGCGTGCCCTTGGGGAGCATGGAGGTGATGGCCGACTTCTGCACCCTGACGACAACGCCGTCGGCAACCTCCACCGCGGCGAAATTGTCGTCGACCTTGGTGACCCGGCCGAGCAGCCCGCCGGTGGTCACCACCTCGTCGCCCTTGGCCAGCGCGGCGACCATCTTCTTGAGCTCCTTCGCGCGCTTCATCTGCGGCCGCAACAGGAGAAAATAGAAAATGACGAAAATGAGGATAAGTGGAATGAGGCTGGCGAATCCGGATTGCGCGGGCGCCCCCCCGGCTTGGGCCCATGCGTCACTGATGAAGAAGTCCATGATCACGCTCCTGTTATTTCAACCCTGGCCATAAAGCCGGCTATTATGCCACAGGCTCCCCGTTTTGGGTGCGTTTTTCATAAAAGCGCCGCACGTATCCGTCCAGTTCTCCCGCCGCGATCGCCGCGCGCAATCCCTGCATAAGTGACTGGTAGTAATACAGGTTATGCAGGGTGTTCAGGCGCGCGCCGAGGATCTCGTTGCACACCGCGAGATGACGCAGGTAGGCGCGGCTGTAATGTTGGCAGGTGGGGCAGCCGCAGTTTTCGTCGAGCGGACGCGTGTCCCTGCGATAGGCGCTGTTGCGAATCCTGATCACCCCGCCTTCGACGAACAGATGACCGTTGCGCGCGTTGCGCGTCGGCAGCACGCAGTCGAACATGTCGATCCCGCGCTGTACCGCCTCCACGATGTCCTCCGGCTTGCCCACGCCCATCAGGTAGCGCGGCGCGCGCTCCGGCATCCCGGGCGCGAGAAAATCCAGCACCCGCAGCATCTCGCCGCGCGGCTCGCCGACCGACAGCCCGCCGATCGCGTAGCCGTCGAACCCGATCTCGCGCAGGCCGCGCAGCGAACGCTCACGGAGCCCCTCGTACATCCCGCCCTGCACGATGCCGAACAGCGCCGCTCCGGACCGCCCTCCGTCGGCGTCGAAGGCCCGTCTGCTCCGTTCGGCCCAGCGCAGCGACAGCTCCATCGAAACGCGCGCCTCGTCCTCGGTGGCCGGATACGGCGTACACTCGTCGAATACCATGACGACGTCCACCCCGAGCGCCCGCTGGACGGCAATGGATTCCTCCGGACCCAGGAACACGGGCGAACCGTCGACGGGCGAACGGAAATGAACCCCCTGCTCGGTGAGCTTGCGCATGTCGCCGAGGCTGAACACCTGGTAGCCCCCCGAGTCGGTGAGGATGGGCCCGTCCCAGGCCATGAACTCGTGCAGGCCGCCGTGCGCCGCGATCACCTCGACGCCCGGTCTCAGCATGAGATGAAAAGTGTTGGACAGGATGATCTCGCTGCCCGCCGCGCGCAATTCCCCGGGGGACATGGCCTTGACCGTGCCATAGGTTCCCACCGGCATGAAGGCCGGGGTCTCGACCGTGCCGCGGGCGAATTCGAGGCGGCCGCGCCGCGCCGCGCCATCGGTGGAAAGCAAGGTGAATTTCATCGTGTCAGATGCGCTTCTCGGGATGCAAGGGGAAAAATCGCGACCGCACGCCGTGGCCCGGTCGCGCCTATTTTATGCATCTTCGCCCTCTCTTTGCACCCTGCGCCCGTCAGACGATGAGCATTGCGTCGCCATAACTGAAGAAGCGGTAGCGCGCCTCGACCGCGTGGCGATACGCCGACATCACCGGTCCATGGCCGCCAAAGGCGCACACCAGCATGAGCAGCGTGGAATGCGGCATGTGAAAATTGGTGATCATGCCGTCGATGGCGCGGAAACGGTATCCCGGAGTGATGAAGATATCCGTCTCGGCGTGAAACGGCCGCGGTCCGTCCGCGTCCGACGCGGACTCCAGCGCGCGCACCACGGTCGTGCCGACCGCGATTACGCGCCCGCCGCGCGCCCGCGCCGCACGGATCTCCGCGCAGGTCCGCGCGTCCACCTCGACCCGCTCGCTGTGCATGCGATGCTGCGCCAGGTCTTCTACGCGCACCGGCTGGAAGGTCCCGGCGCCCACATGCAGCGTGATCCGGGCGCGCGCGACACCGGCCGCGTCAAGTCGCTCGAACAGGTCCGCGTCGAAATGCAGCCCGGCCGTCGGCGCCGCGACCGCGCCCTCGTTGCGCGCGAAGACGGTCTGGTAACGCTCGCGGTCAACCTCGTCTGCGGGACGGGTGATATAGGGCGGCAAAGGCAGGGCACCCCGCGAATGCATCAGCTCGCTGATGCCGTTACCGCCGTCCAGCCGCAGCTCATAGAATCCCCCCCGCGCGCGCCGGAGCACCTCGGCACCCGTCCCGTCCTCCAGGATCACGCGGCCGCCGGCGCGTAAAGGCTTGCTGGCGCGGATCTGCACCAGGGCCGTGTCGTGCGCGAGCACGCGCTCGACCAACACCTCGACTCGCCCGCCGGTGTCCTTGACGCCCGCGAGGCGGGCGGGCATGACGCGGGTGTCATTGAAGACCAGCAGATCGCCCGGCCGCAGCAGGCCGGGCAGATCGGCGATCATGCGATCCCGGCATTCCCCGCCGTCCCTGTCGAGGCACAACAGCCGGCTGTGACTGCGTACCGGCAGCGGGGCCTGGGCGACAAGCTCGTCGGGCAGGTCGTAGAAAAAATCGGAGCGACGCATCACATTGGTGCGGGCGGGCGGTGGCCGCAGCCGGGGCTTTTTGTTGTCATGTCCGTACGGGGGCTTGTATACTCTCACGCTGCGCGCCGGGGTGGCGGAACAGGTAGACGCGCCGGACTCAAAATGCAATTTCCTTCACGTCATTAATCTAAATTATCCAATAAAAACAAACATATTTACAATTTTAAACTTCCTGAATATACTTACACATATGTTACACAAATTACACATTTGTGGGCGTATTGTATCAGGAAGCCATCATGCCAGAAAAACATAAATTGATGGGAGGCAAGCTCCACGTTTATCGACGCGAGAACAGCAACTACTGGCAGTGCTCCACATTCCTCGATGGCAAAAACTGGCGCACATCAACAAAAGAAGACAGCCTGGCCCACGCAAAGGATTTTGCCGAAGACTGGTATCTTAGCCTGAAAGGCAAGCTCCGGTCTGGTGAGCTTAAGAGCGGCAAATCATTCAAGCAAGCCGCCGCCCTGTTTGAGCAAGAATTCGAAGCTATAACCCTCGGGGAACGCAGCCCCAAGTATGTTGCCACCCTGAAGGACAAGATCAGGGTTCACCTGATGCCCTTCTTCGAGCATAAAACCTTGCCGGAAATCACCCCCGGCCTAGTCCAGCAGTACCGGGTTCATCGCATGACCTCCCGTAAGCATCCTGAAACGGGTGAGCCGATGAGACCCGCCCGCAGTACCCTGCACACCGAAATAATCACGCTGCGCCATATCCTGAAGACCGCGCAGCGACATGGATGGATAGAATACATCCCCGATCTTTCTCCGCCGTACAAAACTTCTCCGAAGATTTCTCATCGGGCATGGTTCTCGCCCGAGGAATATAAAAAGCTTTACGAGGCAACCCGCCGCAGAGCGGAGAAACCGATTAATCCGCGCTGGAAATACGCGTGCGAGCAAATGCATGACTTCGTCCTGTTCATGGTGAATACAGGGCTAAGACCTGATGAAGCGATCAGGCTGGAATACAGGGATGTGCAAATCGTGGATGACGACAGCACCCACAAGACCATCCTGGAAATCAGCGTTCGGGGCAAACGTGGCGTCGGCTACTGTAAAAGTATGCCGGGAGCCGTAATGCCGTTTGAACGGCTGAAAAAGAGAACCAATCCAAAACCAACAGACCTTATTTTTGGGAAGATTCAGCGCGAGCTCTTCAATACAATCCTGGAAGAAGAAGGACTGAAAAAGGATCGTGAAGGCCTGACCCGAACGGCCTACAGCCTTCGCCATACCTACATATGCCTGAGGCTGATGGAAGGGGCGGACATCTATCAGGTAGCCAAGAACTGCCGTACCAGCGTCGAGATGATCGAGAAATTCTATGCGTCTCACATCAAGGATATGATAGACGCATCAGCGGTGAACACGGTGAAGAAGCGGCCATCCAGCCGCAAGCCTAAGGGCGGAGCTGACGCGAAGCGCAAGAAAGGAAGTAAATAGGACTACAAAAACTCCAATTGCCATAAATCTCATAATCGTTAAAATAGCTTTCTCTATTTTTCCGTCGTCAATATACTACGTGACGAATCCAATCTGCGGGCGTGGCGGAACTGGTAGACGCGCTGGATTCAAAATCCAGTTCTGGCGACAGAGTGTCGGTTCGATTCCGACCGCCCGCACCACTTTCATTTTCAATTTTCTTTTTTTCACACTTTAGGCTTTCGGGAAGAGCGGAACCGCTCGACCGGGTTTTGCGAAGTGCAGGCTGAACAGCCTGCACGGTGGCCATAGAGGACCGAACGGGACTCGGCCATCGCATATTAAACTTCCAATAGCCCCTCAATAACAAACATGTCAGCCAAACGCTTCTGCACATACCACGGCATAGATGATCGCGTGTAGGCTAACAACTTATTAAACTTATAAGTTACATCTAAATTGAGATCACTGTAATGCTGGCAATTACATTTTATTACAAACGAACGATTTTTGTCCGTTCATATAAAAATCCAGTGAATCACCATTGCGTGTAAAAGCAACGCTCCTTTTGTTTGTGTTGATTAGAACCTTGTCTCCGTCGATTTTGTAATCACCCCATTCGTCGCTACCAAACTGCGAGAATCTGACGGAGCCGTCAGATTTGAAAGTGAGGTCTTGGAATAGGCACTCATTGCCTCCATATACCCCCGACAATCCGGAAGTAGCCATGGAAGAAGCACCTTGTCCGCAAGCGGCAAGAAGCGTAACGGCAGCACCGGCAATTATAATTTTCATGTCGTCCCCTTTTTGAAAGAGAAGAAGAAATCCAATCTATAAAGAGTTATAGCGCTGGACCTTTTTGTGAATTTGCCTTGTCTAAAGCTTTCTGCTGTTCACTCTGCTTGTATTCCGCCACAAATTTTTCAGTGTTAGCGGAAGCAATATCGCATGCAGCAATATCTATGGCGGAAATGAAAGCTATAGTAACTAGACCATTTTCATGAGTTAGCTTTGCGCTTAGGACTGTACTACACCCGATGCTTGAGTTTTTACATCCGTGAATAATATTTTTGTAGTCGCCATTTCTCAGCCATGTAATTTTAAAGGCATCCGAATCCAGGTTGTCACCAACATTAATTATGTTGATTCCAGCAAGTTTCAACGTTGCTGTATCATATGGATTCACTGTGCGCAGAGATCCATCCTGGCTCCATACCCATATTAGATATTTTGATGTAATGCCATAATTTGATTCATCCTTATCATACGATAATTTCCCATACTTTTTCTTTAGTGAGTTAACTAGATTTTCCAGCGTTGTGCGCTCATTCACAGCAAAATGTATATATCGAAAAATAGCTACTGCTTTTTCTGAGTTCTGTGGCGCAGGGAACAAAACATTAATGCGCTCTTCTGAGTTATTATTGCTGCCAGGCTTAGTAACTTTTAATGCGGAAACATAATTACTGGAAGGAACATCTGGGACTATTGCGGGAACTTCAATAATATCCGCTCCCGGCATGTATTTATTTAGCGCCGAACTTACTTCATTTACTGTCATCCCTAGTTTTACTCCCACAAGATCAGTTTGAAAAGAAGTAGCGTTAGATGAGGTTTCAGCATTACTTGATATCTGAGTTGCTTCTTTCTGAGGTAGGGCTTTCTGATCTATGGTATTAGATGTGCTATCAGATGGCGAAGAAGTATTGTTCTGAGCCTGTAGTTGCTTAAAGATATTACTGAATCCGTCTTTAAGTTTATCTGAAATTTCGTCAGACAAGGCCGGAGAGCTATTAGCTAGAAGAAGTAATGTGAAAATAAACCCATAACTATTGGCAAGGATTTTCATTGTTAGTACCCTCTTGTTATAGATAACTCCAGCTACAGAAACATAAATACCAGATGAATTCTGAACGGGGGCTGAACGGACTCGGAAGCTACAATTCTCCGTTACATGCTCAATCACACGCCAATTTTTCAGCACGCAATAACATTCGCCATGTTTTCAAAGTGGTTGAGTTCTCTAGGATGCCCTGAAGAATAATCGTTTGCAATTTTAGGCAATATTGTCGAGATCGGTCAGCAACTAAAGCAATGGAAGTGCCTGTTCTTGCAGGCACTTCCATTATCGGTGTACCTTTTACAATTTCGGACCCTTGTGCTTCTTGCGCAGCAGTGCGCGTTGCACGTTTTCGATCGCGGCAAGGACCAGCTTCCTCTCGAATTGCGACTCCTCTATGCGGTGGAGTTCCTGCGCCAGGTAGAACAGTTTCGAGCGTAGTTCCGTTTCGCTGAGATGTTCGAGTTCCGACGGGGTGACGAAGTAAGTCATGACTTTTCTCCTTTGTCTTCCGACCGCGACCATCGCGGCCTTCATGACGCAGGCCCCGGCAGCGCGTATCGGCCAGCCGCACTCGTTGAAACGAAGTGGAAAAGCCTTCAGGTTTGCGGCTATCGGGACGAACCGCTGCCATGGTCAAGGATGAAAAGGACGTGAATGTTGTGGACGGTGTTTAAGGAGAAAATGACGCTTTACGCCTAGCCCGGAGGTATTAGAACCGTCTCGAAACGGATTAGCCATTCCGTGTTCTCTGGCAATATTCAACACAAAGAGTAATCTATTCGGGGAGGTCCTTGGGGAGGGATCGAACCGTGCCGCAGTGGGAGCTGCTGGTAACAGAGGGACATGTACGTGCCGCCCGATGGCGTAGCACCGCCAGGTTTATTGTCGTCGCGAGCATTTCCCTGATTATTCTCGGCCTGATCGGCATCCGCATCTTGCCGGATGTAAAACCGGCCCCGCACATCGCCGATGCCAAACAGCAACTGGTAGTTGCTCGTCAGCAGGCGCTTGCTCAATTCCTGGCATCAAAAGGCGCTCCGCCCCAGACTCTGCCGACCGACTCCGCCAAGGCGTTCGCGTTGCCGGAAACCCAGGAGATCATCGACCGCCTGACACAACTCCTCAGCAACACCGGCGAGCTGCCGTCCGAAGTGATCAAGCTTGATCCGGAGGAGTTCTGGACCGGCGACTGGACGCCGGGCAAGATCATCGCAGTCGCCACAAGGCGCGACATTCTTGTCGGCTTCTATGTCAACAAAGCCGCCTTCACGCCGAATGCCCAAGTCGGACAACAGGTATCGTTAGGCCGCGTGTTCAGCCTGTATCACCGGGTGGAATCCCCGCAGAAGTGGGATTTCTACTGCCTCGCCGTTCCGGGATCCCTTCCGTGCGGGCGCGGCGAACCCTTATCTCCCAGCACGATCCCGGAAACCCTGCGGACCCTGACGCCAAGGGAAGCCCGGCCATGAACACGCTTCCCGCTCTGCTTGGCATGGGATGGATCGGCATGATCGTGACGCTGTTCGTCGCCCTTTCCGTCATCATGACGGTGCCCTTCGTGCGGAAAATCCTCTGGAAGGGCCTCATGGTCTTTCCGGCGGCGGCGCTCTTCGTCATCGGAGCCCTGGCGGTTCCCTTCTGGCATCCCCTGACGTGGGGCATTGCCCGCGTGCCCTACGCGTCCCGCGTGGGCGCTCTGTTTGCCGCTGGCGTCGAGCGGCTCGGCATTCGGTCGTCAAACCCGCTTAACCGGGGAGAACGCGAAGCCGTTGCAAGGGAGCTCTGGCCGGAGAAGCGCTACCCCTTTCTCTACGAGGACGTTCCGCCCGATATCGTCCGGCCCCTGTGGGAGGACGGCAAGCTGGTCGGCGGGCGGGATATCCCGTGGCTCGCGGACCGCCATTTCACGGCGGCGATGCAGGAGAAGGCCGGTCAATTGGGCCTGACCGCCGCCCTGCTGACCTTCCTCCTGCCATTGATCGTTATTGGAATCCTGAACCTGACTCTGACCCCCGGCACGCCGGAAACCGACGCGGCGAAGGTGCTGCTGGAGCAGTTTCCGCATGAGGAGCCGGTCTATGTCTCCGGCTGGTCCGTCTGGACCGCCGTGATCGGCGACGCCTTCGGCAGCGCCCTGCACGCGCTTGTGAATTCGGTCGGCTTCGTGCTCGCCTGGGCGCTGGTGTCCGTTGGCGCGGGCCTGCTTATCGCCATCACCGCCATCGAATACTGGCGGCGCGAGCAGGCCGCGCCCTACGAGTTGATCTCCAAGGACGCGCATGTGCGCTGGCCCTACCGCGCCGAGGCGCGGGCGCTCGCGCATAATTCCTATGTCAGGCAGATGCGCCACGCCACGGGCTACCTGAAGGACTCACCGCTGTTCACCATCGGCGCGGGCACCGGCACGATGCGCGTGCGCGGCGATCTGGCCGCCCCGTCGCCCGGCCAGGCGCTGGCGCTGGACCGCGAGTCGCTCTTCCAGCACCTGATGGTGTTCGGCGGCACGGGCGACGGCAAGACCACGGCGGTACTCAAGCCGCTGTTGCGGCAGGTGCTGGAGCAACGCCAATTCGGGGCCTATGTGACGGACGCGAAGGGCGTCCTGTGGCGCGATGCAGAGAGAATCGCGGGCGAAGTGGGACGCTCGGGCGACCTCATCTGGATCGGCACCGGCCCCAATGAAAAGGGCGTGAACATCTGCGAAAAGCTCACGCCGAACCAGATCGCGGCGACATTGCGCTCGGTCCTGCACCAGACCGGCGGAAGCTCTCGCGAATCGTTCTGGCCGGACATGGCCTCGAACGTCATGCGTCACATGCTGACGCTTGGCCGCGCCTATGCGCAGACGCCGCAGGGAAAGGCCGAAAGCGCTGTCGTTCACCCCTACAGCCTGTGGTGGGCCTACCAGGCAGTGCTGGACCCAGACAAGATGAAATCCGCGCTCGATGCCCTCGCGGATGAGATCAGGCAGCTCATGGACGAGACGAACCAGGCCCTAGCCAAGGGAGACCGCGAGGCATACGACGCTCTTGAGGAAAAACGCCAGAACCTCTCCGGTCCCGCCATCATCGCCAGCCAGGAATACCTGTCCGGCGCGTGGAGCCAGATGGCGAAGGACACCCGGACAGGGATCATTGCCAACGTTTCGCAGTTGATGGACAACTTCGCGGGCGCTCCGATGCTGCGCGAGCGCTTCGCCTCCGGCCTTGCGTCCAATACCGTGAGCCTCGACGCGCCCCTGAATGGCAAGGTCGTGCTGGTCACGCTGTCCACGCTGGAGGAAGGCATCGCGGCGCGCCTGGTCGCGGTGCTGCTCAAGACGACGCTCTACCGTGAAGCCCGCCTGCGCGAGGCCGCCCTGAAGGGCAAGGACGGCCCCACGCCGCAGGACAGGCCCTGTCTCGTCATGATGGACGAGGTTCAGGAGATCGTGACGGTGGACCCGAGCTCGGGCCTGAGTGACGCCACCTTCTGGAACGTGGCGCGTTCGACTGGCCTTGCGGGCGTGTTCGCCACGCAAACCGTCGCCGCGCTCAAGCAGGCGATGGGCAAGGACGCGGCGGACAACTTTTTGCAACAAACGCGCAGTAAGGTGTTCCTGCGCAGCGAGGATCAGGCGACGGTTTCTTACGCCTGCTGGTGCGCGGGGGAATTCGAGCGCAACCGCGTCTTCGACGACGGCCAGTGGGAAAGCCTTGACCAGCGTCGGCTGGTCAGCGGCTGGACGCCATTAGACCCAATCGACGAGACAGCAAGCAAGCTGGATGCCGGACCCACATTTTTCTTCAAGGCGGCAAAAGGATTGTTTTCCGGTCCCGCCGTCGGGCAGGCATCGGCGCGGCGCACCTATGAAGCGGATCAGCGCTTCATCCCCGACAAGGTTGGCGTCGCGCAATTGAGCGCCCAGCAACAGGCCGCATGGCGGGCAGAGGATCAGGAGAGGCGCTACAGAACGGAAGGAAACAGCCTGGCTCCGGCCATGACGATTTCAGATGTGATCGCCATGGGCCGCTGGCACGCCTTCGCCCACATCCAGCGGGCCGGAGTGGCGAGGCAGGATATTATCGAGTTGAAGCATGAATATTAATCGAAGATTGGGTTAACAAGGGAGAAGGCAATGCAAATCACATCGAAGAAACCTATTTCAATGGTACTAAATCGTAATGGCGGAACAGTAATCACAGCTAGGATAGACTTTTGGAGAGCAACTCCGCAGGGCTGGGACTTAGCCGGAAGTAGTCTATTTCAAAATGTGACCAAAAAAAACGAAACACATTCAGCTAATCTTCCAAAAGGCTCTTATACAGCGGTTTTAGTATGTCGTATGGAAGAATCTATTAACGGCGTGTATGACTTCGATATGTTAGTAAATGGCACTTCAGTGGGCTCAGACAGTGGCAATGTTGACACGACAAGTAATCCGCATGATTCAAAGTTCTATAAAAACCAATTTGTCATTGATGTCCAATGAGGGATTCGAAAATGAAATCATCTTATATCATAGCTTCTTTCTTCTTTCTTTTTACACTTTCTGCGTCAGCAGACGATGTGCCACAGACGGACGCGGATAAGCAGACGAACATAATAAATAGTGCCAAAGGTAATGTTGAACTATCAAAAGCAGTTGTAGAAACTGCGCCTGGTAATGTGACCGCGATGTCACTCCTGGGTATTTCAGCGGATGATACTACCGTTATTCAAAACCCAAGAAACCTAACTCTAGCCTTGAAGGCATTAAATAGTGATGACGCTTTTGGCCTATCAATTTCGCCTGCCAGAACTTCGCTTATGCCATTAAGCATATCTACATATGACACGAATTTTTTAGCACGCCTTTGGGCTGCTACATCATTTAGCTATGCCCAAGGTACTTCTGACTCGAATGATGTTTCATTTGAACGGCGCGCTGTTGCTATAGAAACCAGCTACTATTTGGAACCGGATAAGGATGACCCGTCTACAGCTTATTGGAAAGCTTTAGAAAAAGCTGATGGTAATAATCTTGATGATCTCTGTGTGCTGCTTATACCTTTAAAACCAGATCAGACAGATAAAGAATGGGAGAAATATCAAGAAGAGGTTAATAAGCGTGCGAGTTCATGTATGGCCAAAAGCACCAAAAATATGAGGTGGAATGTATCCCGCTTATGGTTCTCATGGGCAACTGGGGAATATCAACCAGAATCTGGAGGTGACAATCATTCTTTAGGTCGAACCGAGGTAATTGGTCTATCTTGGGGTTTTGGCGACGCTACAGATAATACTGCTATCGGTATTACTGGTGCATATAAGCATGTTTCAGATGCCCCTGTGCTGGATACCCTTTCAGAAGATTCTCCTGATCGGGAAAATAGCAACCTTACTACCCTTAGAATAGCAATTGGGTCACCAGCCATTCGCGCCCTCATTGAAGGCAGTAACACCAGCGACGATACTCCGACAGCTCTTAATAGAACATTTAAACGTGCCTTTGGCTTAGATATTAAAGCCTCTGAAAGTTTATGGGTTAACCTTCGAGCTGGTAAACAGAGAAAAATTGATAACACGGGAGATGAGACTGGCTCATCGGTCTCTGTAAGCTACAGCCCAAGCGCACTACTGGATTTGTAATATGTACTATATAAACAATAAATATATTTTATTAACTCTAGGCCTAGCCTTTCTGCTTCTATGCGCATGCGATAAAACCGAAATCATCTCTTGTGCAAAACCCACAGAGCTAACTGTAAATGAAGGGTTGGATATTGAGGGAAATCTTACAATAAGAGATGCTGAGGGTAAAATTAAAACGGCTCTTGGCAAATCATTAACCGCAAAATTTGCAAACACTAACCCAGATACTTGGATGAACATTGCAAGTACATATCAATATCAAACTTGCCAACTCGTCAATTCAATATCCTGTGGTGAGCAATCATCTTCTGATTGCCTTGATAAAAAGAAATCGATACTCGACGGAGCATACGACAAAATCCTCGAAATAAAGAGTAAACAGGAGGATATTAAAATATCAGCCTGTGTAACAGATATGGTCAGCAATTATCAGGAACCCAAAACAGCTTCGACGAGAGGTGGTGCAACGGCTAGTAGCCCTGGCGTTAAGGGTGGCAAAAACACTCAGAGAGAATCTTTATGTTATAGCGTAGGACCTGACCAGGAAATTATCTCCGCCTCTACTCATGAACTGTCATGTCATGGAGGGCGCTGCTCGGTGACTGCACCAAAAATATCCGATGATAAAAAGGAAGTATGTGTAATTGCGACGGCTTGGAGTGAATCAAAAGCCTTTGGTGGAGGTGGTAGTGCTCAATACCAGCTAAATGTAATTTATAAAAATATTGCAACGACTGAAACGATAAGAAATTATCGAACTACATGCACCGCTTCGTTATCATGATTGATAATAGGCTTCAAGGGTTAAATGAGGACTTAAAGATGGGGTATCGCTTTGTATATCTCTCGCGCACTCGCCCAAAGGAAAATTATTCCTAACGCCATGGTACCTGTCGAAATACCCACATCAATTGATAATAATTGGATATATTTGATAGCTTCATCTTTTAGTACAGCTATGGAATTATCGACGAGTGGATCCAGTGATAGTGCTTCTACAAGATTAATTGAAAATAGAACAAATGCCCAAATTAACGTCTGCAATGCTTTCCTTACATCATTAGCAAGTTCGTTTGCGTCTTTATGCCTCCTTACCGCGCTATCATGCAACCTTTCAGCCGCTGCTTTATCTTCCTTACTCGCCCCGCCATCACTCCTAAGGTCAGCCCAATCCTTCTGCCTAGCTTCCATTTTTTCTCTTAATGAATCTACTCGGTCACCCTGTGTTCTAACAACGTTTATGAGCAGCGAGGCCGCCGTCAGACTCAAACCAGTAAGAGTTGCTGCCACTCCCACTGTAGTAGAGGCGTCAATAGCCTCAAGAACCTCAAGGGGCGTAAGCGACATTACAACCTCCCAAGATGTAAACAATAGGATAGTAGATTATTTTACAGCTTGATGGCTAGGTCAAATTAATGATGATCGAATTTTTTACAAAATATATTTCGTTCTTTAGCTAATGCAAATTCTATTTCGCGATACTGCTTCCCCTCATACCACCATTCTTTGTCACCATTACTTGATATAAATGCTGGCCCATCGTCTCGATGCTGCACTCCATTTTTAAACCAGTATTTTTCACCATCAACAGTTTCAAGCGCAGGCCCATCATCACGATGCAGCTTACCATTGTAAAACCACGCCTTATTTCCATTTCTAAGTATTTTCATTGTCGGACCGTCTTCGCGGCCATTATTGAATTTTTCCTTCATTGGCTAATCCTTTCTTCGATTATGGATTAGCGAGTCTGATTTACAGAGTCAACAAGATTCTTTAATCCAAAAGAAAAAACCCATTATGTGGTTAATTTTTCTATGTCAATTGATAGTGAAGAAACAGGTATTTCATTACCGAAAAATTTATTGTCTACAATTGCGCGTATTGATTCGCCCCTTACTAAAACCAAAGGGCTATTCATTGAAAGATGGTTTATTTGGACCATATGGAAAATAATCAGCAAGGACTAATATGTACTATTTCGGAGAAACCGGCTCGCCAGCAGGAGGCGAGCCGATTCTTCGCTCCACGGCAACCGTTCGATATTGCCGCGTGCAAGCGTCGTCCTTTTGCGCTTGATCTTGCTCCCCTTGTCCAGCACCAGCTTTCTCGGACGGCGGGACGGCTTCTCCGACAGGACTTCGCAGCCCACCACCAGAAGCCACACCCAGCCCTTTTCGTCTTCCTCGCTTAAGACCTCCGCGATGACCAGCCTTTCACCTAGCCGGAACGCCCGGCCCTTTCTGGTCCGGCGCTGATCCCAGATGCTCTCTTTACAGCGAATCACGTCCGCCTGGATAAACGCCGCTCCGACCGGAATCCATTCCGTCATTTCTCATTCCTTCATGTCGCCCCCTCCAGAATTACCAGAGGCGCGGAGCCGGGAAAATAACTTTGCACCGGCGATTCAATTACCATAACTTATTGTTCCGTAGTATAATTAACCATCGAATCACTCGGCCTTCCGCCGACACACCCTTTATCTTTCGTTAACGATTACCGTGATATTCTGGTAATCAGGGTGTGCAAGCCATGCGCGGTAACACCGCGCGGCTTGGCAAGGGACGCTGCGCCCCCGTTGCATCCCCCGACAGGGGAGCCTTCGAGCTCCCGTTAACGATGCCTTATTGGCATCGTTAACCCCATGACCAAGGGGGGCGTCGCTCCTGGACGCGACCAGGCGGGCTGTCCGCCCTGGACCCGGACCAAAGGGGCACCGGCGTTCGCTGGCCCCCTTGGAACCCCGGCGGCGCGGCGGGAGAGAGGGAGGCGACATGACCAGCGGAAGCGACAAGCGCCAGCGGCCCCATACCATCACCGTCCGGCTGTCCGGCGAGGAACGGGACGCGCTGCAAGCGCGGGCCACCGAGCGGGGCCTGGCCGTTGGGGCCTTCGCCCGCGCCGCTATGCTCGGCAACACCGGCCCCCGCGCCAAGCGCCGCCCCACGGTCGATCAGGAACTGCTGCGCCGCGTCCTCGGGCAGATCGGCAAGGTGGGTGGGAACATCAACCAGATCGCCCACCGCCTCAACTCCAACGGGAGCGTTGCTCCGCCCGAACTCCGGGACGCGCTTGACGCCGTCCTCGACATCCGCGCCGCCATATACAGCGCCCTCGGCTTGCAGCCGGAGGAAGGTCCGCCCGATGATCATCAAGGGCAAAAGCCGGTCCGGTCCTAAACAGCTCGCCCGTCACCTGCTCCGCACCGACACCAACGAGCGCGTGCTCGTCCTTGATAACACCTCCATGCACGGCAATTTGTCCCGGACCTTCCGGGACTGGCAGTTGCTGGTCGGAGGCACGCGGGGCACCAAGGGCCTGTATCACGCCAACATCGACCCCGCCGAGCACTACGTCATGACGAAGGAACAGTGGCTGCATTCCGTAAGCGTGCTCGAAAAGGAACTCGGCCTCGAAGGCCAGCCCCGTGTGATCGTCATGCACCAGAAGGAGGGCCGCGAGCATATCCATGTCGTCTGGCAGCGCACCGACATCGACACCATGACGCTGCGCACCGACAGTTTCAATTACCTCGCGCATGAACGCGCTTCCCAGCAACTGGAAAAGGAATTCGGGCACGAGCACGTGCCCGGCAAACACGACAAGCGGGACCGGTCAATCCAATCCGACATGCCGCGTGAAGCCATCAACTTCGCCGAATGGCAGCAGAGCGAACGCACCGGCATTGACCCCCGTGAGCGCAAGAACACGATCACCCGCCTGTATGAACAATCGGACTCGGCTTCCGCCTTGCAGGCTGCCATCGAGGAGCAAGGATACCTCCTTGCCAAGGGCGACCGGCGCGACTTCGTGATCGTCGATACGATGAGTGAAGTCTACAGCCTCAGCCGCCAAATACGCGGCGCGACGGCCAAAGAGCTCCGCGCCTTCATGTCCAGCATTGACCGGGATGAGCTTCCGACCGTTGACGAGGCCAAAGAACTCCAAAAGCAGGCAATGAAGGAGCGGGCGGAAGGTGAGCGGCGCAAGGGCGATACGGAGACCGCCGCGCTTGAGCTTGCCTTGAAGGAACGCTACACCCAGGAACGCGAGAAACTACGTGCGGGGCAGGCGGCGGAGCTCAAGCACCTACGGCGCGTGCTTGCAACCGAACGCCGGGAAAAGCTTGAAGACCAGAAGACGCTGCAGGCGGCAGAGCGGCGGCGACTGCGCGAACAACAGCACCGCGAGCGCAGCGGGTTCGTTTCAGCCGTCAAGCGACGCATAAGTCCCAAACGCGCCGCCGAGCAGGACGCGGCCCGCCTGCAGAAACGCAAGGAGCTTGCGGACCGCCAGAAGCAGGAGCGCGAGGATCTCCGTGCCCGCCTCAATCTGGAGGCGCAATATGAATTGGCCGAACTCAAGGAGCGCCACGCCCAGAAGCACCGTGAACAGACTGAAAGCCTTAAGGACGACCTTGACCGCCATCTGCGCGACTGGGAGACAGCGCGGCGCTTGCTGGATGAACAAAAACGCGCCCGAGAAAAAGAGGAGCAACGCACCAGGGACGGTCCCGACAGGCCGCCCAAACGCACACTCTGAGCGGCTCCCGCTTCCTGCAACCCAAGCCGAGCCGCTTTCTCCCACCACAGGTTGCCAGTACGCCACCCGCGCCGGTCCGGTCGCGGTTCATGGGTGCGTTTACTCAGTCCGCGCCGGTTTCAAAATTCTTGGCCGTTGCCAAATCGGTGCCGGTTGTTTCAGCTTTTCTTGGGTCGATCCAAAAGTCAGATCGCGAGAGAAGACGGCGCTTGAGGTCGCTATGGAAGTCGAAGAATTTCCACAAGCCGCACCATTAGCAGCTACTAACTAATTAATTCTTAATAATTAACTAGCTCTGTGTATTCATATTATTTTAGAAAATTGAGCATAACTAATTATTCCACTTTGGTTCAAAATATACTTTCAAGGTATTATCAGTGCCCTTTTCGAAAGATAATTTTCCTGTAGTTTTCATAGCAGATATGGTGTTTAAATAGTTGCGCCAAGCACGTACTGCAACTTTCTCGTCAGCAGAAATCCCAAGTAATTTCTTGCTTTCACTATTAAAGAGCTTGCTAAACTTTTCATATGTTAGAATCATATTTCTTCTCCTAGTTAATTCTTATTGCTCGAATGTGTATTGAATGTCAATTCAATAATCGTAATTTTATTTAGGAAATAACTTAACAATTACCGAATATGACTATAAAGACAGACATAGTAGTAGTACTTTTGAAAATTCTTAGCGATCTTATATTAGGAAACGATAAGAATTTTCATAAGAAATTGAAGGACCATTTGATAATACGAGATGACGAAGGCGAACCATTAGCTGTTGTTTTAGAACCAAGTGAGTACTATTTATTAAAAGCGACCGCAGATCTCGCAAAAGATACCGCTCACTTTTCTTACCTTGTAAATAAAAATAAGTTGTTTCAGGACACTGGAAAAACAGATGGGATAAGTCCTGACGAGTTTCTGAAAAGAATTAGACATGGAAGAGAGAATAAACATAAATGAAAATTGGGCCAGTTACAGTCAAAGTCGATATTGGTGCTTTAGACTACGTTGATGAATCGGAAAATTTCCTAAGATGTCTTAGCAGCTTATTTCGTAAATTAGAGCGCGTCACAGCCGAGTATCAAGCAAAGGAGGTATCTAAGGGGATAGTTTTGTTATATGAATGTGGGGCAGTAATTGAGCTTTTATTAAGTACAGAGAATAAAAAAGTAAGTATCGAAAAAATTTACCCCCCGTTCCAATGTTGAAAGCATCAATATGTGTAAGATTCTAGAAATTCAGATAGTTCAAATTATTATCGACATATCACCATTGATAGGACTCGCTCTACAAACTCTTGGTGCATTTTTTATGGCCAATGCTTACCTAAATCAGTTAAATTTCATACAATCGTTAGGAGTTTTTTTTTCTAGTCTTAGGCGGGGATGTTATGCAAAAAAGGGCGAGAAAATTAAACTAATTAGCCAAGATAAAGTAATAGTATCTTTACAGGGATTAAGCTTTATTGGGATTGGATTCTTCATTCAGTTTCTTTCAGATCTTGCAAAAAGATTTTGTGAATAATTTTTACAAAAGCCAATATATAGCAATCATACTTCCTTGTCGTTTCATTCCTCAGATTTGTTGAGCCGATCAGTAATCGAATCGGCCTAACTTCGCTTTTCTCCTTTTCAGTCAGCCAAGGTCGTTCCTGTCCGGTGCGCCGTTATGTCTAATTCAGGTGTGCGGACGCAGGGTCTTCTGCCCCCGTCATTACCTCCTGTCCTTTGTTGACCTCATAGACGCACACCCTAGCCGCCGCTCCGTTCGCCGCAAGGCCAGGCTGCGTGTGTCCTGACGCTCCCGTGTTGCTGCGCGGCCCGCTCCATTCGCTACCACAACCTTGCTGCACTCGTCTATCCCTACGAGATAGCGCGTTGCTAATTGCTGCCATAGCTGCTCAAAAGAAACCGGTGAGGTTGAACCTAGTTGGATGAATTCTCGAAGCGCTTGACGAACTGCGTCAGGCTCACCCCAAGTATTTTGCAGACTTCCTGAAGCTGGATCAGATCCAGCCTGCGCACCCCTGTCTCATAGTCGCTGACAAAGGACTGCGGGCGGTGGAGGCGCTTTGCGACCTCCACTTGAGTCAACCCGGCTTCCGTACGGGCTTCCCGCAGCAGTTCCAGAAGAACCTTGTGGTTCCGATGGGAAATACTCTTTGTCATTCCATAACTTATAAATCCCCTTTTTAGATATCTGTAAAACAGATATTATCCGGCGTAAAAATATCCCTTTTTCAGATAACCGGATCACAAAAAGAAGGAGTGTATTGCTATGAAAGTGTGCAGCAGCCGTCCGCGTATCGCATTGATCCTTTTCATCGCCCTGATCTGCGGCCTTGCCCTGCACGGGCCCGCAAGTGCTGCCCTTTCCTCAATCAGCGTCACGCCCGTAAACCCGCTTATCAGCGCGGGGCGCATACAGCCGTTCACGGCGACAGGGACTTTCAGCGACGGCTCGGTGCGGGCGATGCCCGGTGCGCCGATCGCGACTGGAACCCAGCACACCTGCGCGATCATTGCCGATGGGACAGTGAAGTGCTGGGGAGGGAACTTCGCCGGCGAGCTTGGCAATGGAACAACCACCAGCTCCGAAACCCCCGTGGCCGTCACGGACCTGGACGAGGTCGTTTCGATCGCCGCCGGGTACGAGCATACCTGCGCGGTTCTTGCCGATGGATCGGTCTACTGCTGGGGCCTGAACGTTGTTGGCCAACTGGGCAACGGCTCCACTATCAACTCCTCCACGCCTGTAGAGGTCACAGGCATCAGCGACGCCGTAGCGGTTGCAAGCGGCTATGAGCGTTCATGCGCATTAATCTCGGACGGCACTGTCAAATGCTGGGGACTCGGATATCTGGGAGCCGGTTCCACGGCGAGTTCCTCAACCCCTGTCACGGTCAGCGGCATCAGCAGCGCGGTCGCGGTTGCGACGGGCTATCAGTTAACGTCCTGCGCGGTACTGTCCAACGGGACCGTGTGGTGCTGGGGCGGCGGCGGAAACGGCGACCTCGGGAACGGCACGGGAAGTCTCTCGACCACGCCCGTGCAGGTCAGCGGCATCAACAACGCCACGGCGGTGACGGTCGGGAATTATTTCGCCTGCGCCCTGCTGGCAGACAAATCCGCCAAATGCTGGGGCGTGAACAACCAGGGTCAACTTGGCAACGGGACCACCACTACTTCCTCCACGCCTGTCCAGGTCAGCGGCCTCGACACTGCCATCTCAATCTCGGCGCATATGGATCACACCTGTGCCTTGCTTGCGAATGGCGGTATCAAATGCTGGGGAGCAGATTACGCAGGACAGCTTGGAGACGGCACGGAAACGAACTCCTCGATCCCCCTGGAAGTAGACGGGATCGGGAATGCCACCGCCGTTTCCGCTGGAAGATACCATAGCTGCGCGGTGCTTTCAGACGGGTCGATGTGGTGCTGGGGAGGGGGCGGCGTTTCCAATCTGGGCCAGATCGGAAACTGCCCCGCCTCCTTCACCTGCGATTCCGATGCCTCCGGCACTCCCGCCATGGTCTACGGAATGACGACCGCAACCGCAATAGGCGGCGGGACCTCCACGACCTGCGCGGTGCTCGATGACAAGTCCCTGCAATGCTGGGGCGACAATGTTGCCGGAGATCTCGGGAACGGCCTTTCTACCTCTTCCTTCAAGCCGGTCGTAACAAGTGGGATCACGACCGCTGTAGCCGTGACAGGCTCCAGTGGTGAGTATTTCAACTGCGCCCTGCTTGAGAATGGAAGCGTAAAATGCTGGGGCCGGAATACTTACGGCAATCTCGGAAACGGCACGACGACAAGCAGCAATGTTCCCGTGTCGGTGAGCGCCATCGACGGCACCACCTATGCCGCCACTGCGATTACAGGCGGACAAACCCACGCCTGTGCGCTGCTGACAGACAAAACGGTGCAGTGCTGGGGAAACAATCTGCGCGGCCAACTCGGAGTTGCCACCAACTACGGAATCTCCACTCCCCTGACGACCCCGGTCACGGTGACCGGCCTTGCCAATGTGGTTTCCATCGCCGCCGGGGCCCTGCACACCTGTGCCGCCATCGGCGACGGAACCGTGAAGTGCTGGGGCTACAACCAGCGCGGCCAGGTCGGCGCCAGCACCAGCTTTAACAGCAGCACAAGCGGCGTATCCACGCCGACCACCGTAAGCGGCATCAACAATGCCGTTGCTGTTGCCGCAGGCCAGTCCCATACCTGTGCTCTGCTTGCGGACGGATCGGCCAAATGCTGGGGCTACGACAGCGACGGCCAGCTCGGCGACGGCACGACTATTACGACGTTCACCCCGGTTTCCGTCAGCGGCCTTGCAAACGCCGTCGCCATGACCGCAGGGGCCCTTCATTCCTGCGCCCTGCTGAACGACGGCTCCCTGAAATGCTGGGGAGACAACGAGTACGGGCAGTTGGGCGACGGGGGAGCCTCGGATTCAGGCACCCCTGCCGCGGTTCTCTGGATCAAGACCGCCACTGCCATTTCGGCGGGTTCCAACCATACCTGCGCCGTGCTTTCCGACGCATCAATGCGGTGCTGGGGCTATAACAATCTCGGCCAGCTTGGAACCGCCGTCAAGGTCGGTGGAAGCGGGACACCGGCTCTCGCTAACGGCATGGTGCAATCCGCCCTGAATGCCCTTACCTGGCAGAGCGACGACGAGCCGGTCGGCACCATCAACGGCTATGGCGCAGCCTTCGGCCTTGTCCGGGGACATACCCTCATCACCGCCGCCGTGGGCGATATAAACGCCAATACCACGCTGTTCGTCGGCACCTTCTCGATAGGTGGCACGATTTCCGGTCTAACCGGGACTGTCGTGCTCAGGAACAATGGCACGGACAGCCTCACGCGATCGGCCAACGGAAACTTTACCTTCCCGACCGAACTCAGGGATGAGGATGACTATAACGTAACCGTTTTCACCCAACCCCTCGGGCAAACCTGCGTGGTGTCGAACGGCGCAGGGATCATCAATACTGCCGACGTGACAAACATCCAGGTCACATGCAGCGACAATCCGCCTGTCACCTACAGCGTCGGAGGCACCGTTTCCGGGTTGAGCGGCACCCTGGTCCTCAAGGACAACGGCACAGACAGCAAGACAATATTCGCGAACGGCGGCTTTACCTTCGATTCAGAGCTTGCGGGCGGTGTGGCCTACTCGGTGACGGTGGACACGCAACCGGACGGGCAATTGTGCGTCGTTTCCAACGGGTCGGGCACTGTTGGCAGCGCCGACATAACCATTATCCAGGTGACCTGCAGCGACATCCCCGATGACGACTACACGGTCGGCGGCACGGTTTCTGGGCTGACGGGAACGGTCGTGCTGGAAAATAACGGCGGCGACACCTTGTCATTGACGACGAACGGCAATTTTACGTTCGGGACGGTGCTTGCGGATGGAGCCACATATGATGTCACCGTTTCTTCCCAGCCAGCCGGACAGACCTGTTCGGTCACGAATGGTTCCGGGACTGTCAGCGGCGGGAATGTCACCGGCGTCCAGGTGACGTGCAAAACCAAGTACACCATAGGCGGCACGATTTCCGGCCTGACCGGCACGGTCGTGCTGAGAAATAACGGCGGCGACAGCCTGTCGCGTTCCTCGAATGGAGGATTCACCTTTGCAACAACCATGACCGCCGGATCCAGCTATAGCGTGGCCGTCGCTACCCAGCCGACCGGGCAAACCTGTTCGGTTTCAAACAGCGGTGGCACGGTTGGCGACGCCAATGTGACGAACATATCTGTCACCTGCGCGGCGACGAACGGTTCCGGCTCTGGCTCGGGAAAGAAGAAGGGTGGCGGCGGCGCGACAACTCCCCTGATGCTGGCAATCCTTGGCCTGTTCGCGGTGTTCCGCCGCATGCGGGCGAGGCCTGGCTTCTAAATCGGAGGCGGCGCGGGGGTGCCTCGGGCATCCCCGCGCATTCATCGTCCCAGGGCGGAAGTCCGACCCTTTGGTTTCGTAACGTTCATGTCTCCTTGACTGCAAGGAAAGGGGCTTCTTTCCATCCCGGTTCCGCCTTTCTATTGGTCGATCAGCACCCTTCATAGTCCGGCTTCGCTTCAGCCCTTTTCGAACTAGTCACGGTCGTTTCCGTCCGGTGCGCCGTTGATTACATTCAGGCATCCGGACGCAGGGTCTTTCTGATCTCGTCACTGCCTCCTTGCCCTTTATTGACCTCATGGACGCACACCCTGGCCGCCGCGCCGTTCGCCGCAAGGCCAGGCTCTGTGTGGACCTGACGCTCCCGTGTTGCTGCGCGGCCCGCTCCATTCGCTGCCACAGCCTTGCGGCGTCCGCCTGATCCGGCGGCCTTTTGGGTGCTGTCATTCGGTTAACCCAACAAAGGAAAGGAGAAAGACCATGACGAACGAAAAACCCGACTACCGCATCCGCACGCCCTACAACAACGGCAAGCGCACGTTCTATCACGACCTCGGCGTTGCCTGGCAAAACGAAAAGGGAGTGATCTCTGCGAAGCTCTACGGCCTCCCCATCAACGGCGTGCTGATCTTCGTGCCCAACAAATCTGAGGAATGAACCGGGAAGGCCGGCGAGAGCCGGCCTTTCTCTCAAGGAGAAATGCCATGAACACAATATACGAATCCATGCACCGCAAGCTCATGCGGCTACTGCCGGGCCTCCCGGACATCGCCGAACACGCGACCCTCAAGGCCGAGGGCTTCATGGACCTCAACGTCGATATCCTGAACCGCACAGATACCTACACGGATCTCGCGCTCAGCCACTATTACCGGCATCCCTCCGGCGACATGATCGCGGACCCGGACATGGAGATCCGGGTCTGGAACCACGGCGCGGTCGAGGCACTGTCCTTTCAGGACAGCTTCGGCTACCGCGTCGTCTATCACGACGACGGCAATCGGCGTCTCGTCGATCCTCGCGCCAAACGGGATCTCAATGCCTTCCTGAACACATGGTTGTCCAACCTGCTCGCGCAGGGACACCGGATTGTCCAAAAGGACGGGGCCTGAAGCCCCGTCCGCTTTTCTTCGCAGGCGAGTCAGAATTTCGACTTCAGCCAACGCACGAACCTCAGGAGTAGGCTCTCCGGCTGAGGTTCTGGCTGAACAGTCTCGGGAATACCTGGCTCATCTGTCCCGTAATAACGGTCCTTAGCTATCTGGTCACGTGCTCTCCCGGCCGCAATCTGCTGCGCAGACCACCGGGGCGCCCATCTAACCCTGTTCCGCTCGATCCAATAGTGGGACTGGCACGCGAAACTCCAGTTGCCTATTGATGGCTTGAGTGAAACCGCGTCCCCGTCGAAGATCAACTGCCAGTCTGTCGGGCTCAGGGGCGTAACAACCTTTTCTCCACACCCGCAGCAACATTTATGAACAGCCGTCGCATAGGGGATTGATATATAAATCACCCCATCCTGGAGTGACGATGGGATGAATTCGACAAATTCTGGCGTTAATGCCGCCTGCTTCATGGAGCATCCTCACCAATAAGAAGGTTGGATTCTATCGTATAGGCCGAGAAATGCTCATTTTCAAAATCCGCATAGAATCCGAACAGCTTTTTCCATCGAATAACGGCAAGTGTCGCATTCAGGGCATTGAGATCCGCGATCTGGATGTTCGTATCGTATTCGTTCTCGGCATCTCCCGAGGAAAATGAAACACGGTTCTTAACGTGCCCCCTTTGACTTGGAGTGCTGGTCGTAACCGTCACAGTTCCAATCAGAGTTTCGTTCTTGAGATAAACCCCCATCCCAACGTCTATGAAGGGTATGCCGAACTCTTCAAGTTTCGCCATGATGGCCTGTTTTTCCTCACCGCGATCAATACAAAGAAAAACAAATGCCATGCCGCGGAGTTCATCCACGCTTGACGAGCTGATGTAGTAGTTGTGGGCAATAATCCCCTTGTGCATCGGGCTGTATTTTCCCTTGAAGTACTCCGTCTTGAATGGCTGCTGCCGGAGTTCCTCTATTGAGGAAGCGCCGGGCGATCGGAATGCATTGTGCGTGGAAAGTTTGTCTCCATCGAAGAGATGAATCTCCCTAACCGGCGTTTTCGCGGTCAGATCGAGGACATATGCACCCGTACCACCGAGACCGATAATCGCGATGCGATCGAGCATCAGCTTGCTCGTAACGACGCTGATTTCCGCCCTACCGGAGGCCGTGTCTATGTAGTTGAAGGGAGAGCTGGCGTCCTCCGGTTCCTCAACGCGAAATGTACGCGCCGTCACATTCGGATCAATCGCTTGGGCCTGACTCGAAAGCAAGGCCACATACGTCGTCATTTTCTCGTGGTAATTCTCATAATGTCCGCGCGGCGGTTTTCGCGAAAATGAGTGGTTGATGACAAGCCCATCGTCGAGCCTAGTGGTATCACTGGCGTTGACGAGCTCATTCATGGGTGAGCCATCGGCGCGACAGGGAAACTCGCCGGCGAAGCGGATGGTATGATCATCCGGGCGACTCGTGATATCTCCTGCAAGATTGAGGGAGGAGACCAAGATCGCACGCTTGATCTCCCTCCCTGAGTTGACGTATGGGACATCCTTGACCAGGAGATAGGACGACCTGATCTCGATGTCATAGCCTTCCTCGCGGAGACGGCGCAGGTCCTCGCTACGACTTATCGGTGACTGTGACACTGAAAATGGTTCCATTCTTGATTTTCACGGTATCACCAGGAAGCATGCTCCCCTCGCGTTTCGGCCCAGCCGCCTTCTTGAACGTAATGGTAAAACGGACATCGGGACCCGACGGCGGATTGGAAAATGCGAGAGCCACAACCTCATTGAAGGTCAGAATCTTTTTGGTCACTTCCTTCCGCTCGCCGTTCACCACGACCCAGAAGGTCTTTTCACGCGCCTCGGCGCTATGAAAATGGTCATCCAACCGGAGGTGAACAGGGGTGTCGTCGTCGGGTACCGGCGTATCTTCCCGGTTGCCATCGACCTCCCTGAACAGGTCGAAGCCATCTCGCACCCCTGCCAGGGCATAGAGGGCTTCCCCTGTCGTCGGATTGGGGGAATGGTAGAGCTTCTGGTCGATATGAACCCGGATATTTCCTTTATTTTCATCATGATGGCTCATTTTCACTTTCCTCTATATACAGGCGGTATTGCCCTTCATAGATAAAGGCTCTTGAAACACCGGACTGCGGACATTATTTCATTCAGATATTTTGTCCGTGATATGCCCCGTCGGGAGCCATCCTATTAGAGAGAGGGGGGTGAATGACGTCCAAGAAGGTAACAGTGCCTGTGGACAGCTCGGCTGAGCTGACACCGGCCGAGATCAAGGAGGCAATAGAAGCCTTCGACACCGCAACCGTGTTGCGGCTGGGGAAGGCCGCCGGCTATTTTTCCCGAGGTCTCGATATGGAGGCCAATGACCTGCTCCATGAGGCAGTTCTCAGGAGCCTGACCGAAGATCGAACATGTCCCCGCCAAGTTCCTGTCGCGACCTTCCTATGGAATACCATGCGCAGCATTCGTAGCGCTGCCCTCAAAGAACGTCGATTAAACCCGGTAGAGTCTGTTGACCCCACCTCGCAAGACAACGTAATTATTGAAGCAGAGCATCCGGACCCGAGCCCGGAGGATCACTTTATAAATGCAGATGCGGTAAATCGACTCATCAGGGAAATGGAATCATTGTTCGAGGATGATGAGGACGCTCAATTGTTACTGGTGGGGCTTTTCCAAGGCATGACCCGGAAAGAAATCCAGACGGAGTGCAACCTATCGGACACCCAATATGACACAATTAGAAAAAGAATACGCCGGAAGCTCGATGAGCGTTATCCGGAAGGATGGAAATCATGAACGATAAGGTGAATCGCCCCCAAGACCAGCTCTTTCTCCTTCGCGAGGAGCTGGCTGATGATGCAATGAACATGACAGATGAAGAGATCCTTGCGGAATCCAGGAAAAAAGGTCTGGACCCGGATACCGCCGCAAACCGCATTCGCGCCGTGCTCAATAATGCTGTTCTAGAATCAGGAAGGCAAAGAATGCAGAAGGCACGTGCGGGATTGCACTCACAAAACAAAGTACACCCCATGCGCGATACATCAATGGATATTCATAGGGCAAAAACAATACTTAAAAGCGCCGCCGCTAATGACCCTCAAGTTCAGCTAACATTGGCTGCACGTAATGGTGGCGAATCGTCCGATAACGACATCCTAAGTCTCGTCCAGGATTTGTTGGAGCTAGGCATAATCAAAGATGAGGAAGACAATTGATGGTTCACTTGTCTCCTGCTGAACAATTGCTGCAAGAGCTGGGCGTGATACAACCTCAGGAGATTGATCTGGAGGCAATTGCTTGGCATCTCGGCGTTCAAATCCGGTATCGGCATCTTGAAGGATGTGAGGCAAGGATTGCAGGGGATAACAAGCGAGCGATCATCTCGGTTCGTGACGACGTATCGCCGGGCCGAAAGAGATTTTCAATTGCCCATGAGCTTGGCCACTGGCAGTATCATCGAGGCCGGATATTAATCTGCCGTCCCGAGGATATAGGGCAGGAGACACCGGGAAAGCCGGCAACGGAACAGGTTGCCGATAAATACGCGGCAGATATGTTGATGCCCCAGTATCTGTTCCTCCCGGAGGCTCAGAAGCATCGCAAACTAACGTGGGATGTGGTACGTGGAGTGGCAGACATTTTTTCAAGCAGCATCACCGCCACCGCGATACGCATTATCGACCTGGACCTATTTCCTGCACTGCTTGTTTGCCATGGAATTTCAGGTCGCAGATGGTTCAGACGCGCCAAATCAGTTCCAGAGCGCTGGTTTCCGAGGAATGAACTGAGTCATGATTCCTATGCTTTCGACGTACTTTATGGCAGGCGTGGCGACCATCCTCCCACGCTCATGGATGCAGACGCATGGTTTGACCGGTACGACGCAAGCCGTTATCAGCTCAATGAGCAAAGCGTCAAAATATCGAATGATGTGTTAACTCTGCTCCTCCCAAAAGATGAGATGCTGGATGAGGTAGATACGCATAGACCGTGGGGACGATATCGCTAGCGAATTATCTTTAAAGATGTCAGTTAATTCTTCAGTCAGATGAGAATCCCATGGCACAGATATTTGTATCTCATAGCAGCAAGGACAAAGAACTAATTGATATACTTTCTAGGGCTTTCTCCTCAACAAAGGTAAAGGCCATATTTGAGGAATTTGAATCAATCCTTCAAGGATCTGCCAATGCGCCTCGCATTCTAAAAAATATCGCACAATCTAATGCCGTTTTTATTGCAATCGGCAAAAACGCTGAAGCTTTACGACATACCCGAGATTGGATGGGATTTGAAGGTGGTGCTGCGGCGGCACAAGCCAACAAGGATATTTGGGTTTTAGAAACTCTGTCTGATACGGATGCGCTTTCTTTTGTCGTCCCCCGGTTACAGCACTATGTTTGTCTCGACCATAGGGATGAGCGATGGCAAGGTTATTTGACACAAATCATAAATTCCTACGACGACTCTCATGTCATTCCCGCAATTGCGGCAGGTGGAGCTGCTGGCGCTGCGCGGGGCGCTGATGGTGCCATCATCGGAGCGGGTATCGCCCTGGTTCTTGCAGCGCTTGCCTCGCCAACCCGCCCGGCAGGGATACAGGTACGCTGCCCAAAATGCGCATCCGTTTATAACGCTCACGTTGCAACGACACGTATTCGCTGTCCGGTCTGCAATACAAGAATGCTTCTTGCAAACCCAGCATATAAACCAGCGTAGATGCCGAACTCTTTTCTTGACCAGAACACCTCTTGGAGTGGCCACACAGGATGGTTATTCAAACGCGAACGGGGAAGCCGTATCCCTAGGCGTTATACGCGGACAAGCAAGGGAAGGCTTATTGTGCCACAACCTTTATACCGAACAATTCCCCACTATATAACCTGACTAAGTTCGACTCAAACTCCTCATGTATTCTCGGCAAACTATCACGACAGCCTTCCTGAGAATCTAAATATTTTGTCCAGATTAATCCATCTATCAATACTCTCTGAACAATCTCAATTCCCCGCTCAATCTTTTGTTGCACTTTCTTGTCAAAAGCAGGGATTCTTCCGTGCACCAGATCAGATCTCAGGTCATAAAATTCCTTTGTTTCCTTGACCCAATCTATATCCGTTTCTCCATATTGAAGAAACGCGTTGGCGCGCGCAGAGATTTGTTTAACAATATCTTTTCCTCTACTGGAGGTGCACAAAAATGCCTCCAATGCATTAGAAAGAGATATGATTCGAAGGTAAGGCGGCTTGGATACCATGGCCTCACCATACCACCACAAGGCATTAATATAGCGTTGATAGAGAAGCGGAACAGGTGCGGCAGAAGACAGGAAAGGGATCAGAGCCCCAGCCAGTTTAAGCCAATAATTTTCTTTTTGCTCAAGCGTCGCTATCCAGCCAGCACTCTCTCTCAATAACCCGGGTCGCGACAAAACGATATCAATACTTCCATTTTCCTCAACCATTGCAGCTGGTTTCGACTCAAATGCTGATCCGCTTGCCATGTATATTTTTATTCTGTCAGAAGGAAAATAAAGCCTAATTACATTGAGGGCGGCCTGAACGCAAATGCTAGCAACTTCACGTGATCTTGTTTCATCAAAGTTGGCCATCTCGATGGAAGCAATCCACGGATAATTCGAATAATAGTCACGTAGCTCACGAGGAAATATTTTGACAAATTTACGATTCTTCTCTTTCTGTTCCTGGTCGAGTGTTTTTCCGCTTAGCTTTGCTCTCTCGATATAATTTTTTTGAGACTTCTTTATATATTCTTTGAATTGCGCCTCCCTTTCTTCAAGAAGGATGCTTGTCTTCGTAAACCTGACAGGACCAATATTAAATCGTCCTGAATCTTTATCAGTAGGGAAAATACAGGGGAAAAATTGCGTAATGGTTCTAAGCTTGTTTTTCTCAATATGCTTGACGACACGAGAAACCATCTTATCTGAGAGAGATGCCGTTAGACTTCTCCCCCTCTTTATGATTTCTTCATAGAAGATGTGCTCTGCCGTACTAACCACCAACTTCTTTGATGCCCTGTCCTTAATACTCGGATTTGCATTTAAAATTCTACCGGCAATGGCTGAGAATCTTTTCTTTGCAGCATACCCAATTAAGAAATGGCCAGCACCATCTGGACTTTGCAGAAAATATAATCCGTCAGATTTGTAGTCGATACTTTTTCTATCGTTCTTTAGCAAATCAATAAATCGAATTATTTCACTATAAATAAATTCAAAATCCTGAAGATTCTTGTTTTGCCTAGCCATAAATTAAGTTAAATGCGATAAGCCTGACTTATTTTTAAGTTTACCGGCTGTAACTCGCTAAATAGTTTTCAGATCATGCCAAGACAGAATATAGAAAATAAATAGCAGATAGACTCACTATGAGCGATTTCTACTGCCCAAATGTTTATAGGTATAGTCTCGGCATAGAGATCAATTAAGTGCTCGAAACAGTAAACAATGTTCCCCGGAATTACTTGCATAAAGTATTATAAATTGATACTTTACGTGAGTGAAAACGAATAATAGCCATTTAAATGCAAGGGATTATATCGCCCAGCTTGCTGCAAAGGGGCGCTATCTCTTTACGTCGAAAGAGGCTCAGTTATCGCTTGGTGTTTCACCGGATGCCGCCAAGCTAGCCCTGAGCCGGCTTGCTAAACAAGCGGCCATCGCTTCTCCAGCACGCGGATACTATGTCATCGTGCCCCCGGAGTACCGGACTCTTGGCTGTTTGCCAGCCGATCAATTTATTCCTTCTCTCATGGAGTACCTGAGCGTTCCTTATTACGTAGGCTTGCTCTCTGCCGCTCAGTATCATGGCGCAGCGCATCACCGGCCACAGGAATTCCAGGTTCTGCTCAAAAAGAATCGCCGGCCTATTCACTGTGGATCGGTAAGTGTGATTTTCGTAGCGCGAAAGCGCCTGATAGAAGTACCTACAAAGGACTTCAATACGCTACGAGGGATCATTCATGTTTCAACGCCAGAAGCGACTGCCGTGGACCTTGTCGGTTATCCGAATCACGCCGGAGGACTTGATAACATCGCAACGGTTCTCACAGATCTTATGGAGAAAATTGATCCCGAGATACTGGCAATTGCGGCCAAAACTGCACCCATCCCTATTTCACAGCGCTTAGGCTATCTGCTTCAGAAAATCGGCGCTAGTGACAAAACTACACCTCTAAAAACCTATGTACGAAAACACGCAAGAGAATATGTTCCATTATCGCCAACAATGCCCCATGATCCTGCCCGGCGCGACAAAGACTGGAAAATCTATTTGAATACTGAAGTCGGAGTGGAAGAATGATCCCTCGCGACTTCATCACCGAATGGCGGGCAGTAGCTCCATGGGTAGACGACGCCCAAGTGGAGCAAGACTTAGTCATCAGCCGTGCGCTGGTGAATATTTTCTCGCACTCGCTTCTTAAGGCAGAACTCGCGTTTCGAGGCGGCACCGCACTTTACAAGCTTCACCTGGGCGCTTCACGGTACTCCGAAGATATAGATCTTGTACAGATTCGTCCCGGACCTGCCGGGCCAATAATGGATGCCATCCACTCCATTCTTGATCCATGGCTTGGAGATCCACGTCGTAAACAATCTGAAGGCAACGTAACTCTAACATATCGTTTTGATTCCGAGGGAACGCCAACCATCCCCCTGCGACTAAAAGTCGAAATTAATACGCGCGAGCATTTTTCCGTTTATGGATTCCATCAGATTCCATTCACTGTATCGTCCCGCTGGTTTAGTGGTAATTGCCAAATCAACACATATGCGCTCGATGAACTCTTAGGAACTAAGCTACGAGCACTCTATCAGCGTAAAAAGGGGCGTGATTTATTCGACTTGGATACAGCACTAGGTAATCCGGAAGTAGATCCCCAGCGCGTTATTGATGTATTTCTTCAATATATGGCACATGGCGGTCACCACATCACACGAACCATCTTTGAAAAAAACCTCGAAGATAAACTGCAAGATGCGAGATTCACTGCTGATATTAGCGCATTACTATCAGGTACGCGCTCGTGGGATATACATGTGGCGGCGGAACGTGTAACAGAAAAGCTGGTTAGACTACTGCCAGAATAACTCAGTTTTGCATTGGCATGGGATTGTTGTATTAGAGCTACTATCATTCGGAATTTTCCTCATGGCCCATAAAAATCGCCATTGGGACATTATTAAGATAGTTATTTAATCCGCATGAGAAGAGCAGTCTCTGTACATTATTGTGGATAATCCCACTCATAGGCGAGAGATAGATAAACTTTCCTTTAAAACTATGCTGTTCCATCCCCGGGATTATCTCTCCATTTAGTCCCTTTGGATTTATTAATTCTCTATACGATATTTCACGTGCCTTAGTAAACTGCTGTGTGAAGTGTTCTGTCAAACTGCCAATAATGTTTGGATCGGATTCCGACTTAATAGCAGTGTATATATCTCCCAATACCTTTCTTAGCCTTCCCAACTTGCCAGACACTCTTAATCGAAAGATAGTTTCAGGATTTGAATTCAAGAAATAATCCTGTCTATTCATGAATTCGGTTAAATCACGCCATTGATATTTGGGGTTACCATTTTCCAAGTACTGTGAACTCTGCAATTCGTCCCATCTATAGGGACTATCGGTAAATATTAGTGACCCTGTTGCTTGCGCTATAAATAGGGACATTTCAAAATTCGGAGACATGCTCATTATCATTAATTGTCCTTTACCATCGCCATATAAACCATCTTGAAGCAGTGAAAGAGGATCTCTTTGTTTTTCTGACTCCATGTAATCAATAAGCTCGACAACCTGGTCCTCAGATAGGTCAGGAAGCGCCTTTTGAATCTGCGCTTTCATCACCTCTTTAGGCAACATAAACTGAAGTCGTTTAAAATCATCTTTACCTAGCTCTTTTAATCTCGCCATTTCCGTCTTAAGCATTTTCTTATTTCCGGCGCGCTCCTCTGCCATGTCGAACATTTGCATTCTGAGATATCCATTAAATGAACATGGATCAGGTATAAAGTTAACGAGACCAGCATCTATAAATGGTTCCAGCATAAACAACAGAAATACATTCTTTAATGTCTGCTGTTTATATTGATCCGGATTATGAACCGGACTGTATTCAGCCTTAACGGTAGCGGGATTAATAAAGGGAGACTGAATAAGAATCTCATCAAAATATAGAACACCATTCATTGCAAAATGAGAAATTGTTCTTGGATCGATCAACCCCGTATATAACGCTCTCAACGTTCCATCCGGCTTTGGAAGCAGACTCACTACATCAGTATCAACTGGCCACAATCCCCCGAAGAATTCATAAATATCTTTGACCTTGTCCTCATCCAGTTCTTTACGAACGTCATCCCAAGTCTTGCCATCATATAATCCAAGGGTATCCTTTACCTTCCTACAGAAAATCAAATTTCGCTCACGTATGCTGAGCACATCAGATGCTGGCCTTTGCGATGGATCTTTATCGCGGCAGCATTTCTTGTACTTCTTTCCGCTGCCGCAGACGCAGGAATCATTTGGTCCGGGCTCTTCCTTCTTTTTTTTCTTCAGATACGGGACGTCACCAGTGGTCCGTCCGAAAGCGTCCTGATAATATGTACTCCCATCTTTGTGGCCCACATATATTTCCCCACCAAAATGAAACATCTCGCCCTTAGGAGGGAGAAATGTTTTCCTCAATGCAGACCAGTCAGACTGAATATCTTTCTCTGGATATAACCAGTCCCTCTCAGGGGCCGCAATGTATCTGCGCGCTCTTTTCTTGACAATGAAATTTAGTTTCCTAACCTCTTCTTCACTTAGGAAGCGTGACCGTATAAAAGCATCGGTTCGAACAAGGGAATTCCCAAAATTCCGCGCATTCGTTCTATTTTCCAGCGGATTAGCATCCGCGTTCTCCGCATACTCAAGATTCGTCAGGATTAGACAATGATCCCTATCTAGCGGAAATATTGTTTGACTCCCCTTGAAGGCAATGGGCGGGTCATCTGGATATATGCATTCTTGACTCTCAGGAGGGCAGGCGTAGTTATAAATCGTGACAGGATGGTCTGAGATAATGAATTTTAATGAAGATTTCTCGGCAGACACTATTTCACGAACACCTTCAGTCCAGATGGTGCAGTGCATATTCCTCAATGACTGCATTTCAATCATCAATTGGAGCTGGCTAAGCTGGGGGTAGTGTTTACTAATCCATGCAAGTCCTTTTGGTGTTCTAATTTTCTGTGTATCTATATAAGAAAAGAAATCCTGGAAACGTTTATGGCATTCAGAAAAATCGCCACCGATAAATGCACGAACCGCCTTTGACCCCACGTCGTCTACCTTACCGAAGAGCTCCCTCTCAATCTCATCATTGATATATGGACCGAAAAACGTGGTATACAAGTCGCGCTCTCGAAAGCATTTTGATACTGGCCAGTGATTCGAAGCGCGATAAGTTATCACCCGCCCATCAGAAAGCTCTTTCTTATCAGGGGAGAGATCAAGATAGTGAAGCTGGCCTCTTGAAGGCAACAGAAATCCCTTTTGATACCACTCAGGAACATAATGATTGTTTCTTGTTTCAGACATTTTATCTGCGATATCTCGATCAATTGATACTGAGACTACGTAATTAGGTATTTCATCCCCAAAAGTCGAGCAAGAATATAAACATTTCCAAGAAATTATCTTGGCCACACCTCTGCCACCTTGCAGAGGCGGCCAGCCGTCTTTAGATAGACCCTAGCTCCTAACCGAGCTAGCGGTCAATGCATTCCCACCTGCCGTCTTTTCCATTGCACCGCCTCCTGATGGTTGTCTCATAGCGCTACGCAGGCTGTGCCGTGGCGTTCAGGCAATTCGCCCGCCAGCGGAGCTGTCATTCTCATTGCAGATCACTTTCCGTCCACGGCACGCGGCAATGGCCGCACGCCCGCTTCGCTTTTCGCCTGGTGAAGACAACCACCAGGAGGCTCACATCATGCAACGGAAAAAACTCGACGAAGGCGTTTTCATCCGGGATGCCAGCGGTAAATACGCCACGGCTCGGCCCGCTACCGAGGCGGAGCTGATCGCTCAGGCAGCGGCGATACTCGAAACCCGTCAGCGCGGAAAGGCGCTTTCCAGCCCGGCGGACTCGCGGGAATTCCTTCGCCTTCGGCTCGCCCCACTGGAACACGAGGTGTTCGCTGCACTCTTCCTCGACACCCGCCACCGGGTGATCGAGTTCGAGATTATGTTCACCGGCACCATCGACGGAGCTTCCGTCCACCCCCGCGAGGTGGTAAAAGCGGCCCTCCGGCACAACGCCGCCGCCGTCATCTTCTCCCATAACCACCCCTCCGGAGTAGTAGACCCCAGTCGGTCCGACGAGAGCCTCACCCGCAGGCTCAAGGACGCCCTGGGGCTCATCGACGTTCGAGTGCTCGACCACATCATCGTCGGCACGGAGGGAACAATGAGCTTCGCCGAGCGTGGACTCCTCTAACGTATCCATGACCCAAGCCTCCGGGGGAATGCCCCCGGAGCTCCGCCTATCTTTACAGATATCCAACCCGACTAATACCTTGGAATTAGTCTTGAGGCTGCATGCCGGCACTGACATACTTGAACAGTAACAAACCGGGAGCCCGCCATGTCAGAGCAGAAACTTGAAGAAATTTCCCTTCGCTTCAAGGCCACGCCTGAGTATATGGAACTGCAAGATGCCTTAGGAGGGATTAGCGGCGGCGAGGAAGAAACGAAAATCACTGTAAATTTATCCAGCGACTTTGTTCGTCTTCTTGGCTTCTACGATTACATTGCATCACGCACCCAAGATCAGGCCAGCCATGATCCGATTGAAAAGATCCTGTCGCGGCTTGTAGACCATCACTGCCACGAGATCCTGCATTGGCTGACGGTCGAGCCTACGGCTTTTCCCTACTACAGGGATGTCTGGAACCGTCTTTGCGATGAGATGGGAGCGCCGGAATGTAAAATCATGGACCTGGAGGATGATGAAACAGACCCGAAAATTCCGTTCTAAAATTTAGGACAGGAGGCATATCATGTCTGAATGTAGCAATTGTGAAGGTAGTGGTGATTGCCCTGAATGCCATGGTATAGGAGAAATTTGCATGGGTTGCCCAGTGCACATGCCACTAATTGAGGCTGTTGGTGCCAGCTTAGCTGGCGACACCACCTGTGAAGAGTGCGGCGGAAGCGGTAAGTGTACGCATTGCCACGGGTCTGGAGATGGATGATATTGGCCGCATTAATTCATGCTGACTTGCCCATAGAAGGTGACTTCATGTCCGATACGCTCAACGGTTGGTTCCCTGTCGCGACATTGCTTCTCGGGTTCGCCGCTAGCTCGGTAGCCGAATGGTTTCGAGATAAGCGCACAAGACAACGTGAGCGCGAAGCCAGAATGGATACACGACAGGACCAGCTTATCGAAAGACGAACGACATTCCAGCGGCAGACCCTTCTTGATCTTCAAGATGTACTGATGCAACTCGTTCGTCATGTGTCCATGATGCATCATCAGGACGTTATGGCATTCAGAACAACGGGGAATTGGCAAAAGCAGTTATATGATGATGAATTATCTGAAGGATTAAGACTTGCCTATGCTCGATCGACAATGCTTTCTGTACGAGTGCGTGATGGCACTGTTCGGCAACTTGTCAAGGCACTTAAGGATCATTCCACCAATGCGGGTATGTGCTTAACTCAAACAGAAGGCGAGTCTCATATTAATGAAATGACAAAAGCCTTTGAACAATTGAATGAACGAATTGGCGGAATACTTCGTGAACTTGATGACTGATGCGAGTCTCTTGTCATATGATATCAACGCCATTTTTCGCGGGGTAAATTTTATATGGGGAAAAAACCGATTGTTAAAAAACCAGCCAAACATGGCAAAGACTGGTCTGCATTTGATATCAATCAGCTAAGACAGCTAGCCAGAGAGAATACTCCGACACCGATTGTGGCAAGGAAGCTTAAGCGGACACCAGCCGCCGTACAGCAGAAAGCTAGTCAGGAAAGAATTTCCTTAAAACCGACAAACAAAACGCCGTATAATCGTCGAGGAAAATAGATAAACTACGCATTTTTGCTATGAATAGTTATTAGTGTTTTTGTTAGCTGCGATTCCCCAGAAATTTACTAACTACCAATTGCCTGGCTCTTTCATCGCTCCACAGCAGCCGTTCTGGCTTGCTGCGCATAATTGTTTGTCTTTTACGTCTGATCTCCTGGCCCTTGTCCAGCAGCAGTTTTTTGGGAGTTCGCGTCGGGAATTCTGATAATACCGTTGATCCCACAACGAGCAACCTGACCCATTCATCTGCCTCGGCTTCCTGAAGTACCTCAGCCTCTACTAGTCTTTCACCAAAACGCCTAGCGCGGTTGCTTCGAGAACGTCGTTTTTCCCATATACATTCTTTCCACCGGATGACATCCGCTGCAATGAATCCATCCTCGCAAGAAATCCATTCCGACATCTACACCGCGCGAACCTGATTGATGCACCAGTATTGGTGCGACGAGCCTGAAATTCAGGCTAGCATTTCATTCTTTGCACCAAAACAGGAATCGTTATTCGAGCAGTTCGATATTGCGTGATTAGGCGAATGCCACTTGGGAAATCTATGTTAACTTTCAGATTGCGGGAACAGCGGGAATACGTTAGTTTTAACGATCAGCAAAGCAACATGAAGCAGGAGAACACGGATGCGTTTGAAACAAGGTAATTCGTTACTTTTTACACACTCTCTTACACATAAACGAAAAGTAACGAAAATTATCGTTTAGTTTCAATCAAATAATGTAGCCTAAGGCAGACTCAAAATCCGGTGGTTTCACGACCGTGAGAGTTCGAGTCTCTCTCCCGGCACCACACGCACCACGAAACATCCGGCGAAAAATGCCGAGAAACTATATCACAACTGCCGTTCCATCCCGCCCCGCGGCCTCGCCGCGGCGCCGCGCCCTTGGCTATCCTTCGGACTCAGGATTCAGGCACGCCGCCCGATACACTGTAACGTCAGCGGCGTTCTCACCCCCCGGCGGCGGCTGATTTTTCCACTCATCGATCCAACCTCGGAAGGTGCGACAGGCAATGACAGGCACACGCTTTTCCCTCGAAGTCCGTCCGGTGATCCCGGGACGTCTCGGCAGGCTTGATGAACTCGCGAACGACCTGCTCTACAGCTGGGACAGCCAGGTCCGCAGCCTGTTCGTCCGTCTCGACCCGGAACTGTGGGAGCGCTGCGGGCACAATCCCAAGGTATTCCTGCGGCGCATCTCGCAGCATGTGCTGGAGACCGCGGCGGCCGACACCGTCTACCTGCAGGACTATGACCGCATCCTCGCGGCCTATGACTCCTACCTGAAACATCGCAACGCGGACCGGCGCGGGCTCAATATATTTGACCCCGATACCGACCTGGTCGCCTATTTCTGCGCCGAGTTCGGGCTGCACGAAAGCTTCCCGATCTACTCCGGCGGCCTCGGCATCCTGGCGGGAGACCATTGCAAGGCGGCGAGCGATCTCGGCATTCCCTTCGTCGCGGTCGGCCTGCTGTACCGGGAAGGCTATTTTCACCAGACCATCGATGGCAACGGCAACCAGGTCGCACACTATTTCAACACCAGCCCCGAAGTCCTGCCGATCACCCCGGCGCGCGACGGCCAGGGCCAGGACGTGCACGTGCGGGTGGAAATGCCCGGCCGCAACGTCGAACTGAAGGTATGGAAGGCGAAGGCGGGTCACATCACGCTGTACTTCCTCGACAGCGACCTGCCGACGAACAACGATCACGACCGCCGGATCACCTACCAACTCTACGGCGGCGACATCAACACACGCATTCAGCAGGAGATCGTGCTCGGCATCGGCGGCGTACGCGCACTGCGCGCGGTGGGCCTGTCGCCCACCGCCTGGCACATCAACGAAGGTCATGCGGCGTTCCAGATCCTGGAGCGCTGCCGTGAACAGATGCAGCAAGGCCTGAACTTCGAGGCGGCGCTGGAACTGGTGGCCTCCGGAACCGTATTCACCACCCATACCCCGGTGCCGGCCGGCCACGATATTTTCCATCATGACCTGATCCTGCCCTATTTCGAGCGCTACATCCGCGAGACGCGCATCGGCGAAAAGAAATTCCTCGCCCTCGGCGCGTATCCGACCAACGACAAGGGCTTCAACATGACGGCGCTCGCCCTGCGCGGTTCACGCTTCCAGAATGGCGTCAGCCGCATCCACGGCGACGTGGCGTCGCAGATGGAAGGGTATATCTGGCCGCAGATTCCGCCGGCGGAGAACCCGATCGGCTACGTCACCAACGGCGTGCATGTGCCGACCTTCCTGGCGCAGGAGTGGGTCAACCTGTTCGACATGCATCTCGGCCCGGGCTGGCGTAACGAGCTGCTCAACGAGGAATTCTGGTCGGTGATCGACGACATCCCCGACCACAGCTTCTGGAGCATCCGTCAGACCCTGAAGTCGAAGCTCTACCAGGACATCTACCGGCGCGTCTCCCATCAGCAGCGGCGCAACGGCACCAGTCCGACGCAGGTTGAACGCCAGACGCGCTACCTCACACTGCCCGATACGGACATCCTCACGGTCGGCTTCGCGCGCCGCTTCGCGACCTACAAGCGCGCCACGCTGCTGTTTTCGGATCCGGCGCGGCTCGCGCGACTGGTCAACGACCCCGAGCGACCCGTCGTGTTCATCTTCGCCGGCAAGGCGCACCCGCTCGATGTACCGGGGCAGCGCCTGCTGCAGGTGATCCACGAGTTCTCGCACCGGCCTGAATTCGAGGGGCGCATCCTGCTCGTCGAAGGCTATGACCTCGCGCTCGCGCGCAAGCTCGTCACCGGCGTCGACGTCTGGCTCAACAATCCGGCCTACCCGATGGAGGCCAGCGGCACCTCGGGTGAAAAGGCCGGCATCAACGGCGTCATCAACCTCAGCGTACTCGACGGCTGGTGGGGCGAAGGCTATGACGGCGCGAACGGCTGGGCGATCACGCCGCACGGACAGCATTTCGACGAGGCCTTCCGCAACCGGGAAGAGGCGAATGAATTGTTCGACCTGATCGAAACCCAGGTGATACCCCTGTACTACAGCCGCAAGACCCAGGGATACTCGCGCTCCTGGGTCAGCAAGGCCAAGGCGTCGATGAAATCGCTGATCCCGCGCTTCAATGCCCAACGCATGGTGATGGATTACGCCGAGAAGCTCTACGGCCGCGCGATACGCCAGCGCGCGGCGCTGGGCGAAAACGGCGGCGAACCCGCGCGCCGGCTCGCCGAATGGAAGCAGATCGTCGCACAGGCCTGGCCCGGTGTGTCGATCCGCCGCGTGGACGATGGGCGCAATACCCTGCTGGCGGGCGAAGAACTGAAGATCCAGGTCGCGGCGCGCCTCAACGGGCTGAAGGTGGAGGACGTCTATCTGGAATGCCTGGTCGGCACCGAACCCGAACCGGGTGATTTCAGCAATCACAGCGTCTACCGCTTCCATGCGGACGGCCCGGGTGAGCACGGCGAGACCATATTCACGCTCGAACTGCACCCCCCGCTGCCCGGCCTGCAGCACTACAAGATCCGCATGTACCCCTACCACAAGCTGTTGAGCCGCCGCTTCGAGGCCGGCTACATGCTCTGGCTGTAAGCCGGCCCGCCGGCGCCTCAGCCGCCGGCGGGCGGGGTGCGGCCGTAAAGGCCGCCCATGTGGCGCAGGCGCGTGGCGAGATCCGGGGCGACCTGCCCCCAGTCGAAACGCCAGCGCCAGTTGTGCTCCGTCGTCCCCGGGGTATTCATGCGGCAGGTCGTCCCCAGACCGAGCGCGTCCTGCAGCGGAATCACCGCCGTATCGGCGACCGAGGCCAGCGCGGCGCGGATCAGCGGCCACGGCATCGGTTCCTCCGGCTTGCCGAGGTATTCATGCACCCGCGCACGCGCGGTCGCGTCCAGCGCCTCGTGCCAGCCCAGGCTGGTATCGTTGTCGTGCGTCCCGGTGTAAACGACGCTGTTGCGGTTATGGTTGTGGGGCAGATAGGGGTTGTCGCTGCCGCCGTCGAAGGCAAACTGCAGGATGCGCATGCCCGGCAGACCATACTGCTCGCGCAGCGCATGCACCGGCGGGGTGATGAGGCCGAGATCCTCCGCCACGAACGGCAGCGTGCCGAAGCGCTTCAGCACCGCGTCGAAGAAGCGGCCGCCCGGGCCTTCGACCCAGCGCCCGCCCATGGCCGTCGGGTGGTCGGCCGGGATCTCCCAGTAGGCCTCGAAGCCGCGGAAATGGTCGATACGGACCAGGTCGAACATCTTCATCTGGCGCTCGATGCGCTGTAACCACCAGGAGAAGCCGCTCTCCTCCATCAGTTTCCAGCGGTAATGGGGATTGCCCCAGCGCTGGCCGGTCGCGGAAAAATAGTCCGGCGGCACGCCGGCCACCACCGTCGGCCGGCCGGCGTCATCCAGCTCGAACAGTGACCGGTTCACCCATACGTCGACGCTGTCATGCGCGACGAAGATGGGCATGTCGCCGATGATCGATATTCCGCGACGATTGGCCGCTGCGCGTACTTCGCTCCACTGGCGATGGAACACGAACTGCTCGAAGCAGGCGCGTTCGACGGCGGCGCGATGCTTGCGCCGCGCCTTGTCCAGCGCGGGGGCCTCGCGGTCGCGCAGGGCGGCGGGCCAGCGCGCCCAGTCGTGGCCGCCATGATGTGCCCGCAGCGCCTGGAACAGGGCGTAATCCGCCAGCCAGTCCTGCTCCGCCGCCATGAAGGCATCGAACGCGGCCCGGTCCTCGGCGGAGGCCCGTGCCTGGAAGCCGGACCGGGCCTCGGCAAGTGTCGCGGCGCGATCCGCGTCGCGCGTCGCGGCATCGCCGGGCTCGAGCCAACCGTACTGCACCAGACGGTCGAAACAGATCAGGCGCGGATTTCCCGCGTGCACCGACAGACACTGGTAGGGTGAGCCGTTGTCATGGGTGGGGCCGAGTGGCAGCATCTGCCACACGGCCTGTCCCGCCGCGACGAGAAAATCGATGAAACGGAAGGACTCGTCACCGAGGGTACCGGAGCCGTACGGTCCCGGCAATGAGGTCGGATGCAGGAGGATGCCTGCCTGACGCCTGTTGAGTGCTGATGCGGCCGGCGGCGCCACTTCAGTGCGCTTCGGAACCGCGCCGCATCACACCCCCGAGCTGCGGCTGGCCGCCGCCCGTGCTGATACTCTGCGTCAGGATCGCCGGCGGCTCCACCCCCAGCAGGCGGTAGAGGTTGCCGAGATGCAGTCGGTACAGGCGCTCGAAATCGCTGACCGAATCGGCGGGATTGTAGTCGCCGAACCACCAGCACCAGTCGGATCCCTCGCAGGCCGCCAGTTGACGGATGATGCGCTCACGCTCCTCATCCCGCAGCGTGTCGCCGGCCAGGACCTCGTCGCATTTGCGCTTGGCCTCGCACAACAGCTCCCAGCCACGGTTCTTGTCCGGATTGCCCATCCAGGTGGAGAAGGTCCCGTAGACCCAACTGCCGGCGATGATCGACGGCAGGCGGCAGAATTCCATGTCTCCGGAAAGACTGTCGGAAAACGTGGTCAGCTCGAGGGCGGGGTGCTCGGCCAGGCGGTGGTAGAGCGCGGTCAGGAAATGATATCCGTTTTCGGGATAGGCCTCCCAGGCATTCTCCCCGTCCAGGATGATCGAGACGACATGATTCGGGTCGCCGTCGCATTCCTGCGCGATATTCTCCAGGTGATGGACCAGGTTGGCGACGGCATCATCGGCGTGCCAGCCCTGATAGGTGAAGCCGATCAGGTCGGACAGGCCGTCATCGCGGAAAAAACAGGCGGGCTTGGCCGCATCGATGCGATAGACGCGGTGCAGATTCTTGCTGGCGCAGGGATCATGAATGGCGACATTGCGCGCGATGCTGTTGCGCAGGACGCTTTCACCCGTGGCCGTCCACCTGAAACCGTGGTCGCCGAGCAGCCGGACCGTCGCCGTGCTGAGCCCGCCCTCGGCCGGCCAGCAGCCCTGCGGGGCGAAGCCGAAATGACGCTCGAAGGTGGCGACGCCTTCCTTGAGATGCCAGTGCGCGCGTTCCAGGCCGCCGGGATATCCCCCCGCCGCCGGCAACGGCATCTCCGGCACCGCCTCGCGCGCGCTGGCGAAGTCCAGCAGCAGCGGTATCATCGGATGGGCGTACGGCGTCATGGAAAGTTCGGCCTGCCCGCTTTCCGCGAGGCGGCGATAGCGCGGAACGACGGCCGCGACCAGCTCACCGATCACCTCGAACAGCTGCAGCCGGTCTTCCGGCGTGAAAAAGCGCGCCTTCTCGATCAGCCGCTGCACGCGTTTGTCTCCGCGCCGCACGGTCTCGCCCATCCACGCCAGGTGATACCAGGTCAGGATATCCGCGAGATACTGGTCGCCCAGATAACTCAGGCTCTCGGTGTCATCCTTCATCATCACGGCAAGGTCGACCAGGCGCCGGTACATCGGGAAACGGTTGATCAGCCGCTGTTCGTTCGCGCGCAGGCAGGCGCGCACGAGGGGCGCGCGCCGCTCGGCCTCCCGCGGGAAGGTCTCGCTGACCAGCGCCGCCAGCAGCGGGTCGCGCAACGGCCGGCGCTCGGCGAGATAGGCGCGGATCTGCGCGGCGTAGTCCTCCAGTTGATCGAGCAGGATCGGCACGAAGTTGATCACCGCCCGGGCGCCCGGCGTCTGCTCCAGGATCGCGGCCATGTCGGTGTAGTCCTTCATGGCATGGAGATAGGTCCACGGCAACTGGTAGTCGCCGGTGGAATAGTCACGATATTCCGGTTGGTGCATGTGCCAGCACAGCACCACCTTCAGCCGACCGCTAGTGGGCACGATGATAATCCTGCCCCAGCATCTCCGGCGTCACGACAACCACGCCCTTCTCGCTGACATAAAACCGCTTCTGATCCTGGACGGGATCTTCGCCGATGATCGTCCCCGCCGGGATCCGACAGCCCTTGTCGACCACCACCTTGTTCAGCCTGCAGCCCTCGCCGACCTCGACATCCGGCAAGACGACACAATCCTGGATGACGCTGTACGAATCGACGCGCACGTTGGAGAACAGCAGGGAATGCCGCACCTGGGCGCCGGACACGATGCAGCCGCCGGACACCATAGAATCGACGGCCATGCCGCGGCGGCCCTCGTCGTCGAAGATGAACTTGGCCGGCGGAAGCTGGGCCTGGTAGGTCCAGATCGGCCAGTCCTCGTCATACATGTTGAGCTCCGGCGTCACGCCGATCAGCTCCATATTGGCCTCCCAGAAGGCGTCGACCGTCCCCACGTCGCGCCAGTACGCCTGGTCGCCGGTGACCGGATCCTTGAAGGGGTAGGCGTGCACGCGGTATTTCCTGATCGCGGACGGAATGATGTCCTTGCCGAAGTCGTGGCTCGATGAGGAGATATCGGCATCCTTCACCAGTTGCTCGAACAGGAACAGGGTGTTGAAGACGTAGATTCCCATCGAGGCGAGCGCCATGTCCTTGTTACCCGGCAGCGGCTGCGGCGACGCGGGCTTCTCCTGAAAATCCTTCACTATCCAGTTTTCGTCGACGGACATCACGCCGAAGGCGCGCGCGCGCTCGATCGGGGTCTCGATACAGGCGATGGTCATGTCGGCCTTCGCCTCGACATGCGCCGCCAGCATCGGGCCGTAGTCCATCTTGTAGATGTGATCGCCGGCGAGGATCAGCACGTAGGAAACGTCGTAGTTGCGGATGATATCGAGATTCTGGAACACCGCATCCGCAGTGCCGGTGTACCACGAAGTGGCAATGCGCTGCTGCGCCGGCACCACCTCGATGAACTCGCCGAGCTCGCCGCGCAGGAAATTCCAGCCCTGCTGAATATGCCGTATCAGCGAGTGCGACTTGTACTGGGTCAGCACCGCGATGCGGCGGATATCGGAGTTCACACAGTTGGACAGGGGGAAGTCGATGATCCTGAACTTGCCGCCGAACGGCACCGCCGGCTTGGCACGCCACTGTGTCAGATGCTTCAGGCGCGACCCGCGCCCTCCCGCGAGGATGAGGGCGATGGTGTCGCGGGTAAGCCGGCTGACGAAGCGGGTGATGTTTCCATGTTTGTCCGTGCGTTTCATCGCTGCTTTTTCTTTCATTGTGGCCGAAGACCTTTCGCGTGACCCTGCAAACAGGGCATTATGCTATCATTATTGACCTTATCGAGGCGAGTCGAAAACACGCGGAGGACGACGCTTGTTCACGCCCACATACCAGCATAAAGCCAGCAAATGAAAAATCAGCCCGCCGCTTCCGTCCCCGAGGATATCCAGCGGATCCTGTCCGCTCGCCATCACGATCCATTCTCGTTTCTCGGCAAGCACCGGGACGGCGACACCGAGGTGGTGCGCGCATATGTTCCCGGCGCGGTCCGCGTCAGCATCGCCGAAGGGGACCTGCCTCTGGAGCGCCTCCACGGCACCGACCTGTTCGAGTGGCGCGGCCGCCCGGGAACGGTGCCGGATCGATATCGCCTCACCTGGACCAGCGGCGGCGCGGCACACACCGCCTACGATCCCTACTGTTTCGCCCCGCTGCTCTCCGATTACGACCTCTACCTGTTCGGAGAAGGAAATCATCAGCACGCCTACCGCTTCCTGGGCGCGCATCCGCACAACGTCGCGGGCATCCATGGCACCCTGTTCGCCGTCTGGGCGCCCAATGCCGGGCGGGTCAGCGTGGTCGGCGACTTCAATACCTGGGACGGGCGCCGCAATCCGATGCGCAGCCGCGGCGGCAGCGGGATCTGGGAGCTGTTCATCCCCGGAATCGCGCCCGGCACCTTGTATAAATTCGAACTCCGCCACCGCGACAGTGGCGGCATCCACCTCAAATCAGACCCTTACGGTCAACAATTCGAGCTCCGCCCCTATACCGCCTCGATCGTGGCCGACGCCGAGCCGTACCCCTGGCAGGACCAGGGCTGGATCGAGCGACGCCGGGGCATGGACTGGCTCCATGCCCCGGTCACGATCTTCGAGGTGCACCTCGGATCCTGGCGCCGCGGCCCGCGCGGCACGTTCCTCAGTTACCGCGAGCTGGCCCAGAGCCTGGTGCCTTACGTGCTCGAAATGGGGTTCACCCATATCGAATTGCTGCCGATCACCGAGCATCCCTTCGATGCCTCCTGGGGCTACCAGACCACCGGCTATTACGCGCCGACCAGCCGCTACGGGACACCCGAAGACTTCCGCTACTTCGTCGATCATTGCCACCGGCACGGCATCGGCGTCATTCTGGACTGGGCGCCGGGACACTTCCCCAAGGACGCCCACGGCCTGGCCCGCTTCGACGGCAGCGCGCTCTACGAGCACGAGGACCCGCGCCGCGGCGAGCATCGCGACTGGGGCACGCTGATCTTCAACTATGGCCGCAACGAGGTGCGCAACTTCCTCGTCTCGAGCGCGCTGTACTGGCTCGAGGAGTTCCACATCGACGGACTGCGCGTCGACGCCGTGGCTTCCATGCTGTATCTCGACTACTCACGCGAGCCCGGCGACTGGACGCCGAACGTCCACGGCGGCAACGAAAACCTCGAGGCCATCGATTTCCTGCGCCGGCTCAACCAGCTCACCCACGAACTGCATCCCGGCACGCTGATGCTCGCCGAGGAGAGCACCGCATGGCCGATGGTGTCGCGTCCGACCTGGCTCGGCGGCCTCGGCTTCAGCATGAAGTGGAACATGGGCTGGATGAACGACACTCTGTCCTACATGAGCAAGGACCCGGTGTACCGCAAGTACCAGCACGACATGCTGACCTTCAGCCAGCTCTACGCCTTCACCGAGAACTTCGTGCTGCCGTTCTCGCATGACGAAGTCGTGCATGGCAAGCAATCCCTGCTCAACAAGATGCCCGGTGACGAATGGCAGCGCTTCGCCAATCTGCGCCTGCTGTACGTCTACATGTACACGCATCCCGGCAAGAAACTGCTGTTCATGGGCTGCGAATTCGGCCAGGGACGCGAGTGGGACGACAGTGTCGAGCTCGACTGGTACGTGCTCGATTACGCCTATCACCAGGGCATGCAGAAACTGGTGCGCGATCTCAACCGGCTGTACCGGGAATCGGAGGCCCTGCACCAGTTCGATTTCGAAGGACGCGGCTTCGACTGGATCGACTGTCACGACTCGTCGCAGTCCGTGCTGACCTATCTGCGCCAGGGTGAACGCGACGCGCTGATCGTAGCCCTCAACTTCACCCCGGTGCTGCGGCGGGACTATCGCATCGGCGTACCCCACCCCGGCGTCTACCGCGAGATCCTCAACTCGGATTCCGAGTTCTACGCCGGCAGCAACCAGGGCAACGGCAGCGGTCTTCACGCGGAAGCGATCCCCTGGATGGGACGCCCGTATTCGATCGCCATCACCCTGCCGCCGCTGGCCGGCGTGGTGCTCAGGCCGGAAGCCGGCTGAAGTCGCGGCTCAGACCCCGATCCGCGCGGCCGCGTAGAACAACGCCCACAGTATCAGCGGATAGGCCCACTGCGCGGGCGGTGGAGCGCCCGCGCCGGACAACTGGACGCTGCCGCAGGTCACCGCCTCAGCCTCGCGCACCACGTGCTGCATCACCCCCGAGGCGAAGCGGCCGGCCGAGCGCAGATCCGGCCGCCCGCCCGGCGCCGCGGCCATCCGTTCCGTCACGATGCGCCGCACCGGATCCAGCGCGTCGATCACCAGCACCATGCGCACCGCGACCCGCTCCCGCGAGACCCCGAACAGGGCGAGCGGCCGTGTCAGCCCGTACACCGCCAGCAGCATCTGCTCGCGCGCCGTGGTTCGCAGCAGCAGGTTCGCTCCGGCAACGATCGCCGCCAGCAGCGCGGCGCGCAGCAGCCCTTCCATCAGGCCCTCGCGGCTCGGCCACATCGCCGCGAATCGCCCGCCCTCCGCGCCGAACAGCGGGTTCCCCGGCGTGAACCACCCATACACGATCAGCAACGACAACAGAAACCAGCGCAGGCGGGACAGCATGCGTACGGCGGGCGACAAATGACGGGGAGACGTGGCCACATACGCGGCGATGAGCAGCAGGGCGCCGCACAGGAGGTCCATCCCGTTGCCGAAGGCGAGGCAGACGGAGAAGACCAGGAAGCAGACTACGCGTATCAGCGGATGCACGGGCGACTCACGACCGGATCGCGTCCGCCCCGGCGGGGCGGGACCTGACGCGGGCATTGTACAACGGGGAGTGGACTGCGGGGAGCAACACCGGGCGCCGTGAGCGCCCGGTCAGCCAATCTGGCGCATCAGGTCGTTCGCCTCGCGCTGCTGGTCCTGTGAACCTTCCTGCGCCACCTCGCTCAGGATGTTGCGCGCGCTTTCCTGGTCGCCCATGTCGATATAGGCCTTGGCGAGATCCAGCTTGGTGCCGACCTCGTCTTCGCCCGAAATCAGGCTGCTGAAATCGTCGCCCTCGGCGTCATCGAGCGAACCGAATTCCTCATCGCCGCCCGTCAGCCAGTCGAGATCCCGGTCCAGCCCCGCGACGCTCGTCCCGGCGCCGGTCGACGCATCCGCCGCATCTTCCTGCGGCAGGCCCGGGGCGCCCTGGCCAACCCCGGCCCTGGACCCGAAGTTGATCACGTTGCTCGCATTGCCGAAAGATCCGGCGTGCTGCGGCGCTGAATCCGCAGGGGTTTCTTCCCCGGCCGGATCGTTCAAACCGTCCTGCGCCGTCTCGGCCACGACGGCATCGTCGAGGGAAAGGTCCATGTCCATCAGCGGGGAGGCCTCATCGGCATGGCCGGCCGCCTGGGCCTCGTCGTCAGCGCCCGCCAGCTTGTCCAGCTCGGTCGCGATATCCGCGTCGAGTTCGAGCACGGGCAGCTCATTGCCCAGATCATCGCCACCCAGATCCGGGCCGGCACTCTCGGTCGCGTGCGCGGCACCCGCCGTCATGGCCGCGGCGGCGACGGTCGTCGCGGCACCGCCGAACAGAACGTGATCCGGGGCGATGCGCCGGCCCATCACGACGACCTTGTCCCACAGGGTGGAGTCTCCGGAACCGAGCATCGTCCTGAACGACTCCGCCTGGACAATGAAGGCGCCCTTGTTGCCGCTTGCCGCCTGCACTTCGAGCAGCTTCAGGACGAGGTCCTTACGGTTGGAATCGCCCTTGATGGCTTCCTTCAGCAATTCTTCCGCCTTGTCGAAGCGGCGGTAGGCGAGATATACATCAGCCTCGGCCAGCACGTCGATCTCATCATCGTCGGCCTGCATCAGATCGAGCCCGGTGTCTTCCGCCTCCGCGGTCTCCGCAGCCGGTGTATCCTGTTGCGGCGCCGCCGGCGCCACGGCAGGTTGCGGTGTCACGGCCGCCCAGGCCGGCGGGCTGATGTCGTCACGCGCCTCGCTCGCCGCATCCGCCGCGGCGAGTTCTTCCAGCAGCGCCGCGCTGCGGCGGCGCCGGCGCATGATCAGCCACGCCATCACGAGCACGGCCAGTGCGGCCACACCGCCCATGGTCAGGATATTGGGGTCATCCAGCAGGCCGCCGCCGGCGCTCTGCCTGGCCGGGGCCTCGGGTTTGCGCGCCGGCTTCGCGGCCGCGACATCTGCGGGCTTGCCGCCCTCCGTCGCATCCTTGGCGGACGCCGGCGCCGGCTCGGCTTCCGCGGCGGGCGCGCCGGCGCCGGCCTGCAGGGCCGCCAGGGTATCGTCCTGCAACGTCGTCAGCCGCTGCATCGCATCGATCTGTTCCTGCAGTGTCGCCAGGCGTTCGCGCAGTTCGGTATTCTCCTGGCGCGAGGCCTCGGAGGTTTCCAGCGCGGCCGCGAGTTCGTTCTTCAGGCGGGCAACCTCGGTCTGCGGCGAGGAATTACCCTCACCTTCTCCGGCCACGCCCTCCAGCGCCATGCCGGTCGCCGTCGCTTCGGGCACGCTGAGACGCAGGCGCGGTCCGGCATCGCCGCCGCCGGCGCCCGCGACATCACCCGGTCCCGCCTCGGGCATCCCCTGCGGCGTGGCGCCCGCCATGCCGGCGCGGGACTGCTTCGAATCCATCCACTGTTCGTTCTGTCGCCGTACCTCGGCCGCGGCGGCGGCGCGGGACATCGCCGTCAACAACCCGGGGTCGCTCACCCGCAGGATGTAGCCCGCCTTGAGCTCGTTGATGTTCTCGTTGTAGAACGCGTCGGGGTTGTTCTTGAGCAGGGCCATCATGACCTGCTCCACCGTCGCATCGGGATCGGCCTGCTGCATCTGGCTTGCGATCGACCACAGGGTATCGCTGCGCTGCACCGGGCCGAAGGTCAGGATCCCGGCGCCGGACATCGGCTGTCCGGCGGGAGATTCGGGGGCGGAAACGGGTTCGTCGAACACGACGGGGGCGGGCGCGGATACGACGGCCTCCTCCCCCGCGACCGCGGACTGAACCGGCAGCGGCTCCTCGTCCACCACCACCGGGGGATCGAGCAGCAGGGTGTATTCACGCAGCAGGTGCCCGCTCGGCCAGTCGATTTCGACCAGGAAATCCAGGAACGGCTCCTTGATCGGATCCGTGGAGCTCACTCTGATATAAGGCGCGCCGCCGTCTTCCGCCACCACCTCGAACTTGAGGCTGACGAGCGCCAGGGAACGGTCGAGGCCGGCGCTTTCGAAGGCCGCGGGCGAGGCCAGGGCGACGGTGATCTCCTCGCCGCGGGTCTGGCCCAGCGCCGTCAGATCGATCTTGGCGTCAAGGGGCTGATTCAGGGCCGAATGCAGCGTGATGTCGCCCAGGCCCAGCGGGGTAGCGCCCAGCGGCATCAACAGGGAAAGTACGACCAGCAACCTGGTGAATCTGTGCAACATCCCGTCTCCGTCAGATTGTCCGCGTAATGTCTTTTTCATACGTCGTTACGTCCACTGTAGTTGCATGCAAATGCCCTGCCAGGAAACCCAGGGGCTGGGCGCGCCGCCGGCACCGTCAGCCGGCAATACCGGTCTTAATGCAGATAATCCCGCAGCAGAATCTCGGCCACCTGAACACTGTTCAAGGCCGCCCCCTTGCGCACATTGTCCGCGACGATCCACAGGTTCAGGCCACGCGGGTGGGAGATATCCTCGCGGATACGGCCCACGAACACCGGGTCGTTGCCCGCCGCCTCGGTCACCGCGGTCGGGTATCCCCCGGGCTCGCGTCGGTCCAGGACCGTGACCCCGGGCGCGCGCTCCAGCAGTTCCCGGGCCTTTTCGACCGTGATCTTCTTCCGGGTCTCGATGTGCACGGCCTCGGAGTGTCCGAAAAATACCGGAACCCTGACTGTGGTCGGGTTCACAAGGATAGCGTCATCTTCCAGGATTTTTTTAGTCTCCCAGACCATTTTCATCTCTTCCTTGGTATAGCCGTTGTCCAGGAACACGTCAATCTGGGGGATGACGTTGAACGCGATCTGCTTCGGATAGACCGCAGGCGTGATCGGTTTGGCATTCAGCAGGTTCGCCGTCTGCCCCGCCAGTTCCTCGATGGCCTTGCGCCCGGTGCCCGATACCGCCTGATAGGTGCAGACATTGATGCGCTCGATGCCGACCGCGTCATGGATCGGCTTGAGCGCCACAACCATCTGAATTGTCGAGCAATTCGGGTTCGCGATGATATTGTGACCGGGATAGCGGGCGATCGCGTGCGGATTCACCTCCGGCACCACCAGCGGGATATCGTCGTCATAGCGGAACTGCGAGGTATTGTCGATCACGATGCAGCCGGCCGCCCCGGCGCGCGGCGCGTGGACCTTGGACACGCTGGCGCCGGCCGAGAACAGGCCGATCTGCGCGCGCGAAAAATCGAAGGTCTCGAGGTCGCCGACCGGGATCGACTTGCCGCGGAACTCGACACGCTTGCCGACCGAACGGCTGCTGGCCAGCGGAAACAGCTCCGCAACGGGGAAATCGCGCTGCTCGAGGATCGAGATCATGGTCTCGCCCACCGCACCGGTCGCCCCCACCACCGCCACATTCACCTTCTTGCCCATAGTGTCTCGATCCTTTCGCTCAATACGTATCGTTATATTTTTTGGGTTTCATCCCAGCGCCGCGGTAATCGCCACGCCCATCTCCTCGGTCCCCACGCGGCGCATATCCGGGGTATGGATATCCGCCGTGCGCGCGCCCTGGTCGAGCACGGCGGAAACCGCCCGCTCGACGCGTTCCGCCAGCTGCGGCGCGCCCAGGGAGTACTTCAGCATCATCGCCACCGACAGGATGGTGCCGATCGGGTTGGCGATTCCCTTGCCGGCGATGTCCGGCGCCGAGCCGTGAATCGGTTCGTACATGCCCTGGCCGGTGGCGTTCAGCGAGGCGGACGGCAGCATCCCGATCGAACCGGTCAGCATCGAGGCGCAGTCCGACAGGATGTCGCCGAACATGTTCGTCGTCACCATGACGTCGAACTGCTTCGGCGCCCGCACCAGCTGCATCGCGGCGTTGTCGACGTACATATGACTCAGGGCGACATCCGGGTAGTCGCGCTGCAGCTGCGTCATCACCTCGCGCCACAGCTCAGTGCTCTCCAGCACGTTGGCCTTGTCGACCGAGCACAGGCGCTTGCCACGTTTCCGCGCGGTCTCGAAGGCCACGCGCCCGATGCGCTCGATCTCGGATTCGCTGTACACGAGAGTGTTGAAACCCAGGCGTTCGCCGTTTGAAAGCCGGCGGATGCCGCGCGGCTGGCCGAAATAGATGCCGCCGGTCAGCTCGCGCACGATCATGATGTCGAGCCCGCTGACCACTTCCGGCTTCAGCGTGGAGGCGCCGGCGAGCTGCGAATGCAGCACGGCGGGACGCAGGTTGGCGAACAACCCGAGGCCGGACCGCAGGCCGAGCAGGCCCTTCTCCGGTCGCAGCGCGATGTCGAGCGACTCCCACTTCGGCCCGCCCACCGCGCCGAGCAATACCGCGTCCGCCGCGTGCGCGCGCTTCAGGGTTTCATCGGTCAGCGGACGCCCGTGCGCCTCATAGGCGGCGCCGCCGACCAGGTCGTGTTCGATCTCGATGTCGAGGCCGAAGTCGCGTTGCAGCCGCGCGAGCACCTTGAGCGCCTGCGCGATGATCTCGGGGCCGATGCCGTCGCCCGGCAATACCAGTAACTTCTTGCTCATCTGTCTCGATCCTTTACGTGCCGGCGGGCGTCACGAACAACCAGGGCGCCGTCCGCCGGCGGCGCTCCTCGTAGGCGGCGATCTCGTCGCGGTGCTCCAGCGTGAGCCCGATCTCGTCGAGCCCGTTCAGCAGACAGTGCTTGCGGAACGGGTCGATCGCGAAACCGTGGCGGTCCCCCGCCGGGGTGGTGATCTCCTGCGCGGCGAGATCGACGGCGAGGGCGTAGCCCGGATGCGCCTCCACCGCCGTGAACAGGTCGTCGACGACATGCGCCGGCAAGGCTGCCGGCAGCACGCCGTTCTTGAAGCAGTTGTTATAGAAGATGTCGGCGAAGCTGGGCGCGATGACGACGCGGAAGCCAAAGTCCGCCAGCGCCCACACCGCGTGCTCGCGCGAGGAGCCGCAGCCGAAGTTGTCGCGCGCGAGCAGGACGGTCGCGCCGCGGTAGCGCGACTGATTGAGCACGAAGTCCGGATTGACGATGCGCTTCGACATATCCATCCCCGGCTCACCGTGATCGAGGTAGCGCCACTCGTCGAACAGGTTGGGCCCGAATCCGCTGCGCTTGATCGACTTGAGGAACTGCTTGGGGATGATCGCATCCGTATCGACGTTGACGCGGTCGAGCGGCGCCACGATCCCGGTCAGCTTGTCGAGTTTTTCCATCACTGCCCTCGTTCAGTCACGCGCGCGGACACGAAGACGCGCGCCGCGCACGCGTCAGGCACCGTGATGCTGTACGGTCCCGGCCTCATTTGTCCGCCGCGCCCTCGATCTTTTCGCCGGCCTTGGAGATGTCGCGGCCCAGACCCTTCATGGTTTCGCAACCGGCCACCCCCAGCACCATCAACGCCACCAGACCCAGCGCCAACCAATGTTTCATGTTCATGCTCCCTGAGATCAGATTTCCCGTACATCGATGAAATGCCCGGCGATGGCCGCGGCGGCGGCCATCGCCGGACTGACCAGATGGGTGCGGCCGCCCGGACCCTGGCGCCCCTCGAAATTGCGGTTCGAGGTCGAGGCGCAGCGTTCTCCCGGCTCGAGCCGGTCGGCGTTCATCGCCAGGCACATCGAACAGCCCGGCTCGCGCCACTCGAAGCCCGCCGCCGTGAAGATCCGGTCGAGCCCCTCCTCCTCGGCCTGCCGCTTGACCAGCCCGGAGCCCGGCACCACCATCGCCAGCCTGACGTTGGCCGCGACGTGCCGCCCGCGCACCACCGCGGCGGCCGCGCGCAGGTCCTCGATGCGCGAATTGGTGCAGGATCCGATGAAGATCTTGTCGACCCGGATGTCGCGGATCGGCATGCCCGGCGTCAAGCCCATGTATTCCAGCGCGCGCTCCGCGCCGCGGCGCTTCACCGGATCGGAAAATTCCTCCAGCCGCGGGACGCGGCCATCCACCGTGGTCACCATCTCGGGCGAGGTGCCCCAGGTCACCAGCGGCTGTATCGTCGCGGCGTCGATTTCCACCACGGCGTCGAACGTCGCGTCGGGATCGCTCTGCAGGCCGCGCCAGGCGGCGACGGCGCGCTCCCACTGCTCGCCCGCGGGCGCGAAGGGCCGGCCGCGCAGGTATTCGATGGTGGTCTCGTCCACCGCGACCATGCCGGCGCGCGCGCCGGCCTCGATGGTCATATTGCACAGCGTCATGCGCCCTTCCATCGACAGCGCACGCACCGCCGCGCCGGCGTACTCGATCACGTAGCCGGTGCCGCCGGCGGTGCCGATGCGCCCGATCACCGCAAGCGCGATGTCCTTGGCCGTGATGCCGGGCCCGCAACGGCCCTCGATGCGGATCTGCATGGTGCGGGACTTCTTCTGGACCAGGCACTGAGTCGCCAGCACGTGCTCGACCTCGGAGGTACCGATGCCGAAGGCGAGCGCGCCGAAGGCGCCATGGGTCGAAGTATGCGAGTCGCCGCACACCACCGTCATGCCCGGCAATGTGGCGCCTTCCTCTGGTCCGATCACATGCACGATGCCCTGGCGCGGGTCATTCATCCGGAACTCGATAATGTCGAACTCGCGGCAGTTGCTGTCCAGGGTCTCCACCTGCTCGCGCGACACCGGGTCACTGATACCCCGGGCGCGGTCGGTGGTTGGCACGTTGTGGTCGGGCACCGCGAGCACGCTGGAGACGCGCCACGGCTGGCGGCCGGCCAGGCGCAGACCCTCGAAGGCCTGCGGCGAGGTCACCTCGTGCACCAGGTGGCGGTCGATATACAGCAGGCAGGTGCCGTCGCCGTTGTCGCGCACCACGTGATCGTCCCACAGTTTGTCGTACAGGGTCTTAGCCATCTTCGCACCCGCCGCCCGCCGGACCGAATCCGGCGCGATCGCTTGTCAGTCGACTATCTTAACGTATTTCAACGGCCTGACACATCAACGCGGCGCGAACGCGGGCACCGTGCTATGATGCCGGGCTCACGGCCGACACCGATCCGAGACCACGCCATGCACCCGACCACGACCGGCAAGATCGCCGCCCGCGCACGGAGCCCGCGGCCGTGACGGCGCGCCTGCTGGACGGCAAGGCGATCGCCGCCGAGCTGCGCGACCGGATCCGACGCCGCGTCGCCGAGCGCGGGACCCAGGGCCTGCGCCCGCCCGGGCTCGCGGTCATCCTGATCGGCGACAATCCGGCCTCGCAGGTGTACGTCGCGAGCAAACGCAAGGCCTGCGAGGAACTGGGCATCCTGTCCCGCTCCTATGACCTCCCCGCGACCATCACCCAGCAGAAACTGCTTGAGCTGATTGATGATTTGAACCGGGATGCGACCATCGACGGCATCCTGGTCCAACTGCCGCTGCCGCCGCACATCGACTCCGAGACCGTCATCGAGCGCATCCGTCCGGACAAGGACGTGGACGGCTTCCACCCGTACAACATCGGCCGCCTGGCCGTGCGCCTGCCGCTGCTGCGCCCCTGCACGCCGCGCGGCATCATGACCCTGCTGGAGCACACCGGGATCCCGCTGCACGGGCTCGACGCCGTGGTGGTCGGCGCCTCGAACATCGTCGGCCGCCCGATGTCGCTCGAACTGCTGCTGGGCGGCTGCACCGCCACCACCTGTCACCGCTTCACGCGCGACCTCGCCGCCCAGGTGCGGCGCGCCGAACTGCTGGTCGTCGCGGTCGGGAAGCCGGGGCTGGTCAAGGGGGAATGGATCCGTCCGGGCGCCATCGTCATCGACGTCGGCATGAACCGCGACGCGCAGGGCAGGCTGGTGGGCGACGTCGAATTCGCGGCGGCGGCCGAGCGCGCCGCGTGGATCACCCCGGTGCCGGGCGGCGTTGGCCCGATGACCGTGGCGACGCTGATGGAGAATACCTTGTGGGCGGCGGAGAATTTACACAGGGCTCAGGGCTGAGGACCAAGGACGGAGTCAAACCTATCCCCGGATTCCGCTGCGCCCATCCAGGCTACAACTGAATTATTTTCTGCGCCACGTCGTTCCCTGTGGACCATCTTCCAGGATCACTCCAAGGGCATCCAACTCTTTGCGAACGCGATCGGCCTCGGCCCAGTCCTTGCGGCTGCGCGCCTCGATTCGCTGTGTAACAAGTTCGTTTATCTTGGCATCTCCAGTCTGTATCTTAACTTCAGGAGGATATGTCGTTATGGATAACTTCGCCGCTTCAACGCCGACGGATACCCCAGCGCCACTCTTGAGATAATCTTCAGGCTTCTGCTGCTGCAATCCAAGCCCAGTTCCAAGCCGAATCAGTACCCCGCCCAGCGCATTCGCGTGTGCGCTGTTGCCTGCCGCCTTGGCGCGATTGATTTCGGTCCGCAGCTCGTTCAAGACGGCCAGCGCTTCCGGTGTATTGAAATCGTCGTCCATGGCTGCTTCGAAACGGGCGACGTATCCCTCTCCTTCACCGGTCGTATCGCTCGGGATAAGGCCACGCAATGCCAGATAGAAGCCATCCAGCGCCGCGCGCGCGTTGTCGAGGTTCTGATCCGAGTAATTCAGCGGGCTGCGATAGTGGCTGCTGACGATGAAGAATCGCACGACCTCCGGCTTGTAGCGTTTCAGCACCTCGCGCACGGTGAAGAAGTTGCCGAGCGACTTCGACATCTTCTGCTCGTCGATCTGCACGAAGCCGTTGTGCATCCAGACGTTGACGAACGGATGGCCGGTGGCGGCCTCGCTCTGGGCGATCTCGTTCTCGTGGTGGGGGAACATCAGGTCCATGCCGCCGCCGTGGATGTCGAAGTGGTCGCCGAGGCAGCGGGTGGACATCGCCGAGCATTCGATGTGCCAGCCGGGACGGCCCGGCCCCCACGGCGACTCCCAGCTGGGCTCGCCCGGCTTCGCGGCCTTCCACAGCACGAAGTCGAGCGGATCGTCCTTGGCCTCGCCGATGGCGACGCGCTCGCCGGCGCGCAGGTCCTCCAGCTTCTTGCCCGACAGCCGGCCGTAACTCGTGAATTTGCTGACGTCGTAATAGACATCGCCGTTGGCGGCCGCGTAGGCGTAGCCCTTCTCCACCAGCACGCCGATCATCGCCTTGATGTCGTCGATCGAGGTCGTCGCGCGCGGCTGCTGGTCGGGCGGGAGTACGCCGAGCGCCGCGGCGTCCTCGTTCATCGCCTGGATGAAGAAATCGGTCAGCTGCCCGATGGACTCGCCGCGCTCGGTCGCGCGCCTGATGATCTTGTCGTCGATGTCGGTGATGTTGCGCACATAGGTGACGTCGTAGCCGCGGCTGCGCAGGTAGCGCGCCACCACGTCGAACACCACCATCACGCGGGCGTGCCCGATGTGGCAATAGTCGTACACCGTCATGCCGCACACGTACATGCGGACAACACCGGGCTTGATCGGCCGGAAGGGCTCCTTCCGCCGCGTCAAACTGTTGTAGATCTGGAGCATCGTCGCCTGTCCGTTCCGCCGCAGGATGCGCGCAAGCTGGCATGGTAGCCGAAACCGGCGCCGGGTGCCAAAACTGCACCCGGTCTGCTAGAATGCGTGGCTCACGGACCCTTGCAAAAGCCCTGCGCCATGCCGAAACCGTTCACGACAACCCTGGGGAAACTCCTGCTCATCATGACGACCATAGCCGCAAACCCATCGCACGCCGCCGACACCGCGCCCCGCGTCCTGCTGCAGACCAACCAGGGCGACATCACGCTGGAACTCGACCGCGCGCAGGCGCCGGTCACCGTGGACAACTTCCTGACCTACGTGCGCGACGGCTTTTACGACGGCACGATCTTCCACCGCGTAATCAAGAGGTTCATGATCCAGGGCGGCGGACTCACCGAAGACTACAGTCAGAAACCGACCCGTCCGCCGATCAAGAACGAGGCGGACAACGGCCTGAAGAACCTGCGCGGCACCATTGCGATGGCGCGCACCTCCAACCCGCAGTCGGCCACGGCGCAGTTCTTCATCAACACCGTCGACAACTCCTTCCTCGATTATCGCGACCAGACGCAGAGCGGCTGGGGTTACGCGGTGTTCGGCAAGGTGGTCGCCGGCATGGAGACGGTGGACAAGATCGAAAACCTGCCCACCGGCAGCAGCGGCATGATCCCGCGCGACGTGCCGAAGACCATGGTCATCATCGAGAAGGCGACCGTTGTCTCCGCCGGAGACCAGCCCGCGGCGCCCTGAAGCGGGGCGCCTGAGCGTCGCCCGCCGCGCCGTACCGTCCGGCGACGGTCAATGACCGTCGCCTTCATCTCCGACCTGCACCTGTGCGCCGAGCGCCTGGCCATGACCGGGCTGTTGCGCGCATTCCTGCGCCGGCGCCTCCGTCCCGGCGACACGCTGTACATCCTCGGCGACCTGTTCGAGGCCTGGCTCGGCGACGACGCCGTGCTGCCTGACCAGTCTCCCGTGCTCGCGGAACTGCGCGCGACCGCGGAACGCGGAATCACCCTCTTCTTCATGCACGGCAACCGCGACTTTCTCGCCGGCATGGACTTCGCCGCGCAGAGCGGCTGCCGGCTGCTCGCGGATCCCGCCGTGATCGAACTCGGCGGCGAGCGCGTGCTGCTGATGCACGGCGATACGCTGTGCACCGACGACCACGAATACCAGGCCTACCGCGCGCGCGTGCGCAGCCCGGAGTTCCGCGCCCACGTCCTGTCGCTGACGATCGACGAACGCATCGCGCTGGCCGGGCACTACCGCAGCGAGAGCGCGCGCCTGTCGCGCGACAAACCGCCGGAGATCATGGACGTCAACCCGCAGGCCGTCGAGGCGGCGATGCGCGCCCACGGCGTGCACCGCCTGATCCACGGCCATACCCACCGCCAGGCGATCCATGAATTCACGCTCGACGGCGCGCCCGCCCGGCGCTACGTCCTCGGCGACTGGTATCGCGACGGCTGCGCGCTGGAGTATTCCGCGGGAAACTATCGTATGGGCAACTTTGACCTGGACAGCCTCGACAGCCGCCCAGCGGGCTGAGCCGCGTACGCAGGCCGGATCATCACCAGCCCTGGGTCTGGCGGCGTATCAGTTCCGCGATCCCCTCAATATGATCCGCTCGCTCGTTGAGCGCGGGGATGTAGCGGAATCGCCCGCCGCTCGCCTCGACGAACAGCTCGCGGTTCATCACCGCGATCTCCTCCAGCGTCTCCAGGCAATCGGCGGAAAACCCCGGGCAGACCACGTCGACGCTGGCGACGTTGGAGCCGCCCCAGGCGCGCAGGGTCTGGTCGGTGTAGGGCTGCAGCCATTCGGCATAGCCGAAGCGTGACTGGAACGTGGCCAGCCAGCGGTCCTCCTTGAGGCCGAGTTCGGCGGCGACGAGGCGCGCGGTGCGCTGGCACTGGTCATAGTAGGGATCGCCCTGCTGCCGGGTCTTGCTCGGCATGCCATGGAAGGAAAACAGCAGGCGCTCGGCTGCCGGCTGCTGGCGCCAGGCCTCACGGATGGAGTCGGCCAGCGCGCGGATGTACCAGGGCTCGGCATGATAGTCGGCCACCACGCGCAGTTCCGGCACCCGGATCCAGCCTTCGAGCGCGCGCGCGACGGCATCGAAGGTCGAGGCCGTGGTCGCGGAGGAATACTGCGGATACAAGGGCACCACCAGCAGGCGCTCGGCGCCGGCCGTGCGCAGCTCCTCCAGCGCGGCGGGGATCGAGGGCGAGCCGTAGCGCATGCCGAGGGCGAACACCAGGCGCTCGTCGGCGGCGAAATGCGCGCGCACGGCCTGCAGCTGGCGCTGCGCGGTCACCAGCAGCGGCGAACCCTCCGGCGTCCAGACGCCTTCATAGAGCCGCGCCGAGCGGCGTGGGCGCACCTGCAGGATGATGCCGTTCAGCACCGGCAGCCAGAGCCAGGGCGGCAAGGCGACGACGCGGCGATCGGACAGGAATTCGCGCAGATACCGCCGCACCGCCGGCGCGGTCGGCTGCTCGGGCGTCCCGAGATTGCTCAGCAGTACGCCGATGATCCCCCGCCGTTCCATCCCGTCTTCGCTCACGCGCACCCTCCCGTGTTTCCCGTCCAGCACCAACCGCGCGCACCGCGCGGTGATCCGGCATCATAGCGGAAACCGCCCGTGCCGAGGTACCGATCACTCCGCAAATTGGAGCAACAGCGCGTTCATCCGGCGCACGAAGGCGGCCGGATCCTCCAGCTGGCCGCCCTCGCTCAGCATCGCCTGCTCGTAGAGCAGGTGCGCCCAGTCGTCGAAGCGGGCGCCCTGCTGCTCACGATTGAGCGTCTTCACCAGCGGGTGACCGGGATTGAGCTCCAGGATCGGCGGGGTCGCCGGCACCTTCTGCCCGGTGGCCTCGAGCAGCTTGCGCAGACTCATCCCCATGTCGTCCTGGTCCACCACCAGGCAGGATGGCGAATCGGTCAGGCGATGCGTCACGCGTACCTCCTTCACCTTGTCGCCGAGCACCCCCTTCATGCGCTCGCCCAGATCCTTGAATTCGCCGGTGACCGCGTCGAGCTCGCGCTTCTCCTCCGCGTCCTCCAGTCCGCCCAGCGAGAGTTCGCCCTTGGCGACAGACTGCAGCGGCTTGCCCGCGTATTCGGTCAGGCCGGTCAGCATCCACTCGTCGACGCGGTCGGACAGCAGCAGCACCTCGATGTCCTTCTTGCGGAAGATCTCCAGGTGCGGACTGTTGCGCGCGGCGAGGGCGCTCTCGGCGGTGATGTAATAGATCCTGTCCTGGCCCGGCTTCATGCGCCCGACGTAGTCGTCGAGGGAGACGTCCTGCGTTCCGCCCTCGCCGCGCGTGGTGGTGAAGCGCAACAGTTTCGCGATCTGCTCGCGATTGGTGAAATCCTCGGCCGGACCTTCCTTCATCACGCGGCCGAACTCGGCCCAGAACGTGCGGTATTTCTCCGGCTCGCTCTCCGCCATGTCCTTGAGCAGGCCGAGCACCTTCTTGACCGAGGCGCTGCGGATCACGTCGAGCTGGCGGTTGTGCTGCAGTATCTCGCGCGAGACGTTGAGGGGCAGATCATCGGAATCGACCACGCCGCGCATGAAACGCAGGTAGTTCGGCATCAGGCGCTCGGTGTCCTCCATGATGAACACGCGCCGCACGTAGAGCTTGATGCCGTGCCCGCGCTCGCGATCCCACAGGTCGAATGGCGCGCGCTTCGGGATGTACAGCAGGGTGATGTACGACTGCGTCCCCTCGACCTGGGTATGCACGTGCGCGAGCGGTTCCTCGAAATCGTGCGCCACGTGCTTGTAGAACTCGTTGTACTCCTCCGCGGTGATGTCCTTGCGCGGGCGCGCCCACAGCGCGGCGGCGCGGTTCACCGCCTCCCATTCGCCTGTCTTGTCCGCCACCGGCATCTCGACGGGCAGCGACACGCTGTCGGAATATTTGCGGATGATCCCCCGCAGCCGGTAATCGTCGAGGAACTCGTCCTCGTCCGGGCGCAGGTGCAGTACGATCTCGGTCCCGCGACCGGCATGCGGCACCGTCTCCAGGGTATAGCTGCCCTCGCCGGCCGACTCCCAGCGCACGCCGTGCGCGGGATCGAGGCCGGCGCGGCGCGTCGTCAACGTGACGCGCTCCGCGACGATGAAGGCGGAATAGAAACCGACGCCGAACTGGCCGATCAGGCGCATGTCGCCGGCCTGGTCGCCGGTGAGCGATTCGAAGAATTGCCGGGTGCCGGACTTGGCGATGGTGCCGATATGGTCGATCACCTCCTGCCGGCTCATGCCGATGCCGTTATCCGCCACCGTCAGGGTGCGCGCCTCCCTGTCCCAGGTGACGCGCACCCTGAGCGCGGCGTCTCCCTCGAACAGTCCCTCGTCGGTCAGCGCCTCGAAGCGCAGCTTGTCGCAGGCGTCGGAGGCATTGGAGATCAGTTCGCGCAGAAATATCTCCTTGTTCGAATACAAGGAGTGGATCATCAGATTGAGCAGCTGTTTCGCTTCAGCCTGGAAATCCAGGGTTTCCTTGTGCACATCGGCGGTCATCGTGGCAGTGTTCTCCCAGTTGCAATGGATCGGGGCATCATGGTTCGCGCGCGCCGCGGGGGACGCCGGCCGGGCAAACCCGGCGCTGCCAGCATGGTAGGGACGCCGGGGCCCGGATTCAAGTCCTGGCGTCCCGGCCGCAGAATCCTGTGGCAATCGGCGGAAAAAAAACGCACAATCGGCGGAAAAACCCTCTCCGCATGAGCGCACGAACATGAGTGTCCGCACCGTCGAATCCACGCCCTTCGAGGAACAGAAACCCGGCACTTCCGGGTTGCGCAAGCGTGTCGCGGTGTTCCGCCAGGCGCACTACCTGGAAAACTTCATCCAGGCCCTGTTCAACGCCATCGGCGGCGGCGAGGGCAAGAGCCTGGTCGTGGGCGGCGACGGCCGCTATTACAACCAGGAGGCGATCCAGATCATCATCAAGATCGCGGCCGCCCAGGGTGTCGCGCGCCTGCTGGTGGGAAGGAACGGGCTGCTCTCGACCCCGGCCGCCTCGAACCTGATCCGCAAGCACAAGGCCGACGGCGGCATCATCCTCTCCGCCAGCCACAACCCCGGCGGACCCGAGGGCGATTTCGGCATCAAGTTCAACGGCCCCAACGGAGGGCCAGCCTCCGAGCCAGTCAGCGAGGCGATCTACCGCGAGACCCGGCGCATCCGCGCCTACCGCATCCTCGAAGCGGATGACATCGCGCTGGGCAAGCCGGCCGACATCATGCTGGACCGCACCCGCATCCAGATCATCAACCCGGTGACGGACTACGCCGACCTGATGGAGACGCTGTTCGATTTCCCGCGCATCCGCGGCATGATCGAGGCGGGGATGTTCAATATCTGCTTCGACGCCATGCACGCCATCACCGGTCCCTATGCCTACGAGATCCTCGAACGGCGGCTCGGCGCCCTGCCCGGCACGGTCATCAACGCGACGCCGCTGAGCGATTTCGGCGGCGGCCATCCCGACCCCAACCTGACCTACGCCCACGAGCTGGTGGAGATCATGAACCGGCCGACCGCGCCCGACCTCGGCGCCGCCTCGGACGGCGACGGTGATCGCAACATGATCCTGGGCAGGCGCTTCTTCGTCACGCCGAGCGACAGCATCGCGATCCTCGCCGCCAATGCGCACCTGGTGCCCGGCTACCGCTCCGGGCTCGCCGGCGTGGCGCGTTCAATGCCGACCAGCCAGGCGCTCGACCGCGTCGCGGCGCGCTTCGGGATCCCCTGTTACGAGACGCCGACCGGCTGGAAATTCTTCGGCAACCTGCTCGACAGCGGCAAGATCACCCTGTGCGGCGAGGAAAGCTTCGGCAGCGGCTCGAATCACCTGCGTGAAAAGGACGGCGTCTGGGCCGTGCTGTTCTGGCTCAATATCCTCGCGGTGCGACGCCAGCCGGTCGAGCAGATCGTGCGCGAGCACTGGGCCGCCTTCGGCCGCAATTTCTACACCCGCCACGACTATGAACAGGTCGAGTCCGGCATCGCCGCGCAGATGATGGATGAGCTGCGTGCCAGGATCACCGCCCTGGCGGGCAAGAAGATCGGCGACTACCAGGTCGCCTACGGCGACGACTTCAGCTACAAAGATCCGGTCGACGAATCGGTCACCGAACGCCAGGGGCTCCGCCTCGGCTTCACCGACGGCTCGCGCATCGTCTTCCGCCTGTCCGGCACCGGCACCGAAGGCGCCACACTGCGCATCTACATCGAGAAGTATGTCGCCGACCCCGCCCGCCACGGCGAGGACACGCAGGTGGCGCTGAAGGACCTGATCGACATCGCAAACAAGCTGTCCGGCGTGCTCGCGCGCACCGGCCGGGGAGGACCGACGGTGATCACGTGAAGCCGGGATCGCGCCACACGAACCCGGACCCGCGGCCCCGAACGGGGTATGGCTCTTATCGGTGTTGGGAAATGGGTAATGATGAGTAATGCGCCGTTTCGGACAGATCAGCAAGCCTCCGTGATACCGCCATCTTCCGCCCTGCCCGGCTCCCGCCAATCACCCATTGCCCATCACTCATCTCGACCTTAGGGGTAAATCGCATGCGCTACATTCGCCGCTTCTCCGAACTGCACATCGAAGACGTGCCGCTGGTCGGCGGCAAGAATGCCTCGCTGGGCGAGATGTACAACGCCCTTTCCCCGCACGGGGTCAAGGTCCCGGACGGTTTCGCCATCACCGCGGACGGCTACCGCCTGTTCATCGAGCACAACCGGCTGAACCAGAAGATCGACGAGGCCCTCGACAAGCTCGACACCCATGACGTCAAGGCGCTGGCCTATACCGGCGCCATCATCCGCGAATGGATCATGTACAGCGACATCCCGGATGAACTGGCCGGCGAGATCGCGCAGGCCTATCAACAGCTCGGCGCGGAATACGGCGCCAACCCGGACGTCGCGGTGCGCAGTTCCGCCACCGCGGAGGACCTGCCCAATGCCTCCTTCGCCGGCCAGCAGGATACCTACCTGAACATCCGCGGCCTGCCCCATCTGCTCACCACCTGCCGGCAGGTGTTCGGCTCGCTGTTCACCGACCGCGCGATCTCCTACCGTGTCGACAAGGGCTTCTCCCACCGCGACATCGCGCTCTCCATCGGCGTGCAGAAGATGGTGCGTTCCGACCTCGGCGCCTCGGGGGTAATCTTCACCATCGACACCGAAACCGGTTTCCCCGACGTGGTGTTCATCACCGCCGCCTACGGCCTCGGCGAGAACGTGGTCCAGGGCAAGGTCAATCCCGATGAATTCCACGTCTACAAGCCGATGCTGGAACGGGGCAAGCGCCCGATCATCAAGCGCCAGTTGGGCGACAAGGCGATCAAGATGATCTACACCAGCGATACCGCCGCCGGCATCTCGACGCGCAACGTGCGCGTGCAGAAGGAGGGGCGCGAGTCCTTCGCCCTGACCGACGACGAGGTGCTGCAACTGGCGCGCGACGCCGTCGTGATCGAACGGCACTACTCGGCCAAGGCCGGCCGCCCCATGCCCATGGACATCGAGTGGGCCAAGGACGGACGCACCGGTGAACTCTTCATCGTGCAGGCGCGGCCGGAAACGGTGCAGGCGCTGTCCGACACGCGTTTCCATGAGACCTACCGGCTCAAGTCGCGCGGCGAGGTGGTGGTCACCGGTAAGAGCGTGGGCAAGAAGATCGCCTCCGGACGCGCGCGCGTGATTTTCGAGGCCGCGCAAATGAGCGAACTGCAGCCCGGCGAGGTGCTGGTCACGGACATCACCGACCCGGACTGGGAACCCGTCATGAAGATCGCGGCCGCCATCGTCACCAACCGCGGCGGCCGTACCTGCCATGCCGCCATCGTCGCGCGCGAACTCGGCATCCCGGCCGTGGTCGGCTGCGGCGAGGCGACCCAGCTGATCGGGACCGGACAGGAAATCACCGTGTCGTGCAGCGAGGGCGACACCGGCTACGTCTACGCCGGACGGCTGGAATATGAGACCGAGCGCGTCGACCTCGAGGCGGACCGGCGCCCGCGCACCAAGATCATGCTCAATGTCGGCAACCCGGAACAGGCCTTCGACAGCTCGCGCCTGCCGAACGACGGCGTCGGCCTGGCGCGGCTCGAATTCATCATCAACAACAGCATCCGCATCCACCCGCGCGCGCTGCTCGAATACGATTCCCTGGACGAGGAGACCCGCCACCGCATCGACGCCATCGTGGCCGGCTATCCGGATCGCCGGACGTTCTACATCGAACGCCTGGCCGAGGGCGTCGGCGCCATCGCGGCGGCGTTCTACCCCCGGCCGGTGATCGTGCGCCTGAGCGACTTCAAGTCAAACGAATACGCCTCGCTGATCGGCGGCGGGTCCTTCGAGCCGGAGGAGGAAAACCCGATGATCGGCTACCGCGGCGCCGGGCGCTACCATTCGGACCGGTTCGCCCCCTGTTTCGAACTGGAATGCGCGGCGATGAAGGCGGTGCGCGAGACGATGGGACTGGACAACGTGGCGCTGATGGTGCCCTTCGTGCGCACCGTGCGCGAGGGCGCGGACGTGCTCGCGTTGCTGGAGCGGCACGGGCTGCGGCGCGGGGATAACGGCCTCAAGGTCTACATGATGTGCGAGATTCCGTCCAATCCGCTGCTCGCCGACGAATTCCTGCGCCATTTCGACGGCTTCTCGATCGGCTCCAACGACCTGACCCAGCTGACCCTGGGCGTGGACCGCGACTCCGGCATCGTGACCGGCTTCGACGAACGCGATCCCGCGGTGCTGAAACTGATGGAGATGGCGATCGAGGCCTGTCACCGCCACGGGAAATACGTCGGCATCTGCGGCCAGGCGCCCTCGGACTACCCGGAACTGACGCGCTGGCTGGTCGAGCGCGGCATCGACTCGATCTCGCTCAACCCGGACAGCGTCATCCCGATGACGCGGGTGGTGCTGGAGATGGAAGCGGGCAAGGGCTGAGCCGTCGCGCCGGCACGGCCGGCGCGACTAGAACAGCACCAGCGCCCAGCTCAGGATCGTGGTGGTGGTATTGGGGACGAGTTCGGGATTACGCAGGCTCACTTCCAGCATCAGGGCGTTGGACTCGCTGAAGTCGTAACGCAGGCAGAACACATCGCGCACCTCGGTCCCGATCCCGCCCCTTCCCAGCAGCTGCGGATCCATGTAGTAGGCGTCGTCGGCGTCGAAGTCCAGCGCCTCATGCCGGTAGGTGGCCTTCCACTGACTGGTCAGCTGATAGCCGAACTGGGCGAAATAGGCCAGGGAATCATGGCTCTTGCCATCACCCACACCGGGTTGGGCCTCGTTCCTGAGGTGGGAAGCCTCGGTGAGCAGGGAAAACTTCTCGTACTCGTAGCGCAGATCGATACCGATGAGGGATTGCCGCACCAGATCCTCGCCGCGCGCGAGCAGGCCGCCGGTCGTGGCGGATTCGACCACGTTGTTGCGCATGACGAAGATCCCCGGCATGACCGGGATCTCGGGCCTGACAAAACTGAGGCGGCCGAAGAAGGACTTCTCGGGACTGTAGTCGTCCCGGATCGGGACCTCCAGCCGCGAGGCCTCCGCCGTGTCGATGGTGTTGCTGTTGGCGATACCCGTTTCGTAATGAAATCCGTTTGCCCAGTCGCCCTCGGCCAGCAGGCCGATCATATGCATCGGCATGATGGCGTTGATCGAGCCCTCAAAGCTCAGAATGAACGGCCGCGAGACCGTGTCCTGCAACAGGATGCCGTGGTGAAAGTGGCGACTCCAGTACCCGAGCGGGGTATGGAACCTGCCGATGCCGACGCGGAGGCTGTCGGAGAACTCGCGCATGATCCAGTAACGCTGGATCTCATATTCGAACGTGCCGGAGAAGGTCTGGAATTGCAGCTCGAACAGCGCCTTGGTCTTGTCGTCGATGTATTGCGCGGCATAGAAGTCGAGACTGCCGATGCGGAAATTCGCCTCGTCGTCAGGCACGTCGCTGGCGATGTAGCTGAGATCGCCGAAGACACCGAGGTCGAGCGCCCGGGCGGAGGTGCCGCCGCACATGAGCGCGACCGCGCACACCGCCATCGCCCCGAATGTCCGCCTGCTCTTGACCATGTTCGTCCCCCCTGTACTCGGCAATGCAACCCCGTCGCGCGCCGGGTGAGATCAGTCCCTGCGCAACAGCACCCTGACCGTGTCGTTCACCGCCTCCGGACTGACGTAACCGATCCGGCCCGGCGCCTCGCTGACCCATTTGATCACCGCGCGCTCATCCAGCTTCGTGTCCGGCGGCGAGCCCTTGCCGGTGAAGATGCGCTTGGCCCAGTAGGCCTTGACCTGGGTGGTATCCTTTCCGACCACCTTCTCGTAGAACTCGTCGCGCACCGAGTTGCCGCTCGGCAGGTCGATCACCTCGACGCGGACGCCGTTGTCGAGCTGCACGGTCTTGCCCAGGTAGAGATTGCGCACGGTCTTGTCGCTGAGCGACGGCACCTCGATGTCGGGGCTGCCGATCACCACCACGGCGGCTTCGGCCATGGCCGACAGCATCGCGAAAGACAGCACCATGCCCACCAGGCATCCCGCCATACTGACCTGAGTTCGTGGCATCCTCTCTCCTCGCAGACGCCGGACAGGCCACCGCGCGCCGGTTCCCTGCCCGCCGGTCGGGACTCGCCCGGCATTGGCACGGCGGCGCGCGCCGCCTCTCCTCGCCCATCCGATATCGGATGGTGTATGGCATGCTTTAAACATGATCTCCCGGTAAAAAGCAAGCGCGACGGCGGATAGGACGATGCGGCGTTTCGTATGCCTTATCCGTTCAGCCCGCGACGCTGCCGGCCAGCAGCAGGTCCATCACGTTGGTGCCGCTTGCGCCGGTGTTTATCAGGTCGCCGCTGGCCGCGAGAAAGGTGCCGGCGTCCGCACGCCGCAGACACTCCAGCGGATCTAGGCCCAGTGCGCGTCCCCGCGCCACGGTCGCGCCGTCGACCACCGCTCCCGCCGCCGACCCGGGACCGTCCCCCCCGTCGGTCCCGGCCGCGAGCAGGATGCGCCCGGACAGGCCGGCGAGTTCCGTTGCCGCGGCCAGCGCGAGTTGCTGGCAGCGCCCGCCACGCCCCGGCGCCTCGGGCAGCGTCACCACGGTCTCCCCCGACCAGATGTGCAACAACGGGTCCTCTTCGCGCAGCCGACGCGCCAGGCGCCGGCCCGCCGGCTCCGCCTCGCCGGTAATCAGGTCCGGATGCAGTCGCACGCGATACCCCAGGGCCCCCGCGCGCGCCGCGGCGGCCTGGCGCGCATCGTGCGAGGTGGCGATGAGACGTGTCTCGATGGCGCGGAAACACGGCGCGCCGGCGGCGGGCGGTGCGGGCGCGTGAGCGGCGAACTCCGCCAGCCACGCCGGCGGCTCCCGTCCCGTCGCCCCGGCCGCGGCGACGGGGGTCAACAGGCCGGAGCCAATCACGGCGGGATCGTCGCCGGGCACGTCGGAGATCAGCAATTGCAGCGTGCGCACGCCGCCGAGAAGCGCCGCCAGCCTGCCGCCCTTGATGAGCGAGAGCCGCGTGCGCACGCGATTGATCGCGGCGATGTCCCAGCCGCACCCGAGCAGCCAGTCGTGCGCGCGGCGCAGATCGGCGAGCTGGAGCGGCGCGGGCGGCGCCTCCACCAGCGCGGAGGCGCCGCCCGAGATCAGGAACAGAAAACTCGACGGCGCTGGGGCGCGCGCGATGAATTCGCGCAGTTGATCCCCCGCGCGCAGGCTGTTGGCGTCGGGCAGCGGATGACCGGCCTCGATGAGCGTGACCGGCAGGCCGGCGGGGAATCCCGTCGCGGCATGTTCGTACTTGGTGATGACCAGCACCGACTCGGCCGCCGCGCCGAGCGCGTCGCAGGCGCCGAGCGCCATCGGGCCCGCCGCCTTGCCGACGGCGATCACGCGCACCCGCGCGCCCGGCTTCCAGCCGGCCAGTTGCGCGCGCACCCGGTCGCGGCCGTTCACCGCGGCGACCGCATGACGATAGATGTCCAGCAGATCGGCGCGGGCGTCGCGGTTCACCTGGGCCTGTCCGCGCGGGACCTTCGCTTCCCTAAAGGGCGGCGAATCCGCGCTTCAGGTCGGTCATGAGGTCGTCGACGTCCTCCAGGCCGACCGCGATGCGCACCAGCCCTTCGCGGATGCCGGCGGACTCGCGCGCCTCCGCCGTCAGGCGTCCGTGGGTAGTGGTCGCGGGATGCGTGATCGAGGACTTCGTGTCGCCGAGGTTGGCGGTGACGGAGATCAGCTTTACCGCATTGATGAAACGCCAGGCCTCGGCGCGGCCGCCCGCCAGCTCGAAGGCCAGCAGTCCGCCGAAACCGCTCTGCTGGCGCCGCGCCAGCTCGCGCTGCGGATGTTCCGGCAGGCCGGCGTAGTACACCCGCCGCACGGCGGACTGCCCTCCGAGCCACTCAGCCAGACGCTGCGCGCCGGCGCTGTGCGCCTGCATGCGCACGGCCAGCGTCTCCAGTCCCTTGAGGAACACCCAGGCATTGAACGGGCTGAGGCACGCGCCCGTCGTGCGCAACGCGCCGTAGACGTCCTTGCCGACCAGCGCCTCGCTGCCGACGACGGCGCCGCCGACACAGCGCCCCTGGCCGTCGATGTACTTGGTCGCCGACAGCACGACGATGTCGGCGCCCAGCGCCAGCGGGCGCTGCAGCGCCGCGGTGCAGACGGTGTTGTCGACCGCCAGCAGGCAGCCGTGGCGGTGCGCCAGCGCGGCGAGCGCGGCGATATCGGCGATCTGCGCCAGCGGATTGGCCGGCGTCTCGACGAACAGCAGGCGGGTGTTCGGCCGCAGCGCGGACTCCCACGCCGCCAGGTCGGTCAGGGGGACGAAGCTCGTCTCGATGCCGAAACGCCCGAGGTAGGTGCCGAACAGCAGCGCGGTATTGCCGAACACCCCGTGCGCGCACACCACATGGTCGCCTGCCTTGAGCAGGCCGAGGCAGGCGGTGAGTATCGCCGCCATGCCGGATGAGGTCGCCACGCAACGCTCGCCGCCTTCGAGCGCCGCCAGCCGGCGCTCGAAGGCATTGACGGTGGGATTGGTGAAGCGCGAATACACATTGCCGGGCTCCGCGCCGGAGAACCGCGCCGCCGCCTGCTCGGCGCTGCCGAACACGAAGCTGGAGGTCGTGAAGATCGGCTCCGATTGCTCGCCCTGCTCGGTGCGCCGCACCCCGGCGCGGACACCGCGGGTCGAGAACCCGTATTCGTCGAACTCATCCGTCATCGCACGCCTCCCGGCAACACGCGGCCATTTGCCATGGCCCATAAACGAAAAAACCCGCAACGGCGCGCGCCAAAGCAGGTATTCCGCTTTAGCCGCATTTATTACGCGCCCGCAAGCTGAAGATCAAATCGGCGCATGCGCAAAGGGTAGAAAACGCACCGCGGCTTGTCAAGCCGCGGTGCCGCGCTTACAGGCTCAGCATGCTGCTGCCGCCGGCTTCCTTGCCGCGCCGGATCTTGTTCTCGTCGCTACGCTGGCGCTCGAGCGCCAGCAGGTAATCCGCGGTGACGTCGCCGGTGACGTACTCGCCGTTGAAACACGAGGTGTCGAAGCGCTTGATGCGCGTATTGCCCTTGCCCACCGCCTTGATCAGATCGCTCAGGTCCTGGTAGAAGACGGCGTCCGCGCCGATCCGGCGCGCCACCTCCTCCTCGCTGCGGTTGTGCGCGATCAGCTCGTGCGCGGCCGGCATGTCGATGCCGTAGACGTTGGGATAGCGCACCGGCGGGGCGGCGGAGGCGAAATAGACCTTCTTCGCGCCGGCGTCGCGCGCCATGCGGATGATCTCGTCGGAGGTCGTGCCGCGCACGATGGAGTCGTCCACCAGCAGTACGCTCTTGTCCTTGAACTCGAGGTCGATGGCGTTCAGCTTCTGGCGCACGGATTTCTTGCGCATCTGCTGGCCCGGCATGATGAAGGTGCGCCCGATGTAGCGGTTCTTGACGAAACCCTCGCGGTAATTGACGCCGAGCTCGTGGGCGAGCGCCAGCGCGGCGGTGCGGCTGGTGTCGGGGATCGGGATCACGACGTCGATGTGATGGCCGGGGAAATCCCGCTTGATCTTCGCGGCGAGCTTCTCGCCCATGCGCAGCCGCGCCTTGTACACGTAGATGTCGTCGATCACCGAATCCGGGCGGGCGAGATAGACATACTCGAAGATGCAGGGCGAATGCTGCGGATTGTCCGCGCACTGGCGCGAATAGAGCGCGCCGTCCATGGAGATGAACACCGCCTCGCCCGGCGCGATGTCGCGCACCAGCTCGAAGTCGAGCACGTCGAGCGCGACGCTCTCGGAGGCGATCATGTACTCGGTGCCCTGGTCGGTCTCGCGCTTGCCGAACACGATCGGGCGGATGCCGTAGGGGTCGCGGAAACCGACGACGCCGTAGCCGGTGATCATGGCGATCGCGGCGTAGCCGCCGCGGCAGCGCCGGTGCACCCCGGCGACGGCGTCGAAGATATCGTTCTCGTCGATGTGCATCTTGCCGCTCTTCTGCAGCTCGTGGGCGAACACGTTGAGCAGCACCTCGGAGTCGGATTCGGTATTGATGTGGCGCTTGTCCTCGCGGAACAGGTCCTGCTTGAGCTTCTCCGCGTTGATCAGGTTGCCGTTGTGGGCCAGCGCGATGCCGTAGGGCGAGTTGACGTAGAACGGCTGCGCCTCGGACGGCAGCGTGCAGCCGGCGGTCGGATAGCGCACATGGCCGATGCCGCAGTTGCCGCGCAGGTTGATCATGTGCGAGGTGTCGAACACGTCGCGCACCAGCCCGTTGTCCTTGCGCAGGTAGAACTTGGTGCCTTCGCAGGTCATGATGCCCGCCGCGTCCTGTCCGCGGTGCTGCAACACCGTGAGCCCGTCATACAGCGACTGATTGGTATTGCTGCGGCGCACCGCGCCGATAATGCCGCACATTGCCTACCCTCCGTCCGCGAATTCGCCCGCGGCCCGCGGAATCGATTGCACGATCCCGTTCGCGGCGCCGCCCAAGCCATCCCACGCCCAGTCCGACAGGATGGTGAAATAACCGATCAGCCGCGACTGCTGCCAGGCCGCGTCCTGCGCCAGCGGCGTCAGCGCCGCCACCATCACCAGCACGGCCGCCACCACGACGCCGCGCAGCGCGCCGAACAGCGCCCCGAGGGCGCGATCGGCGAAGCCCAGCCCTCCCGCGCGCACCAGCCGCGATACGAGACTGGCGAGCAGCATGCCGGTGAGCAGGACGACGAGGAAAATGAGCAGGAATGCCGTACCGATCCGTACGCTTTCATAAGGGACCGCTCCCTCCAACAGCCTGGAGGCCGGATACGAATAGTGAAAGGCCAGCCAGAAAGACAATACCCATACCGCCAGTGAAATGACCTCTTTTACGACGCCGCGGAACAGGCTCAGCAATGTCGACAGCGCGATCACGACGATGATGACTATATCAAGCCACGTCATCCAGGCGAGGCCTTATTCTACCACTATTCGGTGCGCGTGCCGCGCCCGTCATAACTGACCACCACGGCCTGCAGCTTCATCTCCCGGGCCACTTTCTCGCGCACCTGATCGCTGCGGGCGCGCTCCATCTCGGGACCGATGCGCACGCGCAGCACCGGCTTGCCGTCGATTACCTCCCGGTCGATGAACACCGCCTTGTAGCCCTTGGCGCGCAACTGGTCGCGCAGCGCGCGGGCATTGTCCTCGCTGGAAAAGCTGCCCACCTGGACCACCCACACGGCAGGCCGGCCCGCAACCGGCTCCGCGGGCGCCGCCGGGGCGACGGGCTCCGCATCGACCGGGGCGACGGCGCCCCCCGGCGCGACCAGCGGCACCTCCTCGATGCGGAAATCGCGCGGCTGTTCCGGGATATTGTCCCGCGCGGACAGATGGAGCTGTCCGGCGTCGAAATCGAGCACCAGCGGGACCACGATCACCGCCAGCGCGATGAGCACCAGGGCGCCCACCAGGCGGTGCTGGAGATTCGGCCGCTGGCCTTCCTGCTGTCTGTATTCCTTCATGACCGTGCAGATTCTAGCTCAGAGGATGCGTCGATGACACCGCCGCCCAGCGCGCGCATGACCGCGCCGACGGTATAGAACGAACCGAAGACCACGATCCGGTCTCCGGACCGAGCCGCGGACCGGGCGGCCCGCACCGCGGCCGGCGGGTCCGCGCAGACGCTGACGCCCGCCTCCGGCGCATGGAGGAGGATCCCCGCGCGCAGGCGCTCGACCGGCGCCGCCCGCTCCACCGTCAGCGCGCCCAGGTACCAGGCGTCCACCATGCCGGCCAGGGACGATATCATACCGTCGATGTCCTTGTCGCCGAGGATGGCCGCCACCGCGAGCGTGCGCCCCGGAACCGGCCGCTCCGCCAGCGTGCGCGCCAGCGCCTGCGCGCCCTCCAGATTGTGGGCGACGTCCAGGATGCACGGCACCCCGTCCACGAGCAGACATTGAAAGCGCCCGGCCAGGGAAACCGACCGCAGGCCTTCTTCCAGGGCGGCGCGCCCCACGTCCAGCCGGTCCTCGAGCAGGCGCAGCGCCATCAGCGCCCCCGCAGCATTGCGGTACTGGAATCCGCCCGCCAGGGCGGGCGCCGGGAGGGCTTCCCGCCGGATCCCCCCGCCCCACCACGACCAGGCGCCGCCCGCGCCGGCGGCCGCCTCATAGCCGAAATCCCGCCCGATTCGATGCAAGCCGGCCCCCACGGCGGCGGCCGCGGCGACCAGGGAGCGCGGCGGGTCGGGGTCGCCGCAGACCGCGGGACGGCCGCACCGGAAGATCCCCGCCTTCTCCGCGCCGATGGCCTCGCGGTCGGGACCGAGCCAGTCCACATGGTCGATGGCGATACCGGTCACCAGCGCCACGTCGGGATCCACCAGATTGACCGCGTCGAGGCGCCCGCCCATGCCCACCTCGAGCACGGCGACATCGGGCCGGGCACGCGTGAAATGATCGAGCGCCGCCAGCGTGCCGAATTCGAAATAGGTCAGGCTGACGTCGCCGCGCGCGCGGTCCACGCGCTCGAAGGCCGCGCACAATTCCGCGTCGCCCGCCTCCCGGCCGCCGACACGCACGCGCTCGTTGTAACGCAGCAGATGGGGCGAGGTATAGGTGGCGACGCGATATCCCGCGGCCGAGAGAATGGCCTCGAGCAGCGCGACGCTGGAACCCTTGCCATTGGTCCCCGCCACCGTCACCACGGGACAGGGCAACGCGGCGTCGAATCCGAGCGCCGCGGCGACGCGGCGCACGCGCTCCAGTCCGAGTTCGATGCTGCGCGGATGGAGGCCTTCCAGCCAGGCGAGCCAGGCGTCGAGGGTGTCGAAGCGCATGGGTTTCAGGGGGTAGCGCGGACGGCGCGCGACGGGATCACGCCGGCGGGCGCTTGGTCATCATCGCGAGCAGGCTGTGGATCTTGTCGCGCATGTTGCGCCGGTCGATGATCAGGTCGATCGCCCCGTGCTCGAGCAGGAATTCACTGCGCTGGAAACCCTCCGGAAGCTTCTCGCGCACGGTCTGCTCGATCACGCGCGGTCCGGCGAAGCCGATCAGCGCATTGGGCTCGGCGGCGTTGATGTCACCGAGCATGGCGAGACTGGCCGACACGCCGCCCATGGTGGGGTCGGTCATGACGGAGATGAACGGGATGCCCTTGGCGTTCATCTTGGCCAGCACCGCGCTGGTCTTCGCCATCTGCATCAGCGACACCAACGCTTCCTGCATGCGCGCGCCGCCGCTGGCCGAGAAGCACACCAGCGGGATGCCGCGCTCGAGACAGATGTTGGCGCCGCGCACGAAGCGCTCGCCCACCACCGACCCCATGGAGCCGCCCATGAAGCTGAACTCGAAGGCGGCGGAAACCAGCGGCAGCCCCTTCACCTTGCCCATCATGACGATCAGCGCGTCCTTCTCGCCGGTCGCCTTCTGCGCCTGGATCAGACGGTCGCGGTATTTCTTGGAATCGCGGAAGCGCAGGAAATCCAGCGGTTCGATCTCGGCGCCGATCTCGACGCGCGGGTCGGGATCGAGGAACATGTCGAGGCGCGCGCGCGCGCCGATGCGCTCATGGAAACCGCACTTCGGGCAGACCCCGTAGCTGCGCTCGAGCTCGGCGCGATAGAGGATCTGGCTGCAGGAATTGCACTTGGTCCACAGGCCCTCGGGGATGGATTTCTTGCGTCCGCCTTCGGTGCGGATCTTGGTGGGCAGCAGTTTCTCAAACCAGTTCATCGTTCAGCGCGACCCATCCCCGATTGCTTGTCGTGTTCCATCCCGGCCGCCCGTCAGCGGCCCGCCGCGTCGATCGCCCGCCGCATCCCGGCCAGGCGCTCGCCGATGACGGCGCCGATGTTCGCGGTATCCGCGCCGGCATCCTCGATGATCCTGACCAGCGCGCTGCCGACCACCACGGCATCGGCCACCGCGGCGACGGCCGCGGCCGAGGCCGCATCCCGGATGCCGAAGCCCACGCCAATCGGCAGCTCCGTGCAGGCGCGGATCTCCGCCACCTTGGCCCGGACCGAGGCCACATCCAGATTGGCCGCCCCGGTAACCCCTTTCAGCGACACATAATAGAGGAAACCCCGGGCCGACGCACTGATTGCGCGCAGCCGCTCCGGCGTGCTGGTCGGCGCGATCAGGAAGATCGGATCCAGCTCCTGCCCGGCGAGCGCCCCGAGCAGATCCCCGGCCTCTTCCGGCGGCAGATCCACGGTCAGCACGCCGTCGACTCCGGCCTCCGCCGCGGCCCGCGCGAAGGCGGCGTAACCCATGGCCTCGACCGGATTCAGGTAGCCCATCAGCACCACCGGCGTCGCGGCGTCGTCGCGCCGGAACTCGCGCACCATCTCCAGCACACGGTGCAGGCTGACATGATGGGCGAGCGCGCGTTCGCTGGCGCGCTGGATCACCGGCCCGTCCGCCATCGGATCGGAGAACGGCACGCCCAGCTCGATGACGTCGGCGCCGGCCGCCTTCATCGCGTGCATCAGCGGCACGGTCAATTCGGGCGCGGGATCGCCCGCGGTCACATAGGGAATCAGGGCCTTCTTCCCGGCGCCGCGCAGCCGTTTGAAACACTCCGCGAGCCGGCTCATACCTTGATCCCCTCGCGCGCCGCGACCGTATGGATGTCCTTGTCGCCGCGGCCGGACAGGCTGACAACGATAGTGCGGTCCTTCCCCAGGGTCGGCGCCAGGCGGGCCGCGTAGGCCAGCGCGTGGCTGGATTCCAGCGCCGGGATGATGCCTTCGATCCGCGTCAGCGCATGGAAGGCGTCCAGCGCCTCGCCATCGGTGATGGAGACGTAATTCGCCCGCCCGCTGTCCTTCAGCCAGGCGTGCTCGGGGCCGACGCCGGGATAGTCCAGGCCGGCCGAGATCGAATGGGTCTCGATGATCTGGCCGTCGTCGTCCATCATCAGATAGGTGCGGTTGCCGTGCAGGACGCCCGGACGGCCGGCGCACAGCGGCGCCGCGTGATGCCCGGTGCGAATGCCGTCGCCGGCGGCCTCGACGCCGTAGATCGCGACCGCGCCGTCGTCCAGGAATGGATGAAACAAGCCGATCGCGTTCGAGCCGCCGCCGACGCAGGCCACCAACGCGTCCGGCAGGCGCCCCGTCTGCGCGAGACACTGCGCGCGCGCCTCGCGCCCGATCACGGACTGGAAGTCGCGCACCATGGCCGGATACGGATGCGGGCCGGCCACGGTGCCGATGATGTAGAAGGTGGAGTCGATGTTGGTGACCCAGTCGCGCATGGCCTCGTTCAGCGCGTCCTTCAGCGTGCGCGAGCCCGATTCGACCGGGACCACCTCGGCGCCGAGCAGGCGCATGCGGTAGACGTTGATCGACTGCCGCTTGATGTCCTCGGCGCCCATGTAGACCACGCACTCCATGCCGAAGCGCGCCGCCACCGTCGCGCTGGCCACGCCGTGCTGGCCGGCGCCGGTCTCCGCGATGACGCGCTTCTTGCCCATGCGGCGCGCGAGCAGCGCCTGTCCGATGGTGTTGTTGATCTTGTGCGCGCCGGTGTGATTCAGATCCTCGCGCTTGAGATAGATCTGGGCGCCGCCCAGCTCGCGACTCCAGCGTTCGGCGTGGTAGAGCGGCGACGGCCGGCCCACGTAGTACTGCAGATCGCGGTCGAACTCGGCGAGGAATTCGGGATCCTTGAGGTAATGCTCGTAGGCCTGGCGCAGTTCCTCCAGCGGGGCCATCAGGGTCTCCGCCACGAAACGTCCGCCATAGGGACCGAAATGCCCTGCCGCGTCCGGCAGGCTGTTCCAGTCAGGCTTTGTCTCAACCGTTTTTGCCACGACTCTCCACCTCAGGATTATTGACCAGTCTCGCGGTCGCCGGTCTCCGCGTCGACGCGCCGCACCGCCGCGAAGAAGGCGGCCATCCGCGCCGCGTCCTTAACTCCCTTCGCCGCCTCGACGCCGCCGCTCACGTCCACGCCGTAGGGCCGCACGGCGCGAATCGCCTCCGTCACGTTCTCCGCCGTCAGTCCTCCGGCCAGCAGGATGTGCGCGCCGGGTCGCGCGGGCACCTCGCCCCACGCAAACGTCGTCCCGGTTCCTCCCGCCACCCCGGGGCGATAGGCATCGAGCAGCAGCGCACGGGCGTCGTGATAGCGCTCCGCCTCCGCCCGCACATCGATGCCCGGCCGCATGCGCACCGCCTTGATGTAGGGCAAGCCGAAACGGCGGCAATCCGCCGGGGGTTCATCGCCGTGGAATTGCAGGATGTCGACGCGCACCCGTGCGAGCACGGCCGCGATCTCCGCGGCGGCGGCGTCGACGAACAGGCCCACGGCCTGGACGAATAGCGGCAGGCCGGCCGCGATCTCGGCCGCGCGGGCGATCTCCACATGGCGCGGGCTGCCTGCATAGAACACCAGCCCGATGGCGTCGGCGCCGAGCGCCGCGGCGGCCGCCGCGTCCTCGGTCCGGGTAATGCCGCAGATCTTAACACGTGTGCGCATAAGGTCGACTACAAGATACTCGAGAAAAGATGAAAGGGGAAAGACAATTCCCTGATCCACTGAAGAATCCTTCGACGGAGGGGCATGATCTCACCACACCCCGGGCCGGCCCGGCTCATACGGGATGCCGTACGCCTCGGGATATTCGACACCCACGAAATAGAGCCCGCCGGGCACGGCGTTCACCCCGCCCAGACGGCGATCGCGGTGCTCCAGCACCTCGCGCGACCAGTCCGTGTCCCGTTCACCGGCGCCGATCGCCATCAGCACGCCGGCGATGTTGCGCACCATGTGGTGCAGAAAGGCGTCGGCCACGATGTCGATGACGACGAATTCGCCGCGCCGCTGCACCTCCAGGCGCTGCACGGTGCGTACCGGGCTCCTGGCCTGGCAGGCATAGGCGCGATAGGAGGAGAAATCGTGACGGCCGACCAGGTGGACGGCCGCCGCGCCCATCCGGGCGGCGTCGAGCGCGCGATATTCCCACGCGACCGCGTCCGCCGGCAGTGCCGGCCGCACGGGGGTGTTGTGGATCACATAGCGGTAATGGCGCCGCACGGCCGAGAAGCGCGCGTGGAAATCGTCCGCCACCGGCCGCGCCCAGCGTACGCTGACATCCGGCGGCAGATGGGTGTTGGCGCCGAACACCCAGGAGCGGTCGCGGCGCCGCGCCGTGGTATCGAAATGCGCGACCTGCCCCAGCGCGTGCACGCCCGTGTCGGTGCGTCCGGCGCAGGCCACGCGCACCGGATGATCGGCCACGCGGGAAAGCGCCGCCTCGATGCAGGCCTGCACGGTGCGCACATCCTGCTGCAACTGCCAGCCGCAGAAATGCGTCCCCGCGTACTCTATGCCCAGCGCGACGCGCATCAGCGGAAGCTTCCGGGGCAGCCGGCGGCGGGAAACGCGGCGGGGAGGCGCGGCCTCCTGTCATTCTCTATAATCATCGTTCATCAAAGCCGGAGCACGGAACGCCATGCACCCATTGCATAACCTGTTCGACAACAACCGACGCTGGGCGCAGCGCATGACGCGCGTCGATCCCGATTTCTTCAGGCAGCTGACCGAACAGCAGTCGCCCGAGTACCTGTGGATCGGCTGCTCCGACAGCCGCGTGCCCGCCAACGAGATCGTCGGGCTGCCGCCGGGCGAGCTGTTCGTCCACCGCAACGTGGCCAATATTGTAATCCACACCGACATCAATTGCCTTTCGGTCCTGCAGTACGCGGTGGACGTGCTGGGCGTTAAACATATCATCGTGTGCGGGCACTACGGCTGCGGCGGGGTCAGGGCGGCGCTGGAGGACAAGGCGCACGGCCTGATCGACAACTGGATCCACAACGTGCGCGAGATCTACGAACTGCACCGCGAGCGCATCGACGCGGAGACGGACGCCGCGCGGCGGCTCGCCCAGATGTGCGAACTCAACGTGATGGAACAGGCGAAGAAGGTCTACCGCACGACCATCGTCCAGCAGGCGCTGCAACGCGGCCAGCCCCTGAGCATACACGGCCTGATCTACGACATCGCGGACGGCATCCTCAAGGACCTCGAGGTGCGCTTCCCCTGACCTCCCGGAAACGCTCCGCGGGGCTACTTCAGCGACTTGTAGTGGTTGATCAGCCCGCGGGTCGAGGCATCGTGGGTCTGCACGGGTGCCGTGCCGCCGAGTTCCGGCAGGATCGACGAGGCGAGCTGCTTGCCGAGCTCCACGCCCCACTGATCGAAGGAGTTGATATTCCAGATCACGCCCTGGGTGAAGATCTTGTGCTCGTACAGCGCCAGCAGCATGCCCAGCGTGTACGGCGTTAGGCTGCGAAACAGGATCGAATTGGTCGGGCGGTTGCCCTCGAACACCTTGTGCGGAATCAGGCGTTCGGCCGCCTCGCCGCGGATGCCCGCCGCCTCCAGCTCGGCACGCACCTCGTCCGCCGTCTTGCCGCGCATCAGCGCCTCGGTCTGGGCGAAGAAGTTCGACAGCAGGATGCTGTGGTGCGCGCCGACCGGGTTGTGCGAACGCGCGGGGGCGATGAAATCCGCCGGCACCAGCGCGGTGCCCTGGTGGATCAGCTGATAGAACGCGTGCTGGCCGTTGGTCCCCGGCTCACCCCAGATGACCGGACCGGTGGCGTAATCGACCGTCGCGCCGCCGCGGTCGACATGCTTCCCGTTGCTCTCCATGTCGGCCTGCTGCAGATAGGCCGGCAGCCGCTCCAGATACTGGTCATAGGGCAGAATCGCGTGACTGCGGACGCCGAAGAAATTGTTGTACCAGACGCCGAGCAGGCCGAGAACCGCGGGAATGTTGCGCTCCAGCGGCGCCGTGCGGTAATGCTCGTCCATGGCATGGGCGCCTTCCAGCAACAGCTCGAAGTTGTCCATGCCGATCGCGATCGCGATGGACAGCCCGATCGCGCTCCACAGCGAATAGCGCCCGCCGACCCAGTCCCAGAACTCGAACATGTTGGCGGTGTCGATGCCGAAGGCGGCGACCTCGCGGGCGTTGGTCGACAGCGCCACGAAGTGCTTGGCGATGGCGCCCTCGTCGCCGCTCGACTGCACGAACCAGTCGCGCGCGGTGCGCGCGTTGGCGAGCGTCTCCTGGGTGGTGAAGGTCTTCGATGAAATGATGAACAGCGTCTGTTCCGGCGGTTTCTGTTTCAGCGTCTCGATGATGTGCGTGCCGTCGACATTGGAGACGAAGTGCACGCGCAGGCCGGTGCGGACGTAGGGTTTGAGCGCGCGTACCACCATCGCCGGCCCGAGGTCGGAGCCGCCGATGCCGATATTGACGACGTCGGTGATCTTCTTCCCGGTATAGCCCTTCCAGTCGCCGTTGCGCACGGCGTTGCTGAAGGTGCGCATCCTCGACTGAACCGCGTGTATCCTCGGCATGACGTCGACGCCGTCGACGAGAACGGGGCGGCCGGAACGGTTGCGCAGGGCCGTGTGCAGCACTGCGCGATTCTCCGTGAAGTTGATCTTCTCGCCGCCGAACATGCGTCCGATCTGTTCCGGCAGGCCGGCCTGCCGCGCCAGCTCGGTGAGCAGACGCATGGTCTCGCCGGTGACGCGGTTTTTCGAGTAATCGACCAGGAAGTCGCCGAGCCGGAGCGAGAAGGCCTCGAATCGCCGCGGATCGGCCTGGAACAGCTCGCGCATGTGCAGGTCCCTGACCTGACCGTAATGCGCCTCAAGGGCGCGCCAGGCGGCAGACTGCGTCAATCCTGACATGAATAGATCCTAATAGGCCTCGGAGCTGACGTCACTTCCATCCAGGGAGAGCTTATGGCGCCAGAACTGGTCATCGCGGTCGAACAGCCGGTAGGTGCCGCGCGGCCCCCAGGTGCCGGCGGCGTAGGTGTTGATGAAGTCGCGCTCCATGGACCACACCTTGAGTATCGGATCGACCACGCGCCAGGCCCACTCGACCTCGTCGTAGCGCAGGAACAGGGAGTGGTCGCCCTTCATGGTGTCGAGCAGCAGTTCCTCGTAGGCATCCGCCTCCTTGTCGTCCTTGGAACGGTAGCTGGCGTCCAGGCTGATGGTGCGCGTGCGCATCTCCAGGCCGTGCACCTTCACCTGGATCTCCATCTTCAGACACTCGTTCGGCTGGATACCCATCAGCAGCCAGTTCGGATTGATGCGCTCCAGTCGGGTGTTGCGAAACAGATGGTGCGGCGGCTCCTTGAAACGGATCGTGATAGCGGAACTCGCCTCGGCCATGCGCTTGCCGGTGCGCAGGTAAAACGGCACGCCGCGCCAACGCCAGTTGTCGACGTAGAGCTTGAGCGCGGCATAGGTCTCGGTGATGCTGGAGCGATCGACGCCCTCCTCCTCCAGGTAACCCGGCACCGCCTTGCCGTTGGAGGTCCCCTGCGCGTACTGGCCGCGAAAGGCGTGCGCGTGCACCGCGTTCTGGGTGATCGGCCGGATCGACTTCAGCACCTTGACCTTTTCGTCGCGCAGCGATTCGGCGTCCATCATTGCCGGCGGCTCCATCGCCACCAGCGCGAGCAGCTGCATCAGATGGCTCTGCAGCATGTCGCGCAATGCGCCGGCACCCTCATAGTAGCCGGCCCGACCCTCGATGCCGCGCGTCTCCGAGTGCGTGATCTGCACGTGGTCGACATAGTCGCGATTCCACAACGGCTCCAGCAGCAGGTTGGCGAAACGGAACACCAGGATGTTCTGCACCGTGCCCTTGCCGAGATAATGATCGATGCGGAAGATCTGTTTCTCGTTCAGGTGACGCGCGATCCCCTGCTGCAGCGCCTGCGCGCTCAGCAGGTCGTAGCCGAAGGGTTTCTCGATCACCACGCGGCGCCAGCCGGCGCTCTGCTTGAGCAATCCGACTGCGCTCAGGTGTTCTATCGCCGGGCCGAAATCGGCCGGCGGTATCGCCATGTAAAAGACCACGTTGGGAGAGAACAGTCCATAGTTGGCGAGCTTCTCGCCGAGGCTGGCATACGCCTGCGCGTCGTCGAAATTTCCCTGCGCGTAGTGCAGCCGGGCGCGGAAACGGTCGAAGGCGGACTGGTCGTACCCATGCGGATACTTCTCCGCGAGCATCGTCGCGACCTCGTCGATCCAGCGCTCGTTGTTCCACTCGCGGCGCGCGAAGGCGACGATCGTCAGCTTCTCCGGCAACCGCCCCTCGACCTCGAGCGAGAACAGCGCCGGAACGAGCTTGATGCGCGTGAGATTGCCGGTCGCGCCGAAGATGACGAGCGTGCACGGATCCATGGGGATCAGTTTCCGTCCTTGTCCCGCGTGGTGATCGCATGGCCGCCGAAGGCATTGCGCATCACGGAGATCATCTTGTTGACGTAATCGCCACCGTGCTGGCTCGCGAAGCGCATGTGCAGCGCCAGGCTGATCACCGGCGCCGGCACGCCCTGGCTGATCGCTTCCATCACCGTCCAGCGCCCCTCGCCGGAATCGGCCACCACCGGCGCGATGGAATCGAAACTTTGATCGCTGGCCAGGGCAGTGGCGGAGAGATCGAGCAGCCAGCTGCGCACGACGGAGCTGTGGCGCCAGAGCTCGGAGATCTGCGCCAGGTCGAGCGAGAATTCCTTCTTGCCGCGCAGCAGGGCGAAGCCTTCCGCATAGGCCTGCATCATGCCGTACTCGACGCCGTTGTGGATCATCTTGGTAAAATGCCCCGCGCCGCGCGGACCGACATGGGCCCAGCCCCGGTCCGGGGCGGGCGCGAGCGCCTTGAGGATCGGCTCGATCACCTTGACGTGGACCTTCTCGCCGCCGGCCATCAGACAGTAGCCGTTGTCCAGCCCCCACACCCCGCCCGAGGTCCCGACGTCGACCAGTCCGATGCCGGACTGGGCCAGCATGGCGCCGCGGCGCTGGGTGTCCTTGTAGCTGGAATTGCCGCCGTCGATCACGATGTCGCCGGACGAGAGGCGCCGCTCCAGCTCCTTCATGGTCTTTTCGGTGGCGTCGCCGCTCGGCACCATGACCCAGACGACGCAGGGCGAATCGAGCCGCTTGACCAGGCCGCCGATGTTGGGCGCGCCGATCATGCCGACCTCGTCCACCAGCGCCTGCCGTTCTTCCTCACTCGGGCTGTAACCGACCACCTCGAAATCGGCCCGACGCAAGCGGCGCACCATGTTGCCACCCATCTTGCCCAGCCCAATGATGCCAAGTTTCATCGTCCGGCTTCCTCTATAATGGTCGCCGCGGTTAACCGCGGCGAGAATTGAACTCTAAATTGATATATGGGATAACTGACCCTGGATTCACAACGCCCTGTCGCCTCCGGTCATGTCCGGCAATGTGTCCGTATGGTACCTGCGATGCAGGGAAAAGATAAACCGTCCCTGGAGATATCGACTCGCCCCGTATTTTATTAAGCGGGCGACATCGAGGCGGAATACGGCCGGTGAACGGGCCGTCGTCAATCACGACAAACCATCATTCGAAGGCGGAAATCCTCCCACCATTCGGTCATGAGCGTCAATAAGATCCTGTTCGTCACCAGCGAGATCCACCCCCTGATCAAGACCGGCGGCCTGGCGGATGTCTCGGCCAGCCTGCCGAAGGCGATCAAGGCGTTGCGGCGCGACATCCGCATCCTGCTCCCCGCCTATCGCAGCGTGCTGGCCTCCGTCGGCCCGACCCAGGAGATCGCCGTGTTCCCGTGCCCCCCGGCCGGTGAGCCGGTGCGCCTGCTCGAGACCCATCTGCCGGGCACCTCCATCAGGATCTGGCTGGTCCATTCGCCAGCCCACTTCGACCGCGACGGCGGCCCCTATCTCGGTCCCGACGGCCGCGACTGGCCGGACAACGCCGAACGCTTCACGGTGTTCGCCCGCGCGGCGGAAGCCGTCGCCCTCGACCGGGTCGGCCTGTCCTGGCGCCCCGAGCTGGTGCACTGCAACGACTGGCAGGGCGGGCTCGCCGTCGCCCTGTTGACGCGTCACCCGGCGCGCCCCGCCACGCTGTTCACGATCCACAACCTCGCCTATCAGGGGCTGTTTCCGGCCGCGACCTTCCATCGGCTGGGACTGCCGCCCGAGCTGTGGTCGATGCATGGGCTGGAATTCTACGGCCAGATCTCCTTCATCAAGGGCGGTATCGCCTACGCCGACATGATCAGCACGGTAAGCCCACAATACGCGCAGGAGATCTGCACGCCGGAATTCGGCTGCGGACTCGAGAACCTGCTGCAGCACCGTTCCGACCGCCTCGTCGGCATCCTCAACGGGGCCGACTACAAGGAATGGAATCCGGCCAAGGACCCGCTGATCCCGCAGAGATATAACGCCTTCAGCCTGCACAAGAAGCCGGTCAACAAGGCCGCCCTGCAACAGCATTTCGGGCTGGCGGTCGACGACACGGTGCCGCTCGTCGGCATGATCGGCCGGCTGGCCGAACAGAAAGGCTTCGACCTCATGCTCGCGGCCCTGCCCCAACTCCTGCGCCAGCCGGTGCAACTGGTCGTGCTCGGCAGCGGCGACCGGCAGCTCGAAGAGCGCTTGCGCCTGGCGGTCGCCTCCCATCCCGGCCGGGTGGCGGCCCACTACGGCTACAGCGAGGCGCTCGCGCACCAGATCGAGGCGGGCGCGGACATCTTCCTGATGCCGTCCCGCTACGAACCCTGCGGTCTCAACCAGATCTACAGCCTGCGCTACGGCACGGTCCCCGTGGTGCACCGCACCGGCGGCCTCGCCAATACCGTGGTCGACGCGACCGACGAGACCCTGCGGCGCGGATCGGCGACCGGATTCATCTTCGACGAACCGACCCCCGCCGCCCTGCTCGCCGCGCTCGGCCGGGCACTGGCCTGCTACCGGCAGCCGCGCGCCTGGAAGCGTCTGGCCTACATCGGCATGCAGCAGGAGTTCGGCTGGCGCCAGAGCGCGCACCAGTACGCGGAGTTGTATCAGCGCACCGCGACACTCGCCGCCGCGCAAGCGCGCGGTTGATCGGCTATAATGCGCCCTGCCTTATGAACAAGACCGCCATCGAAAAGCACGCCGCGCGCCTGACCCGCAAGGACGCGAGAATGGCCGTGCACGACCAGAGGCTGCGCGCGCGCGTCAAGCTGTTCGGCAATCTGCTCGGCAAGGTGCTGCATGCGCAGGCGGGCGGCCGCGTGTTCACCGCGGTCGAGACGCTGCGCAAGGGCTACATCCAGCTGCACCGGGAGGAGTCGCAGCGCAAGCGCGCCGCGCTCACCCGGCTCATCCGCCGGCTCGACCCCGAGATCATCACCCACGTGGTACGCGCCTTCAGCAGCTATTTCAGCCTCGTGAACCTGGCTGAGGAGGTGTTCCAGCACCAGCTGCGCCAGCGTCAGCGCCGCGTCGGGAAACCGCTGTGGACCGGCTCCTTCGAGGAGGCCCTGCGCGGATTCCGCCGCGACCGCATCAGCGCCGCCCAGCTCCAGAGCGTGCTCGACCGGCTGAGCTACAACCCGGTGATCACCGCGCATCCCACCGAGGCGAAGCGGCACACCATCATGCAGATCCTGCGCCGCATCTTCGTGACCAGCCAGCAGCTCGACGACACGCAACTGTCGCGGGAGGAGCGCGAGGATGTGCACCGCGTGCTGGAGGCCGAGATCCAGACGCTGTGGAAGACCGACGAGGTGCGCGGTCAGAAGCCCAACGTGATCGGCGAGATCCGTCACGGCATCTACTATTTCCAGGACAGCCTGTTCCAGGCGGTGCCGGCGATGTACCGGGAACTGGAAGCGACCATCGACCGCGTCTACGGCGATGAGGACGGAAACGGTGCCGGGATCTCCCTTCCCAGCTTCATCCGCTTCGGTTCCTGGGTCGGCGGCGACCGCGACGGCAACCCCAACGTGACCCCGGATGTGACGGCGGTCGCCGTGCGCCTGCACGCCATCGCCGCCATCCAGGAATATCTGCCGCGGGTGACCCAGCTCGGTCATGAGCTGACGCAGTCGAAGCTGCTCTGCTCGCCGTCCACCGCGCTGCTCGCCAGCCTCGACGACGACGAACGTTACGCCGAGCCGGCCCTGGAGGACGCGGACCGCTTCCGCGACGAACCGTACCGGCGCAAGCTTTACATCATGCGCTACCGGCTGCAGCAGATGCTGAACCACACGCGGCGCCGGCTCGAGGGAGAGGACGACTCCCCGCCGCGCGCGGCCTACGACAGCTCGAACCAGCTGCTGCGCGACCTGTACCTGATCCGCGACTCCCTGTGCGGCCATGGCGACCACAACATCGCCGAGTTCGGTCTGAAGGACCTGATCCGTCTGGTGGAGACCTTCGGATTCTTTCTGGTCCAGCTCGATCTGCGCCAGGAATCCTCGCGCCACACCGACGCGGTCGCCGAGCTGCTGAAGGCCGCCGATGACACCGAATACGGCGAGCTCGACGAAAGCGGCCGCGTCAGACTGCTGTCGCGCCTGCTCGAGCGCGACCCCCTGCACGTCGACCACAGGGCGCTGACGCCGCCCACGCGCGAGACACTGGAGGTGTTCGAGGTCATGGCCTCCATGCGCACGGAGGTGAGCGCCGAGGCCTTCGGCAGCTACGTGATCTCGATGACGCACTCGGCCAGCCACGTCATGGAAGTGATGTTCCTCGCGCGCCAGGCCCGGCTGCTGGGTCGCAACCACGACGGCTCATGGTTCTGCCACCTGAGCGTCTCGCCCCTGTTCGAGACCATCGACGACCTCAACCGCATCGAACCGGTGATGCGCGACCTGTTCAACAGCCCGACCTACATGGCGCTGCTGAAGGCGGCGGGCAATGTGCAGGAGATCATGCTGGGCTACTCCGACTCGTGCAAGGACGGTGGCATCCTGGCCTCCTCGTGGGCCCTGTATCAGGCCCAGATCAAGATCACCGCGCTCACCGCCCAGCACCGCATCGAATGCCGGCTGTTCCACGGCCGCGGCGGCACCATCGGACGCGGCGGCGGACCGACCCACGAGTCGATCCTGTCCCAGCCGCCCGGCACCGTGCAGGGCCGTATCAAGTTCACCGAACAGGGCGAGATGGTCTCCTACAAGTACAGCAACAAGGAGACCGCCATCTACGAACTCGGTGTCGGCGTGACCGGCCTGCTCAAGGCGAGCAAGAGCCTGGTGCAGCCCGTTAAGAAGGTCAGCCGCCGTCACAGCCAGATCATGGACGAGCTCGCCGGCCTCGGCGAAGCCGCCTACCGCCGGCTGGTGGACGAGACGCCGGGGCTGCTCGACTATTTCTACGACGCCACGCCGGTCAACGAGATCGGCCTGCTCAACATCGGCTCGCGTCCCAGTCATCGCCGCAAGACCGATCGCACCAAATCCTCGATTCGCGCCATCCCCTGGGTGTTCGGCTGGGCGCAGTCGCGCCACACGATCCCGGCCTGGTACGGCATCGGCTCCGCGCTGCAGCAATGGTGCGAGGACGATACCAAGCGCCTCGAGGAGCTGCGCACGATGTACCGCCAGTGGCCGTTCTTCCGCGCGCTGCTCAGCAATACCCAGATGTCGCTGTTCAAGGCGGACATGACGATCGCGGGGGAATACGCCGAACTGTGCGGCGACGGCAAGCTGGCGGCGAAGATCTACGGCATGATCAGCGAGGAATACCGTCGCACCGTCGTCCACACTCTCGCCGTCGCGAAGGCGAAACAGCTGATCGAGGAAAACCCGGCGCTGGCGCTGTCACTGTCGCGCCGCAACCCTTATCTCGACCCGCTCAGCCACATCCAGATCACTCTGCTGAAGCGCTGCCGCGACCCCGAGCTGGGCGCGAAGGAGCGGGACATCTGGCTCAATCCGCTGCTGCGCTCGATCAACGCGATCGCGGCCGGCATGCGCAATACCGGCTGAGACCCGCCGCACGCGCGCGGGACGGCGGGACTGTCGGAATACTACTCGGGAAAGAGGCCGGCGGCCGCCGGCTCAGGCGACCTGACGCGGGATATGGTTCCGCGTGTGGGTGATCCGGTTGTGTTCGTCCACGTATACCAGGGTCGGCTTGTGGTTGGCCAGTTCCTGGGCGTTCAGGGTCGCATAGATGCAGATGATGACGCGGTCGCCGGGAGAGGCCTTGTGCGCGGCCGCGCCGTTCACCGAGATGATGCCGGAGTCGCGTTCCGCGCGGATCGCGTAGGTCGTGAAGCGCTCGCCGTTCGCGAGGTTGTAGACCTGGATCTGCTCGAACTCGAGGATACCCGCGGCCTCCAGCAGGGCCTCGTCGATCGCCATCGAACCTTCGTACTCCAGCTCGGAGTGGGTAACCCGCGCGCGGTGGAGTTTTGCCTTCAGTAAGGTGCGTTGCATCTAGCGATTCGCCTTTAACCGGTTAACAGCATGTGCTGCATAAAATTTCCGTGGATTTTAGCATCCCGCGGGCGGGATACAAACTCGCCACGGAAAAAGCCTTGCAGCAATGGGAGTTAGGCCAATAAGGTGAGACCGACATTATCAATCAGGCGGGCCCTGCCGAGATGCGCCGCCGCCAGCACGCGCAGGTCGCGATCGGCCGGTCCCGCCGGCTCCAGATCGTTGGCCCGCCTCACGCCGAGGTACTCGGGCCGGAAACCGGCCGCCTCCAGCGCTCGCAACGCGGACGCCTCCAGCGCGGAATAATCGCGCCGCCCCACAAGGATCTCGTCGCGCACCGCGCACAGGGCGCGGTACAGCTCCGGCGCCCGGCGGCGCTCGGCCGGCGCGAGATAGCGGTTGCGTGAGCTGTACGCCAGGCCATCCTCCTCGCGCACGGTCGCGACGCCGACGACGCGGAGCGGAAGATGGAGATCCTCGACCAGGCGCCGTATGACCAGCAACTGCTGATAATCCTTCTCGCCGAACACGGCCGCATCGGGCCGGACCAGGTTGAACAGCGCCGCGACGACGGTCGCGACGCCGGTGAAATGCCCGGGACGGAACGCGCCGCACAGGATCGTGGACAGACCGGGGACCTCGATCCGGGTCGCCGCCGCCATGCCGCGCGGATAGATCTCCGCGGCGGCGGGCATGAACAGGGCGTCGACGGCGGCCGCGTCCAGCAGCGCGCGGTCCTCCTCCGGCGTACGCGGATACGCCGCGAGGTCCGCGCCATCGTTGAACTGCAGCGGATTGACGAAGACGCTGACGACGACGCGCCCGGCCAGCGCGCGCGCCGCATGCACCAGCTCCAGATGCCCGGCGTGCAGGTTTCCCATCGTGGGCACGAAGGCGATCGACTCCCCGGCGCGCCGCCAGCGGCCGGTGAGTTCCCCGATCTCCTCGCCCGTGACGGCTGCCAGCATCAGGAATACGCGTGCCCGGCGCCGGGAAACTCGCCCGCCTTCACCGCGCGCACATACTCCTCGACGGCCGCCTGCACGCTGCCGCGGCCGGCGAGGAAGTCCCTGGAGAAGCGCGGGCGCCGGCCCGGCGTGAGGCCCAGCATGTCGTACAGCACGAGCACCTGGCCGTCGCAGCCCGCTCCCGCGCCGATGCCGATCACCGGCAGTTCGGTGGCGGCGGTGATCCGCGCGGCCAGCGCGGCGGGCACGCACTCCAGCAGCAGCACGTCCGCCCCGGCCTGCTCGAGGATCTTCGCGTCCTCGAGCAACTCCGCCGCGGCGCGCTCATCGCGCCCCTGCACCTGGTAACCGCCCAGCTTGCGCACCGACTGTGGCAGCAGCCCGAGATGGGCGCACACCGGGAGCCCGTGTCCGCTCAGCAGACGCACGGCGTCGGCCATCACGCGGCCGCCCTCGATCTTGACGATATGCGCGCCGCCTTCCTGCATCAGCCGCGCCGCGTTGGCCAGCGCCTGCGCCGGAGTGGCCGCGCTCATGAAGGGCATGTCGCTCATGATCAGCGCGCGCCGGCGCGCGCGGGCGACGCAGCGGGTGTGATAGATCATGTCGTCGAGCGTCACCGGCAGTGTCGTGTCGTGCCCCTGCACGACCATCCCGAGACTGTCGCCCACCAGCAGCACGTCGACGCCCGCCGCCTCGAGGACGTGGGCATGGCTGGCGTCATAGGCGGTGAGGCAAGCGAAGCGGCCGCCCGCGCGCTTCACCGTGCGCAGCGTGGTCAGGGTAATCTCGACGGGTTCAGAGGACATGGCAGTCGCCGAACGGCTCCGGCCGCGGCCTTACAGCGCCAGCGGCAATGGGTTGAAGTAGTGGCGCCCGCTGCTGATGCCGCGGATGCGCTCCACCAGCGCCTCGTAGTCGCGACCGCTGTTGACCAGGTCGATCTCCGCGGCGTTCACGATCAGCAGGGGGGACGCGTCGTAGTAATGAAAGAGGCGCGCGTAGGCGTCCACCACCCGCTGCAGATAATCCGTCTCGATCAATTGCTCATGGGCGATGCCGCGCGCGCGGATGCGGCCGCGCAGCACCTCCACCGGCGCCTGCAGGTAGATCACCAGATCGGGCACCGGCGCCTCGAAAGTCATCTGATTATACACCTGCTCGTACAGCTTGAGTTCCTCGTCGTCGAGCGTGAGGCTGGCGAACAGCCGGTCCTTCTGCAGCAGGAAGTCGGCGATGCGCACCGGCTGGAAGATATCGCCCTGACGCAGCGCCTGCATCTGGCGCGCGCGCTGGAACAGGAAATACAACTGGGTCGGCAGCGCCGCCTCGCGCGGATTGCGATAGAAGCGCTCGAGAAACGGATTCTCGGCCGCGCCTTCCAGCAGCAGTTCGCCGCTGTCGAAGGTCTGCGCGAGACGTCTGGCCAGGGAGGTCTTGCCGACGCCGATCGGCCCCTCGACCACGAGGTAATTACGACGCGGCGATTTCATCGCGGTTCTCCACTCGTTGCAGTCCGCGCCGCGGACACCGCCGCAGACAGTCGCTCAGGGCTCCGATACCCGGGATCACGAGCACGGGATCGATCTCGGACATAGGATACAAAACGAAATCGCGCCGAACCATTTCCGGATGCGGCACCGTCAGCCGCGGTTCGCTGTAGCGATGCTCCCCGTAGAGCAGCAGATCAAGATCCAGCGTGCGCGGACCCCAGCGCTCGCCCGGACGCCGCACGCGTCCCTGGCGCACCTCGACGGCCAGCAGCTCGTCCAGCAGTTCGGACGCGGACAAACGCGTCTCCAGCAGCGCGACGGCATTGATGTAGTCGGGCTGCGGCGCAGCGCCCAGCGCGGGACTGCGATACAGTGAAGACCGCGCCACGCAGCGAGTCTCGCGCAGCGCGGCCAGCGCGTCGAAGGCGCGCTCGACCTGACGCAGCGGATGCTCGAGATTGCTGCCAATTCCCACGAAGGCACGCACGTCCCGGGCGCCGGCCGCCGGTCCGGACTCCGTCATGCGCTGACCGTCCATCTGCGTCCCGCCGGCAGGCAGCCGCTACGGCTGGTCGCCGCTCTGTCCGACCGCTTCCGCACCGGACCGGCGCCGCCCCCTGCGCCGGCGCTTGCGCCGGCCGTCGCCGCCCGCCCGTTTGGCGGGCTGCTCGCACAGGGCCTGCCGTCCATCCTCGTCCGTCTCCTGCATGCGCGTCCACCACTCGCACAGCTCGCCCAGATCCTCGCCCGCCTCGCAGCGCAGCAGCAGGAAATCGTAGGCGGCGCGAAAGCGCGGGTGCTCCAGCAGGCGCAGCGCCTTCTTGCCCGCATTGCGCTGCAGGCGCGGCTGCATCTGCCAGATCTCGCGCATCGGCAGCGAAAAGCGCCGCGGCAGGATGGCGTGCTGGCTCTGCTCCTGCATGACCTCGCGCGCCGCCTGCTGCAGCGCGGGCATCTCGGGCTGTCCCTGTTGTTGCAGTTCCAGCACCCGCTCGCGCATCGGCGTCCACAGGAAGGCGGCGTACAGGAAGGCCGGGGTGACCGGCTTGTCCTGCGCGATCCTGGCGTCGGTGTTGGCCGCGGCGCGCATGATCATGGCGGGCGCGACGCCCTCGCGCGCCGCGCTCATGCTGCGCTCGGCGCCCGGGAACAGGTGCTGAAAGAGATCGTAGTGGCGCAGCATTTCCACCGTCTGCTCGGCGCTGCCGGACAGGAACAGCTTCAGCACCTCCTCATAGAGCCGCGCCGGCGAGATGCCCGACAGCAACGGCGCCAACGTGCGCAGCGGGGCCTCGGTCTGCGGATGCAGGCGAAACCCCAGCTTGACGGCGAAGCGCACGGCGCGCAGCATGCGCACCGGATCCTCACGGTAGCGCGTCTCCGGATCGCCGATCAGGCGCAGGACACCCGCGCGCAGGTCCTCGACCCCGCCCACGTAGTCGACCACGCTGAAGTCATCGATGTTGTAGTACAGCGCGTTGACCGTGAAGTCGCGGCGCCAGGCGTCTTCCTCGATCGTCCCGTAGACGTTGTCGCGGATGATGCGGCCGTTCTCGACCAGGCGGTCCTCGCCGTCGTCTTCCTCGGAGGCGAGCGCACGGAAGGTCGCGACCTCGATGATCTCGCGCCCGAAGTGCACATGCGCGAGATGGAAGCGGCGCCCGATCAGGCGGCAGTTGCGAAACAGCTCCTTCACCTGCTCCGGGTGGGCGTCAGTGGAAACGTCGAAGTCCTTGGGCTCGCGCCCCAGCAGCATGTCGCGCACGCAGCCGCCGACGAGGTAGGCGGCATAGCCCGCCTCCCGGAGCCGGTACAGGACCTTCAACGCATTCTGATTGATCCCCGCCCGGGATAGAGTGTGTTCGGCACGGGGAATGACGAGGGGATTACTGATGATGCTGTCCCTTTCTGCTGACTGGTTATTCCTGAATTGTTTTCAATGGCTTGTACAATGCCGGAAGACCCGTATAATAGCCGAAATCCACGGGACAGCCTACTGTCCCGACTTCCCGGCAGATTCCACGCACGCTCCCTTCGTCTAGCGGCCTAGGACACCGCCCTCTCACGGCGGGAACAGGGGTTCGAAACCCCTAGGGAGCGCCATCTTAATCAATAGCTTAGGTTACCCAGGCCGCGCCGGCCACACACCACCGGACGGGTCGATGGACGACTTCTGATCAAGCCGGGAAATCCGAACCGATTCCGGCGCCCGCCGGGGCCGGCCGCTGCAGACCCGTCTTGCGAGGAGGGGATTAGCCGGGGGGCATCTTCGGCGGGTTCCACCAACGCCCATTCGGTCCATCCTGCATCATCCGAACCGGGCCTCTATAGGTTTTATTACTCGGTGTCGCCGCGCCCTTGCCGAAGTCTATTTTATAGGCCTGATCAGGGTGGCCCTTCCTTTCCATGCCGGTCCAGAACGCCCGGGATGGCGTCCCCGGAAATACCTCCAGGTTAACCCTGGGGTCGAAGCACTGCCGTTCGACGATAGAGGCCAGTTCCGGGACGAAGGGAAGTCTCCAGGCGCTGGATCCGCCAAATTTGTTTTTATTCACTTCCGCTACGACGTCTACGGCTTCCTGCCAGCTAAAGTCCTTCGCGTCTCCCGCGCACTCCTTTCCATTCCAGGTTTGACCCAGCGCACAACGCATCCAGGTGATCTCTGTTTCCTTATCCGTCACCGTGCCGTTTTCGTTGAAGACATAACGAGATGTCGGCGTCGATACCGGGAAATCGGTTCGGCAGGTCTGGGCCGCCAGGGCTGGTGATGCAAGAAAGATAACGGCGAGAATGGAAACGGTCGAACGGATGCTGTTTCGCATAAACCTCATGCCCCTTATTATGTTTATATATGCCCCTTGTGGTAACAAGATGCAGATTGTGGACCGCTAACAGATGCCGATTTTTTTGGCCTGAAAAATAGAAACAGGATACTCACCCGCAGGACAATCCCTGCGGGTGAGTATTCCTGCGTTTCAATCACAGACCCCTAGCGATTACCTTCATCATCGGTGGGATACCCAACCCCGCTCTTCACCACCGGAGCTGTCTGCCTGTTCTCACCGGGATTGAGCGGCGCGCCACGATTCATGTAGGTCGCGTAGGCCTCCATCGCGATCATCTCCTTGCTGTCCAGGGGATAACCCTTGCCTTGTTGCACGACCTGCATGCACCAGTTGAACATCTCCCGCATCGTACCGACCTTACCCAGGTTGGTCTGGAACTTGGGCCAGGACTCGGGTTGGGTCGCCGATGCGTCAGGGTGACAATTGGCGCAGCCAAGCCCGTTGGTACTCAGCTCCTTGTGTGCGCCACCTTCACCTTCACCGGTATGCCACAGTTGATCCCCGTAAGCGACCATTTCCATGAGTCTGTCAAAATCGGCGGCGTTATCCAGCGGATCCTTCGCTTGCGACGGTCCGCTCATCGCAAGGGCCAGCACACCCGCACCCACCGCCACGGCTCCGATTTTGGCAAAACGTCCGTTTTTATATGTCTTCATTCTCATATCCTCCTCAAGCGATTATAGCTTTACGCCACGCGCGACAGCCTCGGGGATGCTGCTCGGGACGAACGGATCGTAGTGCATGACACCCGAACCATCGGCCATGACATCGACGTGGTGCACACCCATGCCGTCTTTGAAGTTCCCGGGATCGAGCCGGTTGTGACGGATATTCGGATACGGCAGAGCAACGGAGGGATACGGCCACGGCCAGGAGGTAGAGGAGGTCCCCACCGAACTGATGTTGCCAATCTTGTTAAAGACCACCTGGTGGACATGCCCATGGACGGCCATGACATTGTCGAACTTTCTCAGAATGCCACGGATCTCAGCGGCATCCTTGGTGGCAAAATTCCATCTTGGATAGTAATCCCAGAGGGGTGAGTGGGAAAAGAAGATGATCGGGGTATCGGGACTCACTTTCTTGACGTCTTTCTCCAGCCAGGCAAGGCCGTCCGCCTCTACGCCCCAGGGTCCGCAGGAATTGCACTCGAGCTCCAGCACGCGGCCCATACGTTCCTTGGGGGTCAGGCCCGGGCCCGTCCAGAAGTCATCGATCTTGATGGAGTTCATGCCGATAACATGGGCGCCGTTATGATCGATGGACCAATTCTCCTGACCAAACATGCCCCGCCACGCCTTGCCCATATCCAGGTACCAGTCGTGCTCACCCGGGATGACCTTGTAGGGCATCTTGAGCTTGTCCAGCATTCGCTTGCCCTTGGCGATCTCCGATTCCAGGCCGGTTTGCCCGATATCACCGGCGTAGATCACCATATCCGGACGGGGGTTCATATTGTTGATCATGTTGACGGCATCCATGAACATGCCGTCGAAGCGGTGATCCTTGATGTCATACAAGTGGCCGTCGGTCATCACCGCAAAGGTGAACGGCTTGATTTTCTTTGTCGCTGCTTGTGCTACACCACCCAGGCCAATCATGCTCCCTGCACTGGGTGCGAACACACCTGCGATCATGGTAGCAGCGGCGCCCTTCGTCGCCACGCCTAGAAAATCTCTTCTGGTTATCTTTTCCTTATGGGAAAAAGCGGACTGATCTTTATCTTCCATTTTGCAACCTCCTCTTGCTGTTTTAGTTTTTACATAAAAAACTTGATTCAAGGTGGAGATATCACATTTTGGTTCTGGCAGAAGATGAAACGTTGTTTACGTAATGACGAATGACCTTGTGGCCGCTGGCTTGACGGGCATACCCAGAAAGTTTCTTCTTGAAAGCTGTTCCAAGGCTGATCCTCCTCTTGCGCGTCGATGCGCGCATTGATTTCATTGGCTCGTGAATGTTTACCCCTCGTGCTTGCTCCTTGTGCTGTTTGAAGATGAAAATGTGATGCAAAAATCCCAGACCGCACCTGACCGTGGCCGAACGTCTTGGGAATTGTGCGTCTCAGCCCCATGTGTAGTTGGAATACGTCTAAGACACGATCTAAACCGTACGCCTGCGTTTAGACCGTGTCAATAACCCATGCGACTTATGTCAACACAATGGCGGGACCGGATCCGAAGCCGGTGCGTGGCCGACGAGGCAAGGCTGGCATCCGCAGAGTTCGGACATCTTCGCAGATCATTTATCGAATGAATTGATACGTTGGAAAATTTACAGGCGAACCCGCGAGCGGCCCGATGCCCACCCCGATCACATTGCTGTGCCTGATCCTGGCCGCGAACGCTGCGCCCATCCTGCTCTGGCTGGCGCTGGGCGAACGCCTGGGCCGACCGCTCGACGGCGGGCACACCCTCCCCGACGGCCGGCCGGTGTTCGGTCCCGGCAAGACCTGGCGCGGCGTGGCCTCGGCCCCCGTGGCGTGCGCCGCGCTCGCGGCGCTGCTCGGCCTGCCGCCCGCACTCGGCGCCGCGATCGGGCTGGCCGCGATGGGCGGCGACCTGCTGTCCAGCTTCCTCAAGCGCCGGCTCGGCCTGGCCTCGAGCCGCCCGGCGCCGGGCCTCGACCAGATTCCGGAGTCCCTGTTCCCGGCCCTGCTGGCGGCCGGCCCCCTGGGTCTCGGGCCGGGCGAGGTGTTGCTCGTGATGGCCCTGTTCTTCGTGCTGGAACTGGTGCTGTCGCACCTGCTCTACCGCCTCGGCCTGCGCCGCTATCCGATCTGACGCAAGCGCGGCCGCGCCCTCTCACTGCTTGCGCAGACGGTGCAGCGTCACCTCGGGACGGTTGTTGAGGCGGATATCCACCACGGAGGAACCCGTCCCGGCCGAGGTGTAGCCCTGCATCGCGTGGTGCCGCCAGCCGCCGCGGCACACCCGGCGCGGACACTTCGCGTTCAGCATCAGCGGCACCCCGCCCGGCAGACAGATCTGCCCGCCGTGGGTGTGGCCGCACAGCATCACATCGAAGCCCGCGTGCGCCGCCTGCTTGTACACCTCGGGACTGTGGGCCAGCAGCAGCGAGACCGCGTCAGGCGGGATGCCGGCGCGGGCGCGCTCAAAATTGTCCGCGCGGTAATAATGCGGATCGTCGACGCCGGCCAGATGGAGTCCGGCGTCGCCGCGCCGCAGCACGACGGACTCGTTCAGCAGCATGCGCACACCCATGGCCTCCAGCGCCGGCACCATGCGGATCGAGTCGTGGTTGCCCAGGATGCCGTAGACCGCGCCGGCCAGATTCGCGCGCAGCCGGCGCATGCCGTCGAGGGCGCCCTCGATCGGGCCGGCCGTCAGATAGCGGAAATCCCCGGTGAGCACGCACAGGTCGTACTCCAGATCGCGCACGCGCGCGCTGACGATGCCGGGAAACGCGTCGTCCATGTCCAGGTGCATGTCGCTGAGCTGCAGGATGGTGAAGCCATCGAAGGCGTCCGGCAGGCGGGGCAGCGCGAATTCGTTGCGCCGCACCTCGATCCGGCGCGCGTTGCGGCGGCCGCGCCCGTGCATGCCGACCAGGCGCAGGCTGTGGCGGATCACCGCATGGATCGAATACCAGTTCTCCAGATGGAAGAAGTTGCGGCCCTGGCCGAACACCAGATGTTCGCGGTCGGCCTCCACGCCGAGCCGCTGGTCGAGATGCAGGCGTCCCACCCGGGACTCGAGCGACCGATACAGCTCGGCGCGCCCCGGATCCTGCGTCACTCCCCCCACGCTAATGGATCCGGCGCATCATGAGGGCCGCGCCCACGAGCAGCAGCAGCGTCGGCAGCACCGCGCTCAGCACCGGATTGAGGTCGTAGACCAGCCCGAGGTAGCTCACCGTCTGGTTGATCAGATAGAAACCGATGCCCACCAGCACGCCGATCAGCATGCGCTGGCCCACGCCCACCGAGCGCAGCGGGCCGAATACGAACGGCAGGGCGGCGAACACCATCACGCAGGTCGCGAACGGCAGCGCGATCTTGCCCCAGAACTCGAGCTCGTAGCGCCCCGAGCTCAGCCCGTTCACCCGCAGATACCGGATGTAGCGATAGAGGCCGCTGACCGAGAGGCTGTCCGGCTTGATCGCGATGATGTCGAGCAGATCGGGCTTCAGCTGCGAACGCCAGGTCAACTCGGGCAGGCGTTCCATGGTCACGCCGTCCGGGCCGATCGTGCTCCGGCTGACCCTGGTGAGATGCCACTCACCGTTGGCATAGGTGGCGCTCTTCGCGCGGGAGATGCGTGTGAGCGCGCGCTCGGCGTTGAATTCATAGATGCGCACGTCGAGCAGTCCGCCGCCCGGCATCACCGTGCGCACGCTGATGAAGTCTCGCTTGTCGCGCGTCCAGAAACCGTCTCCGGTGCGCAGGGAATCGCTGCCGGCCAACGCGCTGGAACGCAGGGTGGCGGCGCTCTGCTCGGCATCCGCGACGACCCACTCGCCGATCCAGATCGCGAACACCACCAGCAGCAGCCCGGCCTTGACGGCGGCCCAGGAGATGCGCGCCAGCGAGACGCCGGCGGCGCGCATGATGACGAGCTCGTTGTTGCTCGCGAGCACGCCGAGCCCGATCAGGCTGCCGATCAGCGCCGCCAGCGGCATCAGCTCGTAGGTCAGGCGCGGCACGCTGAGCAGCACGTAACGGATCGCCTCCCAGGCGCCGTAGTCACCCCGCCCGATCACGTCGAGCTCGCCGATGAACTCGATGAAGGCGAACAGCGACAGCAGCACGCAGATGACGAGGAAGGCGCCCCCGATCACCGCCTTCCCGATGTAGACGCCCAGGATCTTCACGCCGTCCTCCGCCCGAACATCGAGCTCAGCACCCAGCCCAGCCCGTACTGGCGCACGAACAGCGCCCAGACGCTGAACAGCAGCGCCAGATGGACCCACCACATCCCGATCCCCGGCGCGAGCCGGCCGAGCGCCACCCAGGAATTGGAGACACCGAGCAGGTTGTTGTAGATCAGATAGATCAGCACCGCGACGAACAGCTTGGCATACTTGCCCTGGCGCGGACTGGTGCGGCTGAGCGGCACCGCGAGCAGCGCCAGCAGCAGCACCGACAAGGGCATCGAGATCCGCCACTGCAGCTCGGCCACGTCCGCCGGATCGTCTGAACCGATCAGATCGGCGCTGGGGCGCGCGCGCTGCTTGCGCAGGGTCGGCGCGACCTCGCGGGCCTCGATGCGCACGGCATGCTCCTTGAAACGGATGATCTTGAAGTCCGCTTCCCCCGGCAGCCCCTCGTAACGGTAGCCATCCAGCAGCACCAGGTACTGCGCCCCCGTCTCGTCCTGCCAGCGCCGCCCGCTGTGCGCGGACAGCACCACCTCGGCGGCGCCAGGCTTGCGCTGCTGGATGAAGACATCCTGCATCAACTGGCCGTCCGCCGACATGCGCTCGAAATACATCACCCCGTCAGCCCCTGACGGCTCGGTGAAGCGGCCGGCGACGAGCCCCGTCAGCAGGGACTGTGACTGCTGGGCGTCACGCAGGCGATAGTTCTCTTCCTCGGCCCACGGCGCGATATAAAAGGAAACCGCCGCGACGGTCGCGGCGACCACCAGCGCCAGCCCGATGACCGAGCGATAGATCTCGCGCACGCTGACACCGCAGGCCGTCAGCGCGGTCATCTCGCTGTCCTTGTAGAGGCGGCTCAGGCCGAGCAGCGTGGCCATGAACAGGCCCAGCGGCAGGATGATCACCAGGACGGTCAGGGCCTTCATCGCCAGCAGGGCCAGCACATACTCGCTGGCCAGATCACCCGCGCTGGCATCGGCCAGGATGCGGATGAAACGGTTGCTGAGGAATATGACCAGCAGCACGAACAGCACCACCAGCAGGGTGTAGAGGATTTCCTTCAATATGTAGCGGTCGATGACCAAGCGCGGGATCCTTGCTGAGTGGCGGCAGGTGGAAAATCAGCCTGATTGCGGTAAACTTCCGCAGGACCCGCGGGCGTCCGCGGCGGTCGACAGGGCGTCGCCGCCTTCCCGGTCAACGTCATCCCGATCTTCTGGAGCACACATGAATTTCACCGTCAAAAGCCTCGCCGCCGGCAAGCATCGGTCGGCCTGCGCCGTCGTGGGCGTGTTCGATGGACATCGCCTCAGCGCCTCGGCGCAGGATCTCGACCGGCTGTCGCACGGCCATATTGTAAACATTTTGAAACGCGGCGACATGAAATCCACGCCGGGGCAGACCCTGTGCCTGTACAACGTGCCGCGCGTGAATTCCGAACGCGTGCTGCTGGTGCGCTGCGGCAAGGAAAAGGAGCTCGACGCCGCCCGCTACCGCAAGATCCTCCACGGCGCCGCCGCCGCTCTGGCGAACCTCGGCGTCAAGGAGGCCGTGTCCTTCCTGCCCGAACTCGAGGTGAAGGACCGCGACCTCGACTGGCGCCTGCGCAAGACGGCCGAGGTCACGCGCGAGGCGCTCTACCGCTTCGACCGCCTGAAGAGCAAGCAGGACGCCAACGGCGCGCCGCAACTGCGCCGCCTCGTCCTCAACATCGCCGATGAAACGGAACTGGCCGCCGCCCGCACGGCGGTGGAACAGGGCCAGGCGATCGCCAACGGCATCGCGCTGGCGAAGGACCTCGGCAACCTGCCGGGCAACATCTGCACGCCGAGCTACCTGGCCGGCGAGGCGCTCCGGCTCGCGCGCGGCAATCGCCGGCTGCAGGCGAAGGTCCTCACCGAGAAGGAGATGAAGGCGCTGAAGATGGGCTCGCTGCTGTCGGTCTCGCGCGGCAGCCGCCAGCCGCCGCGGCTGATCACCCTCAGCTACCACGGCGCCGCCCGCACCGAGGCGCCCTACGTGCTGGTCGGCAAGGGCATCACCTTCGACTCCGGCGGCATCTCGATCAAGCCGGCCGCCACCATGGACGAGATGAAGTTCGACATGTGCGGCGCCGCCTCCGTGCTCGGCACCGTGGTCGCCGTGGCCGAAATGGGCCTGCCGATCAACGTCGTCGCGGTGGTGCCGAGCTGCGAGAACCTGCCCGACGGCAATGCGACCAAGCCGGGCGACATCGTCACCAGCATGTCGGGCCAGACCATCGAGATCCTCAACACCGACGCCGAGGGCCGCCTGATCCTGTGCGACGCGCTGACCTATTCGGCACGCTTCAAGCCGCGCGTGGTCATCGACGTCGCCACCCTGACCGGGGCCTGCGTCGTCGCGCTCGGCAAGGAGTGCAGCGGCCTGTTCAGCAACGACGAGGAGCTGGCGCAGGACCTGCTGCAAGCCGGCACCACGAGCGGCGACCGCACCTGGCAGCTGCCGCTGTGGGAGGAATACCAGGACTCGCTGAAGAGCAACTTCGCCGACATGGCCAACGTCGGCAACCGCGACGGCGGCGCCATCACCGCGGCGTGCTTCCTCGCCCGCTTCACCAAGGACTACCGCTGGGCGCATCTCGACATCGCCGGCGTGGCCTGGCTCGGCGGCGGCGCCAAGGGCGCCACCGGACGGCCGATCCCGCTGCTGACGCAGTACCTGATCGACCAGGCGCAGGGGTGACGGACATCGTAGCCCGGATAGAGCGCAGCGGCATCCGGGGATCGACCAGGTTTCCCGGATGCCGGCGCTACGCGCCTGTATCCGGGCTACATGCTGCCGACGCCGCGGCGTCTGGAACCACGCAGGCCGCGGAAATCGTAGCCCGGATAGAGCGGAGCGGCATCCGGGGATCGACCAGGCTTCCCGGATGCCGGCGCTGTGCGCCTGTATCCGGGCTACATGCTTCCGACGCCGCGGCACCTGGAACCACGCAGGTCGCAGAAATCGTAGCCCGGATAGAGCGGAGCGACATCCGGGGATCGACCAGGTTTCCCGGATTCCGGCGCTGCGCGCGTGTATCTGGGCTACATACTCAATCCGGGCGAGGCACGACCACTCCATCACCGACACCCTCCCATGACCGCCCCGCCCCGCGTTGATTTCTATGTCCTGCCCGGCGACGCGCCGGCGGCGCGCGACCAGCTCGGCTGCCGGCTGGCGGAGAAGGCCTGCAAGATGGGGCACCAGGTCTATCTGCACGCGGAGTCGGAGGCGCACGCGCGCCGGCTCGACGAGCTGCTATGGACCTTCCGCGCTGGCAGTTTCCTGCCCCACGCGCTGCTGGGCGACGACCCGCAGCCGCCGCCCCAGGTCCTGATCGGCAATGCCGGGGGCGCCGCGCCGCCCGCGCGCGACGTGCTGATCAACCTCGCCGCCGACATGCCCGACTTCTTCGACCGCTTCGAACGTGTCGCCGAGATCGTGGACCAGTCGGAGGACGTCAAGCGGGCCGGGCGCGAGCGCTTCCGCCGCTACCGCGAGCACGGCTGCCAGCCCGAAACGCACAAGCTCGACTGACGGCGCCGCCTTCGCTGCCGCGGACGGGCATTCTCCGCTACAATAAGCCCCTCATCCGCACAAGCATCCGAACGAGCCGCTCCAGGACCTTAATCCGCCATGGACAAGAGTTACGACCCGCACGCCCTCGAACAGCGCTGGTACCACCACTGGGAGGACGAAGGCTACTTCGCCCCGGCCGGCGACGGGCAATCCTACTGCATCATGATCCCGCCGCCGAACGTCACCGGCACGCTGCACATGGGCCACGCCTTCCAGGACACCCTGATGGATGCCCTGACGCGCTACCACCGCATGCGCGGCGACACCACCCTGTGGCAGCCCGGCACCGACCACGCCGGCATCGCGACCCAGATGGTGGTCGAGCGCCAGCTCGCGGCGAAGAACATCACCCGCCACGACCTCGGCCGCGAGAAGTTCATCGACGAGGTGTGGCGGTGGAAGGCGCAGTCGGGCGGCAGCATCACGCGCCAGTTGCGCCGCATGGGCGCCTCGGTGGACTGGGCGCGCGAGCGCTTCACGATGGACGAGGGCCTGTCGGAGGCGGTGCAGGAGGTGTTCGTCCGCCTCTACGAGGAAGGCCTGATCTATCGCGGCAAGCGCCTGGTCAACTGGGACCCGGTGCTGCACACGGCGCTGTCCGACCTCGAGGTGCTGTCGCAGGAAGAGGATGGCCACATGTGGCACATCCGCTATCCGCTGGTGGCCGGCGCCGGCCATCTGACCGTGGCCACCACGCGCCCCGAGACCCTGCTCGGCGACGCCGCCGTCGCGGTACACCCGGACGACGCGCGTTACAAGCACCTGATCGGCCAGCAGGTCGAGCTGCCGCTCACCGGCCGCCGCATCCCGGTCATCGCCGACGACTACGTCGACCCCGAGTTCGGCAGCGGCTGCGTCAAGATCACCCCGGCGCACGACTTCAACGACTACCAGGTCTGGCAGCGCCACCGCGACGAGACCGAGCTGATGGCGCTGCCGCACAACGGCCTGATCAATATCTTCAGCATCGACGCGCACATCGCCGCCGACGAAACGGAATCGCCCGCTTACACACTGCTCCCCGAAAAGTACCGCGGCCTCGACCGCTACGACGCGCGCAAGCGCATCGTCGCCGAGCTCGATGCCCAGGGCCTGCTGGAGCGCACCCAGGCACACAAGCTGATGGTGCCGCGCGGCGACCGCTCCAACGCGGTGGTCGAACCCTACCTGACCGACCAGTGGTACGTGCGCGTCGCCCCGCTCGCCGGGCCGGCCGTGCGCGCGGTCGAGACCGGCGCCATCCGCTTCGTGCCGGAGAACTGGAGCAAGACCTATTACGAGTGGATGCGCAACATCGAGGACTGGTGCATCAGCCGCCAGATCTGGTGGGGCCACCGCATCCCGGCCTGGTACGACGACCAGGGCAGCGTCTATGTCGGCCGCAACGAGGCGGAGATCCGCGCCAAACACAAGCTCGGCCCCGAGGTGAAGCTGGAGCAGGACGCCGACGTGCTCGACACCTGGTTCAGCTCGGCGCTGTGGCCGTTCTCGACGCTGGGCTGGCCGCAGCAGACCGCTGCGCTGAAGACCTTCTACCCGACCAGCGTGCTGGTCACCGGCTTCGACATCATCTTCTTCTGGGTCGCCCGCATGATCATGATGGGCCTGAAGTTCATGGACGACGTGCCGTTCCGCGAGGTCTACATCCACGGCCTGGTGCGCGACGCCCACGGCCAGAAGATGTCGAAGTCCAAGGGCAACGTGCTCGACCCGATCGACCTGATCGACGGCATCGAGCTGGAGGCGCTGGTCGCCAAGCGCACCAGCGGCCTGATGCAGCCGCAGATGTCGCGCCAGATCGAGGCCGCCACGCGCAAGGAATATCCGGACGGCATCCCCGCCTTCGGCGCCGACGCGCTGCGCTTCACCTTCGGCGCACTGGCCTCCACCGGCCGCGACATCAAGTTCGACCTCAACCGCATCCAGGGCTACCGCAACTTCTGCAACAAGCTGTGGAACGCGGCGCGCTACGTGCTGATGAACACCGAGGACAGGGACTGCGGCGCGAACGGCGGCGCGGTCGAGCTGAGCCTGCCCGACCGCTGGATCCGCTCGCGCCTGCAGGTCGTCACCCGCGAGGTCATCGACCACTACGACGGCTACCGCTTCGACCTGATGGCGCAGGCGATCTACGAGTTCGTCTGGAACGAGTACTGCGACTGGTACCTGGAGCTGTCGAAGCCGATCCTGACGAATCCCGACAGCCCGGAGGCGCTGCAGCGCGGCACGCGCCGCACGCTGGTCGAGGTGCTGGAGACCATCCTGCGCCTGGCCCACCCGCTGATCCCGTTCATCACCGAGGAGATCTGGCAGCGCGTCGCGCCGCTGGCCGGCAAGCAGGGCGCCACCGTCATGCGCCAGCCCTACCCGCTGCCGCGGGACGAGCTGCTCAACGCCGCCGCCGAGACCGAGATCCGCTGGATCATGGATTTCGTCATGAACGTGCGCAAGATCCGCAGCTCGATGAACATCGCGCCGTCGAAACTGCTGCCGGTGCTGCTGCAGGGCGGCAACGACGCCGACCGCGCGCTGCTGACGGCGAACGAAGGCTTCCTGATGACGCTGGCGCGGCTCGACTCGATCCGCTGGCTGGACGCCGCCGAGATCGCGCCCGAGTCCTCCACCGGGCTGGTCGGCGAGATGAAGCTGATGATCCCGATGGCCGGCCTGATCGACAAGGACGCCGAGCTCGCCCGCCTGCAGAAGGAACTCGACAAGCTGAGCGGCGACATCGCCCGCTGCGAGGCCAAGCTCGCCAACAAGGATTACGTCGACCGCGCCCCGGCCCACGTCGTCGCCAAGGAACGCGACCGCCTGGGTGAACTGCGTCACAGTCATGAACAACTGCAGCAACAGCAGGCGCGCATCCGGTCGATATAATCTTCGACCCATCCGGCCACGGAGGGCCGGCCCAAGGGGTCAACCCGCCGGATTCCTCATCTCCACGTGAATCGAACCTGCCCCCGCGCCGGGGGAAACCTGTAAATTCGTCATCCCCGCGGCATTAGAGCTTGCCCCCGCGAAGGCGGGGGCGGGGATCCAGAACATCAAATAACTCAAGCCCCTGGATTCCCGCTTGCGCGGGAATGACAACCAAGCAATCATTTCACAGGCTCTACCAAGGAGACACCGCCATGAAAAAGACCGCCCTGATATTCTCCCTGTTCGCCCTGCTCCTCTCCGCTGCCCTCGCCATCGCCGGCGAAGTCAGCCGCGCGCAGTTCACCACCGCCGTCGACGCGCGCGAACCGGCGGACGACCTCAGCGAGGCCGCCGCCGCAAATACGCAAAAGATCTATTTCTTCACCGAACTGCGCGACCTCGAAGGCCAGACCGTCACCCACCGCTGGACCTACAACGGCAACACGATGGCCGAAGTCAGCTTCACCCCGGGCAGCGCCCGCTGGCGCGTGTGGTCGAGCAAGGAACTGCTGCCGGACTGGACCGGCACATGGACGGTGGCGGTAGTCGATGCCGGCGGAACCGTCCTGACGGAAAAGAGCTTCGAATATAAGTGAACTCTCAAACGGAATCGGGGACAGATTTCAAATCTGTCCCCTTCTTTTCTTATTCAGCCGCCCCATCCAACCTCACCCCCTCCCACTCAACAAGCGATCCAGCTGATCCGCAAACGCCTTGCGATCCGCCTGGCTCAGCGGCGCCGGACCGCCGGTCTGGATACCGCTCGAACGCAGCGTGTCCAGGAAATCCCGCATCACCAGCCGGTCACGGATCGTATCGGGACTGAACAATTCACCGCGCGGACTGAGCGCCCGCCCGCCCTTAGCCAGCGTCTCGGCGGCGAGCGGGATGTCATTGGTGATAACAAGATCACCGTCCTGCATCCGCTTGGCGATCTCGTTATCGGCGACGTCGAAACCGGAAGCTACCTGGAGCTGTTTGATATATGGCGACCGGGGTACGCGCAGCGGCTGGTTGGCCACCAGCGTCAGCGAAAGTCGGGTGCGTTCGGCGGCGCGGAAGAGAATTTCCTTAATCACCACCGGACATGCGTCAGCGTCGATCCATATATTCATATCACTAGCATCCATTTTGTTCATATAGCCGTGCGCAATGGGAACAAGCACGATTTTACTGCCAATTACTCACAACCAATACTGACTAGGAGTGGCAACCAAGTTGGCAAGATCATAACAGCAGAGATAGCGGGCGCTTAGAGATTGGAAACCAGCCAGTGAAATTGACCGGACAGGTCGAGCAGCGACAGGGATTCGGACCGTAGAAATTATTGATCGACCTTAAAGAAATAGTCGTTAAGAAAATATCTTTCAAATACAACCAGAAGACTCGGAACTCACCCTCAAAAATGACCCTCTACAAATCTAGCTAGTTAGCTTAAGTGTGTGCTCACCCTTTTTATAGTGAGGACCAACGACATATTGACTCTTATCGAGTTCTGGATCGATCATTGATGTCGTAAATATCAATTGATAATCCCTCTCTAACTTGTCACACATCGCAACAATTTGTCTCTGAAAATTTTGGCTCCTAGACTCTGTCATCCCTTTATCTTCAATATTATCGACGAGCAAGAATCTCGGGAATCTGGCTCCTTTATCATTTATGCAATGGAGGTATATGGCTATCCTAATCGAATTTTTCATAACAACCATTGAACTTGCAGAGAACTTCGAGCGCCCATTAACTCGCATTCTATCTCTGTCAAAATCAAATAATACTTCCTCAACGTGCTCAAAAGCATTCTCATAACCACCATCCATATGGAGAATATCTGTAGCTATTGCCTCAATATTTGAATACACATAATCATGCCTGTTCTTGGTTGAAGCCTCTAAAATTGCGAGCTTATCCTCTAAATCTGTGATAGCGTTTTGTGCAAGTTCCTTTTCATTAATAAGCCGCTCCACTTCACCTATCATTTCTTTCTTCTCTTCCAAAGAAGAAATAATCCCTCGCTTATATCCTATTGCAGCATCAATGTCAGATACTAGGGCGTCCACAGAGCTTAGACTAGCCGCCATTTTGCGATAGTCTTCTTTGAGGAAATCAATTTCCCTTGAAACAACCGGTAGCCTAGAATTAATCTCACTGACTTTAGTCTTATAGGCTTCCAGCAACTGCTCACTCTCTCGTCTCTGGAAATGTATTTCATTAGACATCTGAATGTATGCATACCGTCGATGCGTCGCCGTCAATTCTTCTTTACATAAACCACAATGGTTGTGGCTCTCTCGAGAATTAATAGGAGATAAACAAGCTGGACAGTACTTGAAAATCAACTCACCAATTTCTGCATTGGTTGTTTTTGATTGCTCTAAAGCATCTAAGCGCTGCGCTAAGGAATCCATAAATAATGAAGTATCCACTATCTCAGAACTTAACATCTCCTTCTCTTCTCGAAGATGCTGAGCTTCATAAGAAAGGGCTTCCATTCTTTGGAGTATTTCCCTAACGTGACCTTTAATTTCTTCATTAAGTTTTTCTAAGTCCTCAACTTTTAATTGCTCTTTTCTTCTATTTAACTCATCGATTTCACCCAAAATATTTCTAATTTCATTATTCAGATATTCTTCGCGAAGAATAGAGTTTGTCGCGCCAACAAACCGGTAGATGGCTCTTAATTCTGCATTCGCTTTATCGAACCTAGAGTTCGCCTCAATAAGCTCTTGCCTGAGATTATGCGCATCTAGATTATCAATACCCAACAAATATTCACCAATTGCGCGCCTGATAGAAGAATTATCAAACTTCTTGTCTTCTTTTAGCAGCTTAGTGGTCTCTGATAACTGATCAATGTATATCAACCGCAATATCTGGTGCATTGTAAGGTTCTTACTGTCATCAGTTTTATGAGACGGGAGAGATAGAAGCTCAAATAGCTTTTGAGAGTAACTCTGCACTGAGTCACTGCGAGCATTGGGATATCTAAACCATTTTGACAAATCTAAAAACGCACCATCTATCTCCCCTTCAAAAATATACATCGCACTTTTACCAGATTCTGTAATTTCCCTTTTTAAGCAATAAGGGACATAGTTCAAATGTACCTCGATGATTGTTTCATCACATAATTCCTGCTCAGTGGTCCATTCAGTAAGCTCTGCACCTAATGCAAAATACATTAGGTCCATTATCGTCGACTTACCCGTTGTATTATCTCCACGAATAATATTTAGCCCGAGTTTAAACCGTTGATCGTAGACAAATTGATCACCACGCCTAACTATAAAGCGCTTGACCATTAAGAAAGGCGGGGCGATAGCGTCTGCCTTGCTATCCATCATATCTATATTCCATCAAATCCGACCTCGACTTCAGGCCATTTTTTCCCTCAAAGCTAACCAACGGAAGTTCATTCACTAAGAATTGAAACCATTCTTCATATACCACAGCGTCATCATGAATTGCGCGCGCCAATCGATCAGGAATAGCCTCATCAGTTCGAGACACTAAACCTACTTTGAATTTCTCTGGGTTAATTAGATTCTTAGCAATCAAGTTATGCAATGCAGTATTCTGGATCGGCATCATTTCGTGAAATATGCGCTTGTCATTTGGAATTGCTTCGTAAGCGGAAGGAATTTTCGACAAGATCTTCTTATAAGCAATTAACTCTCTAGGAAACGGGCTAATATCACTAAGCAAATGAGGAAACACCGAATAAAAATCCAGCAACCGCAACCGATCCCATTGAAACTGAGAGTAACCACTTGTTTCTAAGAAGCGAAGCAGGCGATATATACAATGATTTATATCGTATACAGGATGGTAAATTAACATCACTTACTCCAAAGTAAGTGGCATTTTCCCGTAAGAAAATAAAGCATCCCAGAAACATGTTGCATGTTTATTGAAACATTAAATCCGACTATAGCCTTATATACAGGCTCACAAATATGCCGATGCACAGCTGCATCGACAATCTCTTTACCACTATTATTCAAGATGAGCGGCCTTACATATTGATTGAAAGAGGTTTCTATAACAGCCAAAACATGCGCGTAGACATACTGCTCAACTTTAGAAAGTTGATTTCTGGCAATCTTTCTTTCAAATTTATTCTTATAGTAGACGGCATTTTCTATCAAATCTTCCCGACCACCCCCAACCAACTTAGCTTCTACACCTATAACCTCTCGATCAGGTCGATCGGTAGTATATTCTGCAAGCTCCTCGATTATGCCCTCAAACTCGGGGGTATTAGATATTGTCTCTTGAATAGCCTTAATTGCTTTCTCTAGCGAATGTACTTCTTCTGGATATACTTTCTTATCTCCAAGAACAAGATCCCCAGTTTTACTATTGTAAATATCTAGGCTATTACTCACGCTCGCCGCCTTTATTTGTTGTTTTATTGCCAAATACAATATCGCCATCAACTCTAGAACCTGAAATGGTTGCCGACTTAGTTTCGACAGTGCTTCCAGATTTACTAATTAAGTCAGATTTCCCAGCGCGATTACGGTAAACAAATATAGAAAGTATCAAAGCGGAACCTAGGACGCATAGAATTCCAATGATTAGATAGAATGCGTTTTGGCTTCCAAAATACTTAACTACTTCTTCCGAAAAAGCCCTATTTATGAACAAGGCAAGAAGGAAGCCGACTACCGCAACAGGGCCTGTAACCGATAGCGCCTTTGCCCAGAATTTATCCATGCGCGCTCCTCTATAAACCAATTGATTCCGACTTATATCTAAAGTCACGCTTCAGCCACATTTCACGACAACACATAGAAAATGAAGTCGACGATCTCTAAGCAGGACTTATCTTTTTAGTGTTTATACTTGTGGTAATGAATTTCACTTAGCTAAATTTTAGTATGCTGAACGCAGCGCTTAGCGCTGCTTCATATGCACGGTCAAATTATCGCCACTACTCTAACGAACCACCCAACTATCCACAAGGTATCGCGATTAATCGCGACGAATATACTACCTAAGTATTAATGACAGAACTCGCAATCAATCAGCTGCGATTCAAATTGTTCAAAATTAGATTTTATAAAATCCGACTTCGCCTCGCAGGCTTAAACAGAATAATAGGGGACGGACCACGGTTGTCGCCACTGATACTCCTCAACCAGAATGATCAACCCTCGTGAAACCGTGATCTACCCCTGTTTCTGCTCCCCAGTTAGGCCTTGAAGAACTTAAACGTCCCCTCATCATCGCAATGCGCCACATTGAACCTGAACCACGGCGACGGTTCCTGATGTGGCCGGAACATATTCCCCGGTGCGAGCATGATGCCCCTGGCTGCGGCCTGACTGGCGACTTCGGCGGTATTGGCAAGGTCGTCGCGCCGCGCCCAGATGAACATCCCGCCCGCCGGCTCGCAGTGCAGGGTGAAGCCTAGGGCTTCGAGGCGGGCAATAGTTTTGTCGCGCGCCTGCTGCAATTTCATGCGCAGCTTGTCGAGGTGCTTGCGGTAGTGGCCTTCGATCAGGAGCTGGTGCATCAGGCGCTCGCTGATCTCGGAGGTGGTCAGGCCGGTCAGCAGCTTGACGTCGCACAGGCTGCTCGCGATCTCCGGGTTGCAGACCATGTAGCCGACGCGCAGGCTGGCCGAGACTGACTTGGAGAAGCTGCTGACGTAGATCACGCGCTTCAACTGGTCCAGCGTCGCGAGGCGCGTGGCGTTCCCGGGATGGAAGTCGCCGTAGATGTCGTCCTCGACGATCATCATGTCGTATTTCTCGGCGAGCTGCAGCATGCGGTAGGCGACGGGCTGGCTGATGGTGGCGCCGGTCGGGTTGTGCAGGATGGTATTGGTGAAGAAGAACCTGGGCCGATGCTCCTTGATCAGCGCCTCCATCGTCTCGACGTCGGGACCGTCGGCGTTCCACGGCACGCCGACGATGCGCGCACCGAAGGATTTCAGCCCGCCGTACAGGATGAAATAGCCCGGGTCGTCGACCAGAACGGTATCACCCGCGCGGATGAAGTGACGCGCGACCAGGTCCATCGCGTGCGTGACGCCCGAGGTCAGGATGATCTGCGGCAGATCGACGCCGATCCCGATGTCGAGCAGGCGGTGGCGCAGCAGTTCGCGCAACGGCAGGTAACCGCTCGGCGTGCCGTAGGCGGTGAGGAATTCCCCGTCGCGCAGGGACAGCGCGCGCAGGCTCTTCCGGATGCCGGTCTCCACCATCCATGAGGCCGGCAGCCACCAGGCGCCGGGCATGGTCCGGCTGCTGCGGTGCTCGAGCGAATTGCGCAGCAGCCACACCACGTCGACCGCGCTGTCCGGCTGGCAGGTGCCATCCGGCGATTCCTGCGGCCTGGGGCGCGGTGACACATAGAATCCGGAGCCCTGCCGGGAATTCATGCAGCCCATCGCCACCAGCCGGTCGTAGGCCTGGACCACGGTGAAACGGCTGATGCGGTGATCCTGCGCAAAGCTCCGGATCGAAGGCATGCGCGACCCGGGCCGGATGGCGCGCTCGTCGATCAGTTTCTTCACCCCGTTCACGATCTGATCGATCAGCGGGAGGGAATCATTGGAGTCCAGACTGACAATTGGCATGGTCGGCGGCCCGGTACAGGATCGATAAGCAACAGCAAAACTGTACCTGTAGTGTACTGGTCATTCTCCCGTAATGTAAACCGTCGGACAGAATAAGGATGGGAGGGACATGGCATGAAAGGAAACGGTCTGTATCTGAAGGAAACGGCGGTGGTCCTCGTCGGCATGGCCGTGGTTTTTCTCGGCGACTTCCTGCTCGGGGTGCGGATCGAGCGTTTCAGCGGCATGGCCACCTTCACCCCGTACTGGATCCTCGATGTCTTCCTGGTGCCGTTCATCGCCGGTTACGTGGTGGCAAAGCTGTACGGCGAAAAGAACGGGAAATGGCTCGCCTGCCTGCCGCCGTTCATCGTCCGCGGCTTCGGTGTCCTCTATCTGTATTTCACCGACCCTTTATGGCACGAGGATCTCTTCTTCCATATGCACCTGCACTACTGGGCGCTGTGCGTCATCCTGGCGGTCGAGGCCGCGAACCTGGGTGGGGTGCTGGGTGAGTTCAAGCTGGGCGCCTACATTCGCAACGACGAGAGGATGAACCGAAAGGACAAGGCCGTGGCCCAGCCGGGCATGAACCCGTGATCGAACACATTTCCACTATCACACAGGAGGCACATCATGAATGAGATGGTAATGGCATGCGCGCTGGGACTCGTCATCGGCGTGGTCCTGTTCTTCATCTGCGCGTTCACCGGCTACATAGACAAGTGGACGGCCTACCTCGTCAGGAAATCGGGACGCCGGGAACCGGGATGATCGCCGATGGTCATGGCCGCGTTTTGCATCGAAACCACCGAGGAGACATCATGAGCCAATTCGACTGCCCCAGCTGCAAACAGCCCGCCTTCTCATCATGGGATAAGTATCTCGCGGCGAAATGGAAGATACTGGTCTGCCCCCATTGCGAGCGGCGTATCACTTCGCAACCCTTGATACTGGCGGGCTTCTACCTGCTCTACCTTGCGGATGTGATCGATCTCGGCTTCCTCGCGTATTTAACCGATAATCTGTACTGGATCGCGGCGATGGTGGTGATCTGGGGAATCCTGGACATGTTCAGCATACACCTACCGCTCGCCGCGCTGGGCAGCACCAGTCCGAAGTCACAGGCGAATCCGCTGGAACATGGCGCGCTGGAACAGGACGCGCTGCACAGCAGATAGGTCAGCGCTCAGAAAAAGAAAACGTCACGGGGACAGGCGATTGTTCCTGTCCCCGTGACGCGGTGCACTGCTAGGCCAGATCGAACCGATCCAGTTCCATCACCTTGGTCCAGGCCGCCACGAAGTCGTGCACGAACATCTCCTGCGCGTCGGCGCTGCCGTAGACCTCGGCCAGCGCCCGCAGCTCGGAGTTCGAGCCGAACACGAGGTCGACGCGCGTGCCGGTCCACTTGACCTTGCCGGTCTTGCGGTCGCGGCCTTCGTAGACGCTGGTCTGCTTCGCGACCGGCTTCCACTCCGTGCCCATGTCGAGCAGGTTGACGAAGAAGTCGTTGCTCAACGCCCCCGGCTTCTTCGTGAAGACGCCGTGCTTCGCGTCGCCGACGTTGGCGCCCAGCACGCGCAGGCCGCCGACCAGCACCGTCATCTCCGGCGCGGTCAGCGTCAGCAGTTGCGCCTTGTCGACCAGCAGCGCCTCGGCCGGCAGCGCGGTCCCGGCCTTGACGTAGTTGCGGAAGCCGTCGGCGGCCGGTTCGAGCCAGGCGAAGCCGGTGACGTCGGTCTGCTCCTGCGTGGCGTCCATGCGGCCCGGCGTGAAGGGCACCTTCACCGTGACGCCGGCCTTCTTCGCGGCGTTCTCGATGCCCGCGCCGCCGGCCAGCACGATCAGGTCGGCGAGCGAGACCTTCCGGCCGCCCTTGGCCTTCTTGTTGAACGCGGCCTGGATGCCCTCCAGCGTCTTCACCACCTTCTTCAGTTGCGCCGGCTGGTTCACCGCCCAGTCCTTCTGCGGGGCGAGCCGGATGCGCGCGCCGTTGGCGCCGCCGCGCTTGTCGGAGCCGCGGAAGGTGGAGGCCGAGGCCCAGGCGGTCGAGACCAGTTGCGCGACGGTCAGCTTCGCGGCCAGGATCTTTTCCTTCAGTTCCTCGATCTCCTTCTTGCCGATCAGCTTGTGATCGACCGCGGGGATCGGATCCTGCCAGATCAGCGCCTCCTTCGGGACCTCGGGACCGAGGTAGCGGGCGCGCGGCCCCATGTCGCGATGCGTCAGCTTGAACCAGGCCCGGGCGAAGGCCTCGGCGAAGGCCTGCGGGTCGTCCTTGAAGCGGCGCGAGATCTTCTCGTAGGCCGGGTCGAAGCGCAGCGACAGGTCGGTGGTCAGCATGGTCGGCTTGTGCTTCTTCGATGGATTATGCGCGTCCGGGATGATGGCGGGGGCGTCCTTCGCCACCCACTGGTGCGCGCCGGCCGGCGATTTGCTCAACTCCCATTCGAAGCCGAACAGGTTCTCGAAGAAGTTGTTGCCCCACTGCGCCGGCGTCGTGGTCCAGGTCACTTCCAGGCCGCTGGTGATCGTGTCGCCGCCCTTGCCCGAGCGGAACGTGCTCGCCCAGCCCAGGCCCTGCGCCTCCAACGGCGCTGCTTCCGGGTCGGCCCCGACGTGGGTCGCCGGGCCGGCGCCGTGGGTCTTGCCGAAGGTGTGACCGCCGGCGATCAGCGCGACGGTCTCCTCGTCGTCCATCGCCATGCGCGCGAAGGTCTCGCGGATGTCCTTGGCCGCGGCGACCGGATCGGGCTTGCCGTTCGGGCCTTCCGGGTTGACGTAGATCAGGCCCATCTGCACGGCCGCGAGCGGATTATCGAGATCGCGCTCGCCGGAGTAACGCTTGTCGTCGAGCCACTTCGTCTCGGCGCCCCAGTAGACGTCCTCGTCCGCCTCCCACACGTCCGCGCGCCCGCCGCCGAAGCCGAAGGTGCGGAAGCCCATCGATTCCAGCGCGACGTTGCCGGTCAGGATGATCAGGTCAGCCCAGGAGATGCGCTTGCCGTATTTCTGCTTGACCGGCCACAGCAGGCGGCGCGCCTTGTCCAGGCTGACGTTGTCCGGCCAACTGTTGAGCGGCGCGAAGCGCTGCTGCCCGCGCCCGCCGCCGCCGCGGCCATCGCCCGAGCGGTAGGTGCCGGCGCTGTGCCAGGCCATGCGCACGAACAGCGGGCCGTAGTGCCCGAAGTCCGCCGGCCACCAGTCCTGCGAGTCCGTCATGACTTTCAGCAGGTCTTTCTTCAGCGCGGAGTAGTTCAGCTTCCTGAACTCCGCGGCGTAGTCGAAGTCCTCGCCCATCGGGTCGGACTTGGCGGAATGCTGGCGCAGGATATTCAGCCGCAGGCGATCGGGCCACCAGTCGCGGTTCGACGTGCCCGTCCCGGCCGTCTGGTGCATCGGACATTTGCTTTCGGACATAACGCGAATTCCCTCCGTGTTAAAACATCTGTAGTCAGGGCCCTATAGTCTCAGCCCTTTCGGCCACGCCGGACCAATCGATTTTAACGAAAGCCTCGATAGAGGGCGGTAATCATAAAAGGTTAGAGGGGCGGGATGTCAAAATAATGACGGACTTAAGGATGGGGACAGATTTCAAATCTGTCCCCGTTTCCCTTTCCGTTGTGAGGGGGACAGATTTGAAATCTGTCCCCCACCCCAGGTCTGCGGTTAACGCCTAATGCTCCCGCGTCGCGAGGAATTCGATGTCCGGCCAGCGTTCCTGGGTCAGTTGGAGATTGACGCGCGTGGGGGCGATGTAGACCAGCGCGCCGCCGCGACCTGCAGCTGCACTCGACACCGTGCTCGTGCTTGAGGCGGTGCGCGATATGGGTCGGGTCAACAGCGTTGACGAAAAAGGGTTCTATCTGAAGTTCCCAGAATTTCCCGCGTGCGCGGGGATGACGCCAGCATCGTTGTCAGCCCCGCACCTCACAACCCGTGTCGTCGCAACCGCCTCCACCGCTGCCGCCCGGTCTGGCCAACGGCACCTCTACCGATGAGGACCACGGTTCCGCGAGCAATCGCCCCAGGGTCACGCCTACCCGCAGGTCGTCCGGGCGGCCGAACTCATGAAAGCGGACATGGCCGGCGCGGTCGATCAGGACCAGCGTCGGCGTGCCGCGCATGGCGTAGGCCTGCATGGTCGCGGGCACAGAGCGGCCCGACACGGCGACATCCACGCCGACGGGATGGGTGATTCGATATTCGTGCAGGAAGGCCTCGAGCGCCAGCGGGGTCATCGCCGCATGATGCTCGAAGACCGTATGCAGGCCGATGACGATCACACCCTCCTGCGCGTACTGGCGATGCACGCGCTCGGCCTGCGGCACACCGTGGCTGACGCAGCCCGGACACAGCATCTGGAAGGCGTGCAGCATCACGACCCGGCCGCGCAGGCCGGAGAGAGCTAGCGGACGGTCGGTATTGAACCACTGGCCGACCTGCCAGTCCGGCGCCGGCACCGATTGAATCGTCATCTCATCTCCTCCGCATCACGGCCCCAAGGGATACTCAGATCACACCCTGCGCCAGCATGGCGTCCGCGACCTTGACGAAGCCGGTGATATTCGCGCCATCGACATAACTGATGCCACCGTCCGGGCGCCGGCCGTACTGCAGGCAGGCGGCGTGGATGCCGTGCATGATCTCCCGCAGTCGCGCGTCCACCTCCTCCCGCTGCCAGGACAGGCGCATGGCGTTCTGGCTCATTTCCAGGCCGGAGGTGGCGACGCCGCCGGCATTGCTGGCCTTGCCCGGCGCGAACAGCACGCCGGCGTGCTCGAAAACCCTCACCGCCGCCGCCGTGACGGGCATGTTCGCGCCCTCGACGACGCATGCGACGCCATTGCCGACCAGGGTGCGGGCATCATCCTCATCCAGTTCGTTCTGCGTCGCGCAGGGCATGGCCACATCCGCCGGGATGGCCCAGGGCCGCACGCCGGGCAGGAACCGGGCGCCGACACGCCGGGCATAATCGCTCACCCGGCCGTAGTGATGGTTCTTCACGTCCATCAGTTCTGCCAGCTTCTCCGGCGTGAAGCCGGACTCGTCCAGCACTGTGCCGCCGGAATCGGACACCGTGATCACGCGGGCGCCCAGGTTGATGGCTTTCTCCACGGCGTACTGCGCCACGTTACCGGAGCCCGAGACGGCGACGCGCAGGCCCTGCAGGGTACGTCCGGCGTGCCCGAGCATCTCCTCGGCGAAGTAGACGGCACCGTAGCCGGTGGCCTCCGGGCGGATCAGCGAACCGCCGAAGGACAGCCCCTTGCCGGTGAAGACGCAATCGGCGCGATTCGACAGCTTCTTCATCATGCCGGACATATAGCCGATTTCACGCCGCCCCACGCCGATGTCGCCGGCGGGGACATCGGTATCGGCGCCGACGTGGCGGAACAGCTCGCCGACGAAGGCCTGACAGAAACGCATAATCTCGCCAGGGCTGCGATCCTTGGGATCGAAATCCGAGCCGCCCTTGCCGCCGCCCATGGGCAGCGTGGTCAACGCGTTCTTGAAGGTCTGCTCGAAAGCGAGGAACTTGAGGATGGACAGGTTCACCGACGGGTGAAAACGCAGGCCGCCCTTGTAGGGACCGATGGCGGAACTGTGCTGGATGCGGTAGCCGCGGTTGACCTTGACCTCGCCCTGGTCGTCCACCCAGGCGACGCGGAACATGATGATGCGCTCGGGCTCGATCAGGCGATCGAGCAGGCCGTGCTCGGCATAGCGCGGATGCATCGAGATGAATGGCCACAGGCTCTCCATCACCTCGGCCACCGCCTGCAGATATTCGGGCTGCCCCGATGCGCGCTCCGCCACGTACGCCATGAACTCCTGGAAACTGGAATACTTCATCTCATTCATCCCGCGAATTATAAAGAATGCCTATTGTGATCGAATCCGCCGGCAAAAGGCGAGCGCAAGGGGTATCCCTTGGACCGGGGAAGAGTCGGTCTCTTTCAGCCTTTCTTTTCTTCAATGCTCCCGCGTCGCGAGGAATTCCACGTCCGGCCAGCGCTCCTGGGTCAGTTGGAGATTGACGCGGGTCGGCGCGATGTAGACCAGCGCGCCGCCGCTGTCGAAGGCGAGGTTGTCGTTGAGCTTGGTGCGGAACTCGGCGAGTTTCTTGTCGTCGGCGCAGCGCACCCAGCGCGCGGTGGCGACCTGCACGTTGTCGTAGCTGCACTCGACGTTGTATTCGTGTTTCAGGCGATGCGCGACGACGTCGAACTGCAGCACGCCGACGGCGCCGATGATGATGTCGTTGCCGAACAGCGGACGGAACACGCGGATGGCGCCCTCCTCCGACAGCTGGTCCACGCCCTTGCTGAGCGCCTTCATGCGCAGCGGGTCGCGCAGCACGATGCGGCGGAACAGCTCGGGCGCGAAGTCGGGGATGCCGGTGAACTTCAGGTCCTCGCCCTGGGTGAAGGCGTCGCCGATCTGGATCGTGCCGTGGTTGTGCAGGCCGAGGATGTCGCCGGGCCAGGCCTCGTCGGTGTGCTCGCGCTCGGCTGCCATGAAGGTGATGGCGTTGGAGATCTGGACCTGGCGCCCGAGCCGCACGTGATAGAGCTTCATGCCCTTCTGGTAGCGCCCCGAGCAGATGCGCAGGAAGGCGACGCGGTCGTGGTGCATCGGGTCCATGTTCGCCTGGATCTTGAACACGAAGCCGGTGAACTTCTCCTCGGCGGGATCGACCGTGCGCGTGACCGCCGTGCGCGGCAGCGGCGCCGGCGCCCAGTCCACGAAGGCGTCGAGCAGCTCGCGCACGCCGAAGTTGTTGACGCCCGAGCCGAAGAATACCGGCGTCTGTTCGCCGCGGCGGTAGGCCGCGAGATCGAAGGGCTGGCTGGCGCCCTGCACCAGCTCGACCTCCTCGCGCAGCTCGGCGGCCTGGCTGCCGAGCAGTTCGTCGAGACGCGGGTTATCGAGACCCTCGATCACCTCGCCGGTCTGGATGCGGCCGCCGTGGGTCGGGCTGTACAGGTGCACGCGGTTGTGGAGCAGGTCGAACACGCCCTTGAACAGCTTGCCCATGCCGATCGGCCAGCTCACCGGCGCGCAGGAGATCTTCAGCACCGACTCGATCTCGTCGATCAGCTCCACCGGCGGACGGCCGTCGCGGTCGAGCTTGTTGATGAAGGTGATGATCGGCGTGTCGCGCAGGCGGCACACCTCCATCAGCTTGATGGTGCGCTCCTCCACGCCCTTGCCGCTGTCGATCACCATCAGCGCGGAGTCGACCGCCGTCAGCGTGCGGTAGGTGTCCTCGGAAAAGTCGGCGTGGCCGGGCGTGTCGAGCAGGTTGACGATGACGTCGCGGTAGGGGAACTGCAGCACCGAGGTCGTCACCGAGATCCCGCGCTGCTTCTCCAGCTCCATCCAGTCCGAGGTGGCGTGACGGCTCGGCCTTGCGCCCCTTCACCGCGCCGGCGAGCTGGATCGCGCCGCCGAACAGCAGCAGCTTCTCGGTCAGCGTGGTCTTGCCCGCGTCGGGGTGCGAAATGATGGCAAAGGTACGGCGGCGCGCCGTTTCCGTCGTGTCTGGCATGAGGTACTCCGGGAAACGGCGCAGTTTAGCAAGTTCGGCGCCAGTGCACAAAAGGACGGCCCGGCGCGGGGGGGCCATAAACGAACACGCCGCCGGGGCTCGCGCGCCGGCGGCGTGGGTAGTGCCTGCGTCGGGGTTTACTTGATCCCCAGCAGTTCGATCTCGAACACCAGCGTCTCGTTCGGGCCGATGTTGCCGCCCGCGCCGCGCTCGCCGTAGGCCAGCTCGGAGGGGATGAACACCTTCCAGTGCGAACCCACCTTCATCAGCGGCAGCACTTCCTGCCAGCCCTGGATGACCTGGTTGACCGGGAAGCTGACGCTTTCGCCGCGCTTGTAGGAGCTGTCGAACTCGGTGCCGTTGAGCAGCGTGCCGCGGTAGTTCACTTCCACCGTGTCGGTCGCGGCCGGGTTCTTGCCGGTGCCTTCCTTGATGACCTGGTACTGCAGGCCGCTCGGACGCGTCACCACGCCCTTCTTGGTCTTGTTGTCGGCGAGGAAGGCCTTGCCGTCCTTGAGCGCCTTGTCGGCCTTGGCCTGTTGATCCGCCGCCGCCTTCTGCTGGAACTTCTCGACCGCGGCCTGCATCTCTTCCATGCTCAGCTTCGTCGGCTGGTCCGTGAGCACGTCGCGCGCCGCCTGGGCGAAGGCATCGGCGTCGAGGTCGAGGCCGTCGTGGCGCAGCCCCTGGGCGATCTGGAAGCCGACCGCATAGCTGAATTTCTGCTTGTCGCTACCCTTCGACAGATCGTCCGCGGCCAGGGCCGGGCCTGCCAGCAGGGTCGCCGTCAATGCGAGAACCACGCTTGATTTCATGGGTTAGACCTTTGAGGTTGGGTGGATGTTGGGTTAAAAAGGATTGCTATGGTAGCAGATGCGGCCGCGCGCGCGCCAAGATTCGGCATGAAGATCAGACCGCTTACCGGTTTTCGGGCGCCGCCGTGGGCGCGGGCCGGCCTGGCGCTGCTGCTCGCCCTCTGTTGCGCCGGCGCGACGGCGGGCGTGCCGGCCACGGCCGTGGTGTTCATGTATCACCGATTCGGCGAGACCTCCTACCCTGCCACCAGCGTCCGCCTCGAACAGTTCGACCAGCACCTGGAGCACCTGGCCGCGGCGGGATACCGGGTGTGGCCGCTGCAGCGCATCGTCGACCGCCTGCGCGACGGCGGGGAGATCCCCGACCGCACGGTCGCCATCACCGTCGACGATGCCTATCTGTCGGTCTACACCGAGGCCTGGCCGCGGCTGAAGAAACGCGGCTGGCCGTTCACCGTGTTCGTCTCCACCGACGCCATCGACCGGAAGCTGCCCGCCTACATGAGCTGGGCGCAGATGCGCGAGATGTCGCGCGCGGGCGTGGTCTTCGCCAATCACTCCGCCCGCCACGACTACCTGGTCCGCCGCAACGCAGGCGAGGATGCGGCGGCCTGGCGCGCGCGCGTGCGGGCCGATATCGAACTCGCCCAGCGCCGGCTCAGTGATGAACTCGGCGCCGCGCCGATGCTGTTCGCCTATCCCTACGGGGAATACGACGCCGCGCTCGCGGAGCTGGTGCGCGGCCTCGGCTTCACCGCCTTCGGCCAGCAGTCGGGCGCGCTCGGCCGCGGATCGGACCCGCGCGCGCTGCCGCGCTTCCCGATGGCCGAGGCCTTTGCCGATTCCGCCGGTTTCCGCGGCAAGGCCGCGGCGCTGGCGCTGCCGGTGCGCACCGTCGAACCCTGGGATCCGGTGGTCGACGGGCCGACGCCGCCGCGGATGCGCATCGCGGTGAGCCGCGCTCCGGCGGACGGCGACGCGCGCCTCGATGCGCTGCGCTGCTTCGATCAGGGCGGGAAGGACATCACGGTCAAACGTGAAGGACAGGGACGACGGCGACGCGGTGTTCGCCGTCCACGCCGCGGGCGAACTGCCCCCGGGGCGCAGCCGCTACAACTGCACCGCGCCCTCAGCCTCGGCGCCGGAGCGGTACTACTGGTTCAGCCATCTATGGCTGCGTCGGCGATAGTGCGGTTGCGCGACGCCGTGCGCAGATCCTCGTTGCGCAGGTCCGCGGCGCGCACCGCGCGCAGGTGGTTGGCGCGGATGATCGACTGGATCTCGCCGATGTAGTCGAGCCCGCGGCTGGAATAGCGCGTCAGGCCGCCGGCGAGGACGAGGGAATCGAGCGAGCCGCCCTGGGCGCGCAGCTGGGCGCGCAACAGGCGCAGCTCGCCATAGGCGTGGCCGACGTTCAGGTTGTGCAGGTAATAGCGCACGGAGTCGCGCAGGGTGCCGAACACGCGCAGGGAGTGCGTCTCGCCCTCGGGCCGGGCCATCGGGATCAGGCCGCTCCCGACGCGATAGGTCCACACCCCGAACAGGTTGTTGCCCTCGCGCGCGAAGCGCGAGGTCCCCCAGCCGCTCTCGTTGGCGGCCTGGGCCAGCACCAGCGCGGCCGGGATCATGTCCACCCGGCGCAGCAGCTCCGCGCGCAGGCCGGGGTCGGCGGGATCGCCCTTCAGGCGGTATTCGCGCATCAGCTCGTGCAGGAACTCGCCACCCGGGCTGGCCTCGTCGGGCGGGGTACGCTGGCGCAGGATATGCTGAAGCCGCTCCCGCTGCTGCAGGATGCGCGCGTTCTCGGCCAGCACCAGCGGCAACAGGACGCGGAAGAACACCGACTTCCGGGTCTGGGCGTCGCCGATGCGGTCGTAGTCCTCCGGGAGCGGCTCCACCGCGATGCGGGGCACGGAACGGCCCGGCGCCGGCGGCCAGGTGTAGTCGAGCTCGTCGAACAGGCGCTGCAGATCGGAGACGTCGCTGACGGCGACGGGGTGCAGGTAGTCGCTCCACGGTTCATGGACGGACTCCTGCCGCGGCGTCTGTCCCCACCACCCCAGCATGACGGCGATGGCGAGCGGGACGCCGAGGGCGGCGAGCTTGACGAGTGAATGACCCCACGCGTGCATGGGCGCTATTATAGCCGAACCGGCCCGCGCCCATAATATATTGTTAACTTATTATTTTTATTATTATTTTCTTGGGTCGCGCTAACCCAGCCGGACGCGGGCGTTGCGGAACAGGCGCAGCCAGGGACCGTCTTCGCCCCACTCGCGCGGGTACCAGGAATGCTGCACGGCGCGGAACACGCGCTCCGGGTGCGGCATCATGATCGTGAAACGCCCGTCGCGCGTCGTGAAGCCGGTCAGACCGCCGGGCGAACCGTTGGGGTTCGCCGGATAGCGCGTCGCCGCCTCGCCACGGTTCTCGACATAGCGCAGCGAGACGAGCCCGGCCTGGCGTACAGCCGCCTCGGTCTGCCCCTCCCGGAACTCCACCCGGCCCTCGCCGTGGGCGACCGCGATGGGCAGGCGCGAGCCGGCCATGCCGGCGAAGAACAGCGAGGGCGAGTCCAGCACCTCGACCCGCGCGAGACGCGCCTCGAACTGCTCGGAGGCGTTGCGGACGAAGCGCGGCCACAGCTCGGCGCCCGGGATCAGCTCGTGGAGCTGGGACATCATCTGGCAGCCGTTGCACACCCCGAGGCCGAAGGAATCCGGGCGGGCGAAGAAGGCCGCGAACTCGTCGCGGGCGCGCGGATTGAACAGGATCGCCTTGGCCCAGCCGCCGCCGGCGCCGAGCACGTCGCCGTAGGAGAAGCCGCCGCAGGCGGCGATGCCCTGGAAACCGGTGAGGCGGGTCCGCCCGGACAGGATGTCGCTCATGTGGACGTCGAAGCAGTCGAAGCCGGCGCGGTCGAAGGCGGCGGCCATCTCGACCTGCCCGTTCACCCCCTGCTCGCGCAGGATGGCCACGCGCGGCCGCGTCCCGGTACGGATATAGGGGGCGGCGACGTCCTCGTCCGGATCGAAGGTCGGCGCGGCGTTCAGGCCCGGGTCGCCGTGGTCGAGCAGGCGGTCGTATTCCTCCTGCGCGGCGGCGGGATTGTCGCGCAGCGACTGCATGCGCCAGGTCGTCTCCGACCAGGTGCGCTGCAGGGCGACCCGGCTCTCCGCCAGCACCGCGCGCGAGCCGTGCGTGAAGACCAGGCGGTCTTCGTCGTTGACGGTGCCGATGACGTGGGCATGGTGGCCGAGACCGGCCCCGTGCAGCCATTCCAGCACCGCGTCGGTGTCGCTGTGGCGCACCTGGACCACCGCGCCCAGTTCCTCGCTGAACAGCGCCGCGATCGGGTCGTCGCCGAGTTCCTCCAGCGCGACGCTGACGCCGGCATGGGCGGCAAAGGCCATCTCGCAGACGGTGACGAACAGGCCGCCGTCGGAACGGTCGTGATAGGCCAGCAGCAGGCCCTCGGCGTTGAGTTCCTGGATCGCCGTGAAAAAGGCCTTCAGCGCCTGCGGGTCGTCGAGATCGGGGCCGTGGTGGCCGACCTGGCGGTAGACCTGTGCCAGCGCCGAGGCGCCGAGCCGGTTCCGCCCCTTGCCGAGATCGATCAGGATCAGGTCAGTGTCGCCGGCGTCGAGTTGCAGCTGCGGCGTCAGCGCGCGGCGCGCGTCGGTGACCGGCGCGAAGGCGCTGATGATCAGCGACAGCGGCGCGGCCATGTCGCGCGCCTCGCCGCGCTCGTCCCAGCGCGTCCGCATCGAGAGTGAGTCCTTACCGACCGGGATCGCGATGCCGAGCGCGGGACACAGCTCCAGCGCCACCGCCTCCACGGTGTCGAACAGGGCGGCATCCTCACCCGGGTAGCCGGCGGCGGCCATCCAGTTGGCGGACAGCTTGACGTCCGCCAACGCGCGGATCGGCGTGCCGACGATGTTGGTCAGCGCCTCGCCCACCGCCATGCGGCCGGAGGCAGCGGGATGGATCAGCGCGAGCGGCGCGCGCTCGCCGAGCGCCATCGCCTCGCCGGCGTAGCCGTCGAAGTCGTTCAGCGTGACCGCCGCGTCGGCCACCGGCACCTGCCACGGGCCGACCATCTGGTCGCGCGCGATCAGGCCGCCGACGGTGCGGTCGCCGATCGTGATCAGGAAGGTCTTGTCGGCCACCGTCGGCAGCCGCAGCACGCGTTGCGCCGCCTCCTGCGCGTCGATGCCGCGGGTGGTGAATTCCGGCTTGGCGAACGTGACGTGATGGACGTCGCGCAGCGTCTTCGGCGGCTTGCCGAACAAGAGCTGCATCGGCAGGTCGACCGGCAGGTTGTCGAAGTGGCCGTCGCCGACGGTGAGATGCTCGTCCGCGATCACCTCGCCGACCACCGCGCAGGGGCAGCGCTCGCGCTCACACAGGGCCTGGAACTCCGCGATGCGCGCGGCGGAAACCGCCAGCACGTAACGCTCCTGCGCCTCGTTGCACCAGATCTGCATCGGCGACAGGCCGGGGTCGTCGCAGGGCACGGCGCGCAGCTCGATGCGCGCGCCGCGCTCGGCGCCGTGCACGATCTCCGGCAAGGCGTTGGACAGCCCGCCCGCGCCGACGTCGTGGATGGACAGGATCGGATTGTCGGCGCCGAGCTGCCAGCAGCGGTCAATCACTTCCTGGCAGCGGCGCTGCATCTCGGCGTTGTCGCGCTGCACCGAAGCGAAGTCCAGGTCGGCCGTGCTCGTGCCGCTGGTCATCGAGGACGCCGCGCCGCCGCCGAGGCCGATCAGCAGCGCCGGCCCGCCCAGCACCACCAACTGCGTGGTCGGCGCGAGATCCTGCTTGCCGATGTGGTCCGCGTCGATGTTGCCGAGCCCGCCGGCGAGCATGATCGGCTTGTGGTAGCCGCGCAGCTGCGCACCGCCGGGGCCGGGCACGCGCTCCTCGTAGGTGCGGAAATATCCGCTGATGTTGGGACGGCCGAACTCGTTGTTGAACGCGGCCGCGCCGATCGGGCCTTCCAGCATGATGTCGAGCGCCGAGGCGATGCGCTCCGGCTTGCCGTGATCCTCTTCCCACGGCTGCGCCGCGCCGGGCAGGCGCAGGTTCGACACCGAGAAGCCGCACAGCCCCGCCTTCGGCTTGGCGCCGCGGCCGGTCGCGCCCTCGTCGCGGATCTCGCCGCCGGCGCCGGTCGCGGCGCCCGGATAGGGCGAGATGGCCGTCGGGTGGTTGTGCGTCTCGACCTTGATGTTGATGTGCGCGGGCGCCTCGACGCGGCGGTAGCGTCCGCTCGCCGCGTCGGGATAGAAGCGGCGGCCGACCGCGCCTTCGATCACAGCGGCGTTGTCGCTGTAGGCGCTGAGCAGGCCGGCCGGAGAACGCTGCGAGGTGGTGCGGATCATGCCGAACAGGCTGCGGTCGCGCGCCTGGCCGTCGATGATCCAGTCGGCGTTGAAGATCTTGTGGCGGCAGTGCTCGGAGTTCGCCTGCGCGAACATCATCAGCTCGACGTCGGTGGGGTTGCGCCCCAGCGCGCCGAAGCTCTCCACCAGATAATCGATCTCGTCCGGGCTGAGCGCGAGCCCGAGGCGGCGGTCGGCCCCCTCCAGCGCGGGACGCCCGCCGAGCAGCACGTCGATCGTCTCGAGCGGGCGCGGCGCGGCATGCAGAAACAGGCCCTCGGCCTCTTCCTCGGAGGTGGCCACGGTCTGCGCCATGCGGTCGTGCAGTAGCGGCGCGATGCGCGCGAGCTCGGCGTCGCTGAAGCGCGCCCTGCCCTCCCGCGCCAGGTAGTAGGCGATGCCGCGCTCGATGCGCGCGACGTTCTCCAGCCCGCAGATGCGCGCGATGTCGGTCGCCTTGCTCGACCACGGCGTCATGGTGCCCGCGCGCGGCATCACCAGCAGCAGCTGGCCGTCACGGCGGATCGGCCCGGCGTCGCGCGGACCGTAATCGAGCAGGCGTTCGAGCACGGCGCGCGCGGCGGGTTCGAGCGGCTGTTCGAGTTCGACGAAGTGGAGGTATTCGGTGCTCAGCGCGGCGAGGCCCGGCGCCCGCCGGTCGATCTCGGCGCGCAGCTTGTCGAGGCGGAAACGGGACAGCGCGGCGCGGCCGGGTATACGTAGCATGTCAGGCAAATTCCTTGGAGCGTCTAACTGACTGACTCAATATTCGGGGTCAGAGTAAAAACTCGATCCATCACTCCGACGTATCAACACTGCGTTCTTGAGTTTTTACTCTGACCCCAAATTTTCATTGGGTTGGAGGCCCGTAATTTCTCAAGACGCGGCGCGCGTCCGTGGAGGATCTAGCCCAGCTCGATCCCCAGGCGGGCCGCCACTTCCTGGTAGGCCTCGATCACGCCGCCCAGGCCCTGGCGGAAGCGGTCCTTGTCGAGCTTCTTGCGCGTCTCGGCATCCCACAGCCGGCAGCCGTCGGCGCTGAACTCGTCGCCCAGCATGACCTCGCCGTGGTAGCGGCCGAACTCCAGCTTGTAGTCCACGAGCAGGATGCCGACGTCCAGGAACATCCGCTTCAGCACGTCGTTGACCTCGAAGGTCAGCCGCTTCATCGTGGCGACCTCCTCGTCGGTGGCCCAGCCGAAGGAGCGGATATGGTACTCGTTGACCATCGGGTCGTGCAGTTCGTCGTTCTTGAGGAAGAACTCGAAGGTGGGCGGATCCAGGTCCATGTTCTCGGCCACGCCGAGGCGGCGGCAGATGCTGCCGGCGGTGATGTTGCGCACCACGCATTCGACCGGGATCATCTCCAGGCGCTTGACCAGCGAATCGGTGTCGGACAGCAGGCGCTCGAAGTGCGTGGGAATGCCGGCGCGCTCGATCTGCGTCATGACGAAGGCGTTGGTCTTGTTGTTGATCATCCCCTTGTGCGCGAGCTGCTCGATCTTGCGGCCGTCGAAGGCCGAGGTGTCGTCGCGGAAACGCAGCACGAGCCGGTCCGGGTCGTCCGTGGTATAGACCGATTTCGCCTTGCCCGAATAGAGTTCCTTCACGATTTGCATGCTTTACCTCGTTGTGTGTGCCGGCGCCCGCCCGGGCGGCCCGAAGGATGACTACGCCACGTGTCGCGGCGCGGGCCGGGCCTGGGAAGTCGTCATGCGGACCGCTGGGTCGCCGCGACAATCCGCGGGCGCGGGCGGCGTGCGTCACTAGGATACGGCCGAACCGCCGGGGCGTCCATAGCGCGGGACGGGGCGCGCCGGCTTACAGCCCGCCGCTGTCCGCCACCCCGGATTGCGCCGGGGAATCCCCGGTGGATTCTCCTGGAGTTTCCCCCGTCGAATCCTGTGCGGAGGCCGTGCCGGCGCCGGTGTCACCGCCGCGCAGATCGGGGGGCAGTTCGATATCCCCCTCGATGGGGCCGGGCGTGCCCGCGGCGGGGATCTCCATGGTGCTGGAATAGGTCGGGGCGGCCACGCCCTCCGGGACGGTGAGCGCGGGCAACAGCCGGCTGTCGCGATAGCGCAGGTCCTCCTTGTTCATCATCCCGCAGGCGGCCAGCGCGAGGACGAGGACGCCCAGCGCCAGCCCGGCCGCGGCCGACCGCGCGGTGCGCGCGCCGCTCACAGCACGCCCGCCTGACGCAGGGCCTGCCGTACCGTGTCGTGATGGCGCGGCGACAGCGGGGTCAGCGGCAGCCTGATCCCGGCCGGGATCAGGCCCATCTCGTGCAGGGCCCATTTGACGGGAATCGGGTTGGCCTCGACGAACAGGTCGCGGTGCAGGGCCATCAGGCGGTCGTTGATGGCCATCGCCGCGGCGCGGTCGCCGCGCAGGGCGGCGGCGCACAGCTCGCTCATCGCGCGCGGCGCCACGTTGGCGGTCACCGAGATCACCCCGCGACCGCCGCCGAGCATGAAGTCCAGGGCGGTCTCATCGTCGCCGCTGAAGAGATCGATCGCATCGCCGCACAGTTCGCGGATGCGGCGCAGGCGGTCGAGGTCGCCGGTCGCCTCCTTGAGGCCGACGATGTTCGGGACCTGCGCCAGGCGCGCGACCGTCTCCGGCAGCATGTCGCAGGCGGTGCGGCCGGGCACGTTGTAGAGGATCTGGGGGATGGGCACCGCCTCCGCGACGGCCTTGTGGTGCAGGTAGAGCCCTTCCTGGGTCGGCTTGTTGTAATAGGGGGTGACGAGCAGACAGGCATCGGCGCCGCCCTCCATCGCGCAGCGCGTCAGCGCGATGGCCTCGCGCGTGGAGTTGGCGCCGGTGCCGCCGATCACCGGGACGCGTCCGCGCGCCATCTGCACGACCCGCCGCATCACCTCGCAGTGCTCCTGCTCGTCGAGGGTCGCGGATTCGCCGGTCGTACCGACCGCGACGATGGCGCTGGTGCCGTTCTCGATGTGGAACTCGACCAGCTGCTGCAGGGACGCGTAGTCGATCCCGCCCTCCATCGTCATGGGGGTCACCAGGGCCACAATACTGCCGTGAAACATCAGAAATCTCCGTGCATCTTCAGGCGCTCATATTACGTTTCCGGCCCGGCGATGACAATGCGCCGGCGCGGGCAAATCGAGTAAGATAGCCGGCGGGGAACGGCCGTACCGCCCCGCACTATCCGCATTCCCGCAGGAGGACCCGTGAAAACCGTCGAACTCAACAAAGCCGTGCCGGATTTCGAGCTGCCCGCCACCGGCGACAAGCAGATCCGGCTGTCGGATCTCAAGGGCAAGACCGTCGTGGTCTATTTCTATCCCAAGGACAACACCCCCGGCTGCACGCTGGAGGGGCAGGATTTCCGCGATCAGTACGCGAAGCTGAAGCGCCGCAACACCGTCGTACTGGGCGTATCGCGCGACAGCCTGAAGTCGCACGAGAAGTTCAAGGGCGAGCAGGAATTCCCCTTCGACCTGCTGTCCGACGCCGACGAGAAGCTGTGCGAGCTGTTCGGCGTCATGAAGATGAAGAACATGTACGGCAAGCAGGTGCGCGGCATCGAGCGCAGCACCTTTCTGATCGACGCCGAGGGCGTGCTGCGCCGCGAGTGGCGCGGCGTCAAGGTCGAGGGACACGTCGACGAGGTGCTCGAGGCGATCACGGCCCTGGGGGATTGAGGCCGAGAGAGCCTTACTGTAGCCCGGATGGATCGCAGCGGAATCCGGGGAAATCGATTTCCCCGGATTCCGGCGCTACGCGCCTCCATCCGGGCTACCTATAACACGCGCGCGCCTGTCCCCGGTTTTTTAATGCTTTGTCCTTAGCTCTTAGTCCTATTTTATTCAGCCCCAGGCCACCGGATCACCGACGCCAAGCCCAAGCATTGCGGCCGCGCTGCTGCGGTTGACGGCGATCTCCACCAGGCCGTTGGCGTTCGGGTACCAGAAGGCCGCGCCCGGCGCCACGTCGGAGAAGGTGCGCGCCGCGTCCAGGCTCCTGCCGCCGGCGTGGAGACGGCGGCCCGGGTCGACGCCCGCCGCGCGGATGCCGGTGATGACGTTGCCGAAGTGATCGACGTAGATGACGCGCGCGTAGTCCGTTGCCCAGCCGCGGTCGATGCGCGACGCCGGGTCGCGGCGTTCGCCTGGCGGTGCCTCGCCGCGCGCAAGGCGGGCGGCGACCGGGGCGAACAGGTCACGGCCGTGGAAGGTCGCCGACAGCCGCTGTGGGCGCCAGGTAATCTCCCACCACTCCAGCTCACGCGCGTTCAGCGCGATCACGTTGAACAGTCCGTTGTCCGGACCGACGAACCAGCGCCCGTCCGCCCGCAGCGCCACCGCGGCGCGGTCGCCGCCGACGCCGGGATCCACCACGCAGAGAAACACGGCGTCGGGCGGGAAATCGCCCGCGTAGGCCGCGAGCAGATAGGCGGCGGCGCGCGGATCGCCGGCCGGCGCGTCGGACAGCAGTTCGATCACGGCGGCCTGCGGCGCGATGCCATGCAGCACCGCCCGCATCTGCCCGACGTAGGGCCCGGCCGGCCCGAAATCCGTGAACAGCACGATCATGGCGACACTATAGGAAAATTCCGCCGCGATGCCAAAGGACTCAGCCCGGGGACGGATTTTCGCCCGGAAGGGGGACAGATTTGAAATCTGTCCCAAAGGCTGATTTGGGCGATTCCGCATCGTAGCCCGGATGGAGCGTAGCGGAATCCGGGGAATCACTGAATGAACGAGGCCCGCAAACGAAAAGACCGGGCATCACCCGGTCTTTTCACTGCGGGATTGCAGGACTGCCTCAGGCGGCGGTCGTTTCCGCCGCGGGACGGTCGAGCAGCTCGACGTAGGCCATCGGGGCGTTGTCGCCGGGGCGGAAGCCGCACTTCAGGATGCGCAGATAGCCGCCGGGACGGTCCTTGTAGCGCGGGCCCAGCTCGTTGAACAGCTTGGCCACCATGTCGCGGTCGCGGATGCGGTCGAAGGCGAGGCGGCGGCGCGTCGCGCCGTCGGTCTTCGCGTAGGTGATCAACGGCTCCACGACCCGGCGCAGTTCCTTGGCCTTGGGCAGGGTGGTGCGGATGATCTCATGCTGCATCAGCGAAGCGGCCATGTTGCGGTACATCGCCTTGCGATGGCTGCTGTTGCGGTTCAGTTTCCTTCCACTTTTACGGTGACGCATGTTCCCGACCCTTCATACTGTGTTCGTTTGAAGCCGCGCCGTCGACGCGGCCGCGCCTCACGCCGAGGCGGTCTCCGCCTTGTCCTCGCCCTGCTTCTCGCGCTGCTTCAGGTTGGCCGGCGGCCAGTTTTCCAGCCGCAGGCCCAGCGACAGGCCGTGCGAGGCCAGCACGTCCTTGATCTCGGTCAGCGACTTCTTGCCCAGGTTGGGCGTCTTCAGCAGCTCGACCTCGGTGCGCTGGATCAGGTCGCCGATGTAGTAGATGTTCTCCGCCTTGAGGCAGTTGGCGGAACGCACGGTCAGCTCCAGATCGTCGACCGGGCGCAGCAGGATCGGGTCGATGTCCTCGACCACCGGCGCGGGCTCTTCGAGCTCCGGCCCTTCGAGGTCGATGAACACGGTGAGCTGATCCTGCAGGATCCTGGCGGCGCGGCGGATGGTCTCCTCCGGATCGACGCTGCCGTTGGTCTCGAGGTCGATGATCAGCTTGTCGAGGTCGGTGCGCTGCTCGACGCGGGCGGTGTCGACCACGTAGCTGATGCGGCGGATCGGGCTGAACGAGGCGTCCAGCATCAGGCGGCCGATCGGCCGGCTGGTCTCCGCGTTCTCATCCTTGCGCGCCGCCGCCGGCTGGTAGCCGCGGCCGCGCTCGACCTTCAGCGTCATGTTGAGCTCGCCTTTCTCGGTCAGATGGGCGATGACATGGTCGGGATTGACGATCACCACGTCGCCGACCAGTTCGAGGTCGCTGGCCAGCACCGGTCCGGCGCCCTTCTTCTTCAGGGTCAGGGTGGCCTCGTTGCGGCCGCTCATGCGGATCGACAGACCCTTCAGGTTGAGCAGGATGTCGATGACGTCTTCCTGCACGCCCTCGATGGAGCTGTACTCGTGCAGCACGCCGTCGATCTCGACCTCGGTGATGGCGCAACCGGGGATCGAAGACAGCATGATGCGGCGCAGGGCGTTACCCAGGGTGTGGCCGAAACCGCGCTCGAGCGGCTCCAGGGTAATCTTCGCATGGCGGTCGTTGACGACCTGGACATCCACCACGCGCGGTTTGAGAAACTCTGTCGCAGAGTTCTTCATGCGATTTCCTCTCCAATGTTGATGAGCATGAACTGCTGTGACGACAGCCGTTTACTTCGAGTACAACTCGACGATGAGATGTTCGTTGATCTCCGCCGGCAGATCACTCCGCTCGGGCGGACCCTTGAACACGGCCTGCATCTTGTCGGCGTCGACGTCCAGCCATTCACAGCCTCCCTGCTGCAGCGAAAACTGCATCGAGGCCTGTACGCGCAACTGCTTCTTGGCCTCTTCGGTCAGGGCGATGACGTCGTTCGCCTTGACCTGGTAACTCGGGATATTCACCTTGGCGCCGTTCACGGTCACGGCGTTGTGACGCACCAGCTGGCGCGCCTCGGAACGCGAGGCGCCGGCGCCCATGCGGTAGAGCACGTTGTCGAGACGGCTCTCCAGGATCTGCAGCAGGGTCTCGCCGGTCGACGACTTCTTGCGCGCGGCATTCGAGTAATAACGGCGGAACTGGCGCTCGAGGATGCCGTAGATGCGGCGCACCTTCTGCTTCTCGCGCAGCTGAACGGCGTAGTCGGTCACGCGCGAGCGGCGCTTGCCGTGCTGGCCCGGGGGGAAACCGCGCTTCTCGATGGCGCATTTGGCGCCGAAACATTTCTCGCCCTTCAGGAACAGCTTCTCACCCTGACGGCGGCACAGACGGCACTTTGCATCGGTATATTTGGCCACGGCGTTCTCGCTCAGACTCTACGTTTCTTGGGGGGACGGCAGCCGTTGTGCGGGATCGGCGTCACGTCGGATATATTGTTGATCTTGAAGCCGGCGTTGTGCAGCGCACGCACGGCGGAGTCGCGGCCCGGACCCGGACCCTTGACCTGGACTTCCAGATTCTTCAGGCCGAATTCCTTCACCTTCTCGCCCGCGCGCTCGGCGGCCACCTGGGCGGCGAACGGCGTGCTCTTGCGCGAACCCTTGAATCCGGAGGCACCGGCGGACACCCACGCCAGGGTGTTGCCCTGCATGTCGGTGATGGTCACGATGGTGTTGTTGAACGAGGCATGAACGTGCGCGACACCGTCGACGACGTTCTTCTTGACCCGTTTCCGGGGCCGTGCGCTGCCTTTTGCCATAAGCGATCGATCCTTAAAGATAAATGAGGTTTACTTCTTCACGCCCTTGCGGGGGCCCTTGCGGGTGCGCGCGTTGGTCTTGGTGCGCTGCCCGTTCACGGGCAGGCCGCGGCGATGGCGCAGGCCGCGATAGGTGCCCAGATCCATCAGGCGCTTGATGTTCATGGAGATTTCACGACGGAGGTCGCCCTCGACCTTCATCTTGCCAACCTCGGCACGCAGGGCTTCGATCTCGCCCTCCGTCAAGTCCTTGATTTTCCTGTTGGGTTCGACGTTAGAGGCGGCGCAGATCTCGCGCGCGCGCGTTCTCCCGATACCATATATTGAGCACAACGCGATCGAGGCGTGCTTGTTAACCGGGATATTGATGCCTGCAATACGAGCCATTCAGCCACTCCACGCGCCGACCGGGCGCTGCTCCTGTCTGATAACGAAAACGGGCAATTTTATGCCCAAACAAACGACAAATCAATGGGCGCCGGCCGGCAGCCGGCGCCCGGGGGTCCGCCCTCAGCCCTGGCGCTGCTTGTGGCGGGCGTCCTTGCAGATGATGCGGACCACGCCGCGGCGGCGCACCACCTTGCAGTTACGGCAGACTCTCTTCACGGATGCTTGTACTTTCATGCCACTACTCCAGATAACGAATTGATATTGCCGACAATACCCGCTCAGCGCAGGAGGCCGGAGCCCGGCCGGCCACCCTTCAGGTTGGCCTTCTTGAGCAGGCTGTCATACTGATGCGACATCAGGTGCGCCTGTATCTGCGCCATCAGGTCCATGACCACGACCACGATGATCAGCAGGGAGGTGCCGCCGAAATAGAACGGCACGTTCCAGTACACGATCAAAAACTCCGGCAGCAGGCAGACCAGGGTGATGTAGATCGCGCCGATCAGGGTCAGTCGCGTCATCACGCTGTCGATGTAGCGCGCGGTCTGCTCGCCCGGCCGGATCCCCGGGATGAACGCGCCCGACTTCTTCAGGTTCTCCGCCGTGTCGTTCGGATTGAACTGCAGCGCGGTATAGAAAAAGGCGAAGAATATGATCGCCACCGCGAACAGCATCACGTAGACCGGCTGCCCCGGCGACAGGGTGCCCGCGATATCCTTCAGCCATTCCATCCCTTCGCTGTTGCCGAACCAGCTCGCGGCCGTGGCCGGGAACAGGATGATCGACGAGGCGAAGATCGGCGGGATCACGCCCGCCATGTTCAGCTTCAGCGGCAGGTGGCTGACCTGCCCGGCGATCATCCGCCGGCCCTGCTGCCGCTTGGCGTAATTCACCGTGATGCGGCGCTGGCCCCGCTCCACGAACACCACCGCGGCCGTCACCGCGATCGCCAGCACCAGCAGCATCAGCACGGTGAAGACGTGCAACTCACCGGTGCGCGCCAGTTCCAGGGTCCCGCCCACGGCCCGCGGCAGGCCGACGACGATGCCGGCGAAGATGATCATCGAGATGCCGTTGCCGATGCCGCGCTCGGTGACCTGCTCGCCCAGCCACATCAGGAACATGGTGCCCGTCACCAGCGTCGCCGCGGCGGTCACGCGGAACACCCAGCCCGCCTCGATCACCACCGGCACGGGCCCGATGCGCTGGCTCTCCAGCGCGATGGTGATGCTCACGGCCTGGAACGCCGCCAGCGCGACCGTCAGGTAGCGCGTGTACTCGGTCAGCTTGCGCCGGCCGGCCTCGCCTTCCTTCTTGATCTGCTCCAGCGAGGGGAGCACCGCGCTCAGCAGCTGGATGATGATGGCCGCCGAGATATACGGCATCACGCCGAGCGCGAACACCGAGAAGCGACCCAGGGCGCCGCCCGAGAACATGTTGAACATGTCGAGGATGGTGCCGCGCTGCTGATCGAACAGCGCGGCGAGCGCGACCGGATCGATGCCCGGCACCGGGATGAACGCCCCGACACGGAACACCAGCAGCGCGCCGAGCAGGAACAGCAGACGCCGCCGCAGCTCGGTCAGCCCCGCCAGTCCACCGAGCCCGCCGGCCGCAGCTGATCTGTTACCCGCCACTTATTCCTCGATTTTGCCGCCCGCGGCCTCGATGGCGGCGCGGGCACCCTTGGTGACCGCGATGCCGCGCAGGGTAACCGCCACGCCGATCTCGCCCGAGGCGATCACCTTGGCGCGCTCGACGCGGCCGTTGATGACGTTGGCCTGCTTGAGCGCGGCGAGGTCGATCACGTCCGCCTTCACCTTGGCGAGTTCCGACAGGCGCACCTCGGCGCGGTCGCGCGCCATGCGCGAGACGAAACCGACCTTGGGCAGGCGGCGGTGCAGCGGCATCTGGCCGCCCTCGAAACCGAGCTTGTGATAACCGCCCGCGCGCGCGTACTGGCCCTTGTGGCCGCGTCCGGCGGTCTTGCCCAGCCCGGAACCGACCCCGCGTCCGACGCGGCGGGCCACCCGCTTGGCGCCCGGCGCCGGCTTGAGTGTGTTCAAGCGCATCATCAGCCTACTTCCTCGCATTTGATCATGTAGGAGATCTTGTTGATCATCCCGCGCGTGCACGGCGTGTCCTCGACCGTGGCGGACTGGTGCAGTCGGCGCAGACCGAGTCCCTGCGCGCAGGCCTTGTGCGCGGCCAGGCGCCCGTGCAGGCTGCGGACCAGCGTCACCTTGAGGGTTTTCTTTCCCGCGGCCATCACAGGATCTCCTCGACCTTCTTGCCGCGCTTGCGTGCGACTTCCTCGGGGTTCGTCATTTCCTGCAGCCCCTTGATGGTGGCGCGGACGACGTTGACCGAATTCGAGGAGCCGATGCACTTGGCCAGCACGTCGTGCACGCCGAGCACCTCGAACACCGCGCGCATGGCGCCGCCGGCGATGATGCCGGTACCCGCCGACGCCGGCTGCATGAAGACCTTAGCCGCGCCGTGCGTGGCCATGATCGGATACTGCAGCGTGCCGCCGTTGAGCTTGACCTGCTTCATGTTGCGGCGCGCGTTGTCCATCGCCTTCTGGATCGCCGCCGGCACCTCGCGGGCCTTGCCGCTGCCGAAACCGATCTTGCCGTTGCCGTCGCCGACCACGGTCAGCGCGGAGAAACCGAACTGGCGTCCGCCCTTGACGGTCTTGGACACGCGCCGTACCGCGACCAGTTTCTCCTGCAGCTCATCGCTGCTTTCGCTTGCCTCGAATCTCGCCATCGTATCGACCCTTGCTTAGAATTCCAGCCCGTGTTCACGCGCGGCATCGGCCAGCGCCTTCACGCGCCCGTGATATTTGTATCCCGACCGGTCGAAAGCGACCCGGGTCAGGCCGGCCGCCTTGGCCCGCTCCGCGATCATCTTGCCGACCACGGCCGCCGCCGAGGCATTGCCGGTGTAACCCTCGAGCGCCGCCTTGACGTCGGCGTCCAGCGTGGACGCGCTGGCGACGACGCTGGAAGCATCCGGCGTGTGTACCTGCGCGTAAATGTGCCGGGGCGTGCGGAAAACGCTCAGACGATAGGCTTCCAGCTCCCTCATCTTGGCGCGTCCACGACGCGCGCGCCGCAAGCGTGTCAGTTTCTTGTCCATGTGTTTTGCCAACCTTATTTCTTCTTGGCCTCTTTGAGGACCACCTGTTCATCCGCGTAACGCACGCCCTTGCCCTTGTAGGGCTCCGGCGGACGGTAGGCGCGGATATCGGCGGCCACCTGACCGACCTTCTGTTTGTCGATGCCCTTGACCACGATCTCGGTCTGGCTCGGGGTCTCGATCGTGATCCCCTCGGGGATCGGGTAATTGACCGGATGTGAGAAACCGAGCGTCAGGTTAAGGGCCTTGCCCTGCACCTGGGCGCGATAACCCACGCCGACCAGGGTGAGCTTGCGCTCGAAGCCCTTGCTTACACCGGTCACCATGTTCTTCAGCAGCGCGCGCACCGTGCCGGACATGGCATGGAACAGCCCGCTTTCGTCGTCGAGCTGGACCTTGAGCTCGCCGTCCTCCTGCACCAGCCGGATCGCCGCCGGGATGTCGCGCCGCAGCTCGCCCTTGGCGCCCTTGATGGCGACCGTGCCCGGGTTCACGGTAACGGCGACCCCGGAGGGCAGCGTGATGGGTTGTTTAGCTATTCTTGACATGGCTCCTCACTCACGAAACCAGGCAGATGACTTCGCCGCCCTGACCCTTGGCGCGCGCGGCGCGGTCGGTCATGACACCGGCCGAGGTGCTCACGATGGCGATGCCGAGTCCGCCCATGACCTTGGGCAGCTCGTCGCGGCCATGATAGGTGCGCAGGCCGGGACGGCTCGCGCGCTTGAGGGTCGAGATCACCGGCTTGCCCTCGAAGTACTTGAGGGTGATCGTCATCGAGTTCTTGCCACCCTCCTGCGTCACTACGCAGTCGGCGATGTAGCCCTCGTCCTTCAACACGCCCGCGATCGCCGCCTTCAGCTTCGAGGCGGGCATCGTCACCGTCGCAACGCCGTTCTGCTGCGCGTTGCGAATGCGGGTCAGCATGTCTGCTATTGGATCCGTCATACTCATAAGATTGTCCTGTACCGTTGTGAACTACCAGCTCGCCTTGACCAGGCCCGGGATATCTCCGCGCATGGCGGCTTCGCGCAGCTTGTTGCGGGCGAGACCGAACTTGCGGTAATAGCCGTGCGGGCGACCCGTCAGGCGGCAGCGGTTGCGCAGCCGGCTGGGGCTGGCGTCGCGCGGCAACGACTGGAACTTGCGGCGCAGCTCGGCCTTCTCCTCCAGGCCCAGCTTGGGATCACGCAGCTGGTTCTTCAGCTCGGCCCGCTTGCCGGCATACTTGCGGATCACGCGCTGACGGCGGATCTCCCGGTTGACCATGGACGTCTTTGCCATAATTCCTGTTCCTCAGTTTCTGAACGGAAAGCTGAACGATTCGAGCAGGGCGCGGGCCTCTTCGTCGGTCTTCGCGCTGGTCGTCAGCGTAATGTCCATCCCGCGGATCGCGTCGATCTTGTCGTATTCGATCTCGGGGAAAATGATCTGCTCACGCACGCCCAGGGTGTAGTTGCCGCGGCCGTCGAAGGCACGCCCGTTCACGCCGCGGAAATCGCGGATGCGCGGAATCGAAATGCTGATCAGGCGATCCAGGAATTCATACATGCGATCGCGGCGCAGCGTCACCTTGCAGCCGACAGGCCAGCCCTCGCGCACCTTGAAGCCGGCGATGGACTTGCGCGCCTCGGTGACCACCGGCTTCTGGCCGCTGATCTTCTCCATGTCGGCGACGGCGTTCTCGATCACCTTCTTGTCGGCGATCGCCTCGCCCACGCCCATGTTGATCGTGATCTTCAGCAGGCGGGGCACCTCCATCACGCTCTTGTAGGAGAAGCGCTGCATCAGCTGCGGCACCACCTTGTCCTGATAGAATTCCTTCAATCTTGCCATGACGTTCAGCCTGCCCGATTCAACTGTCCAGAACTTCGTTATTCGACTTGAAGAAGCGCACCTTGCGCCCGTCTTCCAGCGTGCGGTAGCCGACCCGATCGCCTTTCTTCGTCAACGGGTTGAACAGCATCACGTTGGAGACATGAATCGGCGCCTCCTTCTCCACGATCCCGCCCGCGATGCCGCGCGTGGGATTCGGCTTGGTGTGACGCTTCACCATGTTGACGTTCTCCACGATCACCCGCTCGCTGTCCACCACGCGGACGACCGTGCCGCGCCGGCCCTTGTCCCTGCCGGCGATCACGATCACATCGTCGTTCTTCCTGATCTTGCTCATCTCGAACCTCGTTGTGCCCCGCCGCGCCTCAGAGAACTTCCGGCGCCAGCGATATGATCTTCATGAACTGCTCGGTGCGCAGTTCGCGCGTTACCGGCCCGAAGATGCGCGTGCCGATCGGCTGCTTCTGGTTGTTGAGCAGCACCGCCGCGTTGGTGTCGAAGCGGATGATGGAACCGTCGGGGCGGCGAATACCCTTGCGGGTACGCACCACGACCGCGTCGTACACCTCGCCCTTCTTGACCTTGCCGCGCGGTATCGCGTCCTTGATGCTGACCTTGATGATGTCGCCGATGCCGGCATAGCGGCGATGCGACCCGCCCAGCACCTTGATACACATCAGTTCGCGCGCGCCGCTGTTGTCCGCGACGTCCAGCCTTGTCTGCATCTGAATCATTTTTCCGTCTCCTTCAAGCGGCCGGCAGCGGTTATTCCGCCCGTCCGACGACCTTGACCAGGCGCCACGCCTTGGTCTTCGACAGGGGGCGCGACTGCTCGATGATCACCATGTCGCCTTCCCTGCATTCGTTGTTCTCGTCATGCGCGTGCAGCTTGGAGGAGCTGCGCACGTATTTCTTGTAGACCGGATGCGGCAGTCTGCGCTCGACCATGACGGTGATGGTCTTGTCCATCTTGTTGCTGATGACGCGGCCCGTGATGCTGCGCGTCGCCTTCATCTGTTCGCTCATTGGGATCCGCCCTTGGTTTTCTCGTTCAGCACCGTGTACAGCCGCGCGATGTCGCGCCGCACGTTACGAATGCGGTGGCTCTGGCCCAGCTGGCCGGTGCCCTTCTGCATGCGCAGATTGAACTGCTCGCGCAGCAGGCCGAGCAGATCCTGCTTCAGCTCGGGGACGCCCTTGCCTCTCAATTCTTTCGCTTTCATCACATCACCGTCCTGACCACGAACGCCGTCTTGATCGGCAGCTTCGCGGCCGCCAGCTTGAATGCCTCGCGCGCGACATCCTCGGTCACGCCTTCCATCTCGTACAGCATCTTGCCCGGGTGCGTCACCGCGACCCAGAACTCGACGTTACCCTTGCCGCTTCCCATACGAACCTCGAGCGGCTTCTTGGTCACCGGGGTATCGGGGAACACGCGGATCCAGACCTTGCCGCCGCGCTTCACAAAGCGGGTCATGGCGCGGCGGGCGGCCTCGATCTGGCGCGCCGTGATGCGGCCGCGCGCGACCGCCTGCAGGCCGTACTCGCCGAAACTCACCTTGTTGCCGCAGGTCGCAACGCCGCGGTTGCGCCCCTTCATCTGCTTGCGGAATTTGGTTCTCTTTGGCTGCAGCATCTTACATCCCTATCCTGAAAGTTAGGCGGACTCGACCTTGTCGGCGCCGCCATCGGCCTCGTGCGCGTCGCGGTCGAACACCTCGCCCTTGAAGACCCATACCTTGACGCCGATCGCGCCCGACGCGGTGCGCGCCTCGGTGAAGCCGTAATCGATGTCGGCGCGCAGGGTGTGCAGCGGCACACGGCCTTCGCGATACCACTCGCTGCGCGCGATCTCGGCGCCGTTCAGGCGGCCGGCCACGTTCACGCGGATGCCGAGGGCGCCCAGGCGCATCGTGTTGGTCACCGCGCGCTTCATGGCGCGGCGGTACATGATGCGGCGCTCGATCTGCTGCGCGATGCTCTCGGCCACCAGCTGGGCATCGAGCTCGGGCTTGCGGATCTCCTCGATGTTGATGTGCACGGGCACCTTCATCATCTCGGCGACTTCCTTGCGCAGGACCTCGATATCCTCGCCCTTCTTGCCGATCACCATGCCCGGACGCGCGGTCTGGATGGTGATGTGCGCGGTGCGCGCCGGACGCTCGATCTGGATGCGGCTCACCGAGGCCTGGGCCAGCTTCTTCTTGAGAAACTCGCGCACGCGCAGGTCGGTGAGCAGGTAGTCGGCGTAGTTCTTCGAATCGGCGTACCACTTGGAGGTCCAGTCCTTGACGATGCCAAGACGGATGCCGGTCGGATGTACTTTCTGGCCCATGATGTCCGCTCTCTAAATAGCTCTACTTGTCGCTCACCGCCACGGTGATGTGGCTGCTGCGCTTCAAAATCCGGTTGGTGCGGCCGCGCGCGCGCGGGCTAAAGCGCTTCTGCTGCGGACCCTCATCCACGAAGATGCGCGATACCTTGAGTTCGTCGATGTCGGCGCCCTCGTTGTGTTCGGCATTGGCAATGGCCGAAAGCAACAGCTTCCGCACGGCCACCGCCGCGTCCTTGGGGCTGAAGGCGAGCATGTTCAGGGCCCGGTCGACCGGCAGGCCGCGGATCTGGTCCGCCACCAACCGGCATTTCTGGGCCGATATGCCCGCGTATCTGCGCTTAGCGTAAACTTCCATCTTCGCCACCCGTGACTATTTGGTCTTCTTGTCCGCCGCGTGACCCTTGAAGGTGCGCGTCGCGGCAAATTCGCCCAGCTTGTGTCCGACCATGTTCTCGGTCACCAGGACGGGCACGTGCTGGCGCCCGTTGTGCACGGCGATGGTCAGGCCCACCATGTCGGGCAGGATCATGGAACGCCGCGACCAGGTCTTGATCGGACGCTTGCTGTTCTCCGCGACCGCCTGGTCCACCTTCTTGATCAGGTGCAGGTCGATGAACGGCCCCTTTTTTGATTGAACGTGGCATTGCTACCCTCTGCGGCTCGATTCTGTCCGGCTATCCTTACTTCGTCCTGCGGTCGCGCACGATCATGTTGCCGGTGCGCTTGTTCTTCCGCGTCTTGTATCCCTTGGTCGGCTGGCCCCACGGCGTCACCGGGTGCTTGCCGAAGTTACGGCCCTCGCCGCCGCCGTGCGGGTGATCCACCGGGTTCATCGCCGTGCCGCGCACGGTCGGGCGGATGCCGCGCCAGCGCTTCGCGCCGGCCTTGCCGAGCGAGCGCAGCGAATTCTCGGAGTTGCTGACCTCGCCGATGACGGCGCGGCAGTCGACCATGATGCGGCGCATCTCGCCCGAGCGCAGGCGCAGGATGGCGTAGGCACCTTCCTTCGCGATGAGCTGGGTGGAGGCGCCGGCGCTGCGCGCCAGCTGCGCGCCCTTCCCGGGCTTCATCTCCACGCAGTGGATCTCGGTGCCGACCGGGATGTGGCGGATCGGCAGGCAGTTGCCGCGGCGGATCGGCGCATCGCTGCCCGACAGCAGTTCGTCACCCGCGCTGACGCCCTTGGGCGCGACGATGTAGCGGCGTTCGCCGTCGGCGTACAGCAGCAGGGCGATGTGCGCGCTGCGGTTCGGGTCGTACTCGATGCGCTCGACGCGGGCCGGGATGCCGTCCTTGTCGCGCTTGAAATCGATGATACGGTAATAGCGCTTGTGGGCGCCGCCGACATGGCGCACCGTGATATGACCGTTGTTGTTGCGGCCGCTGCCACGGGTCATGCTCTCGATCAGCGCCGGATGCGGATCGCCCTTGTGCAGATCGGGATGCACCACCTTCACTACGAAGCGGCGCCCGGCCGAAGTCGGTTTGGTCTTTACGAGTGCCATGTCTCTATCGTCCCGTCACTGTCCTTTAGTGCTGCCCGGCGAAATCGATGTCGAAGCCGGGCTTGAGGGCCACATAGGCCTTCCTGAAATCGGCGCGCTTGCCGAACGAAGCGCCGAAGCGCTTGGTCTTGCCGCCGCAGTTGACCACCCGAACCTGCTCGACCTGCACGTTGAACATGTGCTCGACCGCCTGCTTGATCTCGGGCTTGGTGGCATCGGGGGCGACGCGGAACACGAACTGCTTGTGCTTGTCGGCCACCACGGTCGCCTTCTCGGAGACGTGGGGGGACAGCAGGATCTTCATCAGGCGTTCCTGGTTCATGCGAGCTGCTCCTCGAATTTCTTCACCGCGGCCGCCGTCATCAATACCTTCTCGAAACGGATCAGGCTGACCGGATCCACCGCGGCGGCGTTCATCACCTCGACCTTGTGCAGGTTGCGCGCGGACAGCATCAGCTTGTCGTCGTTGCTGTCGGTGACCACCAGCACGCTGTCGAGACCGAGCCCCTTCAGCTTCTCCACCAGCGACTTCGTCCTGGCGTCCTCGACTCCGAAGCTGTCCACCACCACCAGCCGGTCCTGCCGCAGCAGCTCGGACAGGATGGAGCGGATCGCCGCGCGATACATCTTGCGGTTGACCTTCTGCGAATAATCCGCGGGGACCGCCGCGAAGGTCTTGCCGCCGCCGCGCCACAGCGGGCTGCGGATGCTGCCGGCGCGGGCGCGGCCGCCGCCCTTCTGCTTCCAGGGCTTGATGCCGCCGCCGCTGACCTGGGAGCGCGTCTTCTGGGCATGGGTGCCGGCGCGGCCGGCGGCCAGATACGCGGTCACCACCTGGTGCACCAGCGCCTCGTTGAATTCGCAGCCGAAGGTGGCGTCGGCAACCTGCAGCGCGCCCCCGGACTTGCCCGTCGAACTTTTCAGCGTGATATCCATGAACCGATTCCTCAGCGCGCCTTGACCGAAGGACGCACGATGACGTCGCCGCCAGCGGCGCCGGGCACGGCGCCCCGCACCAGCAGCAGGTTGCGCTCGACGTCCACGCGCACCACTTCCAGATTCTGGATGCTGCGCTGCACGTCGCCCATGTGGCCCGCCATGCGCTTGCCCTTGAACACGCGGCCCGGCGACTGGCGCTGGCCGATGGAGCCCGGCGCGCGATGCGACAGCGAGTTACCGTGGGTGGCGTCGCCCATGGTGAAGTTGTGGCGCTTGATCGTGCCGGCGAAGCCCTTGCCCTTGGTGACGCCGCTGACATCGACCTTCTGCCCGGCTTCGAAGATGTCCGCCTTGATCTCGCCACCGACGGCGAGTGCGTCGCCTTCACCGTCACCCAGACGGAACTCCCACAGGCCGCGCCCGGCCTCGACGCTGGCCTTGGCGTAGTGGCCCGCCTGCGGCTTGGTCACCCGCGTCGCGCGGCGCGCGCCAGTGGTGACCTGCACGGCGCGATAGCCGTCGTTCTCGACCGTCTTGACCTGCGTGATGCGGTTGGGCGCAACCTCGATCACCGTGACCGGCACGGTGGTGCCGTCTTCGGTGAAGATGCGCGTCATCCCGTGCTTACGTCCGACTATGCCTAATGTCATGACACCGATTCCTCAATTCGTCCGCTAGTGCAGCTTGATCTGCACATCGACGCCCGCGGCGAGATCCAGCTTCATCAGCGCGTCCACCGTCTTGTCGGTGGGGTCGACGATGTCGAGCAGGCGCTTGTGCGTGCGGATCTCGTACTGGTCGCGCGCATCCTTGTTGGCGTGCGGCGAGATCAGGATGGTGAAGCGCTCCTTGCGCGTCGGGAGCGGAATCGGCCCCTTCACGTGCGCGCCGGTGCGCTTGGCGGTCTCCACGATCTCGCGCGCCGAACGGTCGATCAGCCGGTGATCGAACGCCTTCAACCGTATCCGTATCCTTTGACTTGTGGCCATTGCGGTTTCCTGATCCTGTTCCTTGCTTAACCGGGGACGGACTGAAGTCCGTCCCCTTGCCTTTGTCCTTTTCCGGTGCTGTTGAACCGGATGTTCGGGGACGGACTTCAGTCCGTCCCCGCTCTGCATGACGGATTACTCGAGTACTTTCGACACCACGCCGGCGCCGACGGTGCGGCCGCCTTCGCGGATCGCGAAGCGCAGGCCTTCTTCCATCGCGATCGGGTTGATCAGCGACACCGTCATCTTCACGTTGTCGCCCGGCATCACCATCTCAACACCCGACGGCAGGTCGCACGCGCCCGTCACGTCCGTCGTCCGGAAATAGAACTGCGGGCGGTACCCGTTGAAGAACGGCGTATGGCGGCCGCCCTCTTCCTTGCCCAGAATGTACACCTCGCACTCGAACTTCGTGTGCGGCGTGATCGAGCCCGGCTTGCACAGCACCTGCCCGCGCTCCACTTCCTCGCGCTTCGTGCCGCGCAGCAGCACGCCCACGTTGTCCCCCGCCTCGCCCTGGTCCAGCAGCTTGCGGAACATCTCCACGCCCGTGCACGTCGTCTTCGTCGTCGGCTTGATGCCCACGATCTCGATTTCGTCGCCCACCTTCACAATCCCGCGCTCGATGCGCCCCGTCACCACCGTCCCGCGGCCCGAGATCGAGAACACGTCCTCGATCGGCATCAGGAACGGCTTGTCCTTCGGACGCTCCGGCACCGGTATGTACCGGTCCATCTCTTCCACCAGCTTGATCACCGCCGGCATCCCGATCGGCGACGTGTCGCCTTCCAGCGCCTTCAGCGCCGAGCCCGTCACGATCGGCGTGTCGTCGCCCGGGAACTTGTACGTCGTCAGCAGCTCGCGGACTTCCATCTCCACCAGCTCCAGCAGCTCCGGATCGTCCACCATGTCCGCCTTGTTCAGGAACACCACGATGTACGGCACGCCCACCTGCCGCGCCAGCAGAATGTGCTCCCGCGTCTGCGGCATCGGGCCGTCCGCCGCCGACACCACCAGGATCGCACCGTCCATCTGCGCCGCGCCCGTGATCATGTTCTTCACATAGTCCGCGTGTCCCGGGCAGTCCACGTGCGCGTAGTGCCGCGCCGTCGACTCGTACTCCACGTGCGACGTCGAAATCGTAATACCGCGCGCCTTCTCTTCCGGCGCCTTGTCGATCTGGTCGTAGTTCAGCACCTCGCCGCCAAATTTCTCCGCCAGCACCTTCGTCAGCGCCGCCGTCAACGTCGTCTTGCCGTGGTCCACGTGACCGATCGTTCCCACGTTCACGTGCGGCTTCGTACGCTCAAATTTTCCCTTGGACATCGGAGTTCCCCTTGTTCTCTATTTCAGCTCTGTTGATGGCAATTCGTCAGGAGGCCTTCTTGATCACCGCCTCGGCGATGCTCGCGGGAGCCTCGGCGTAGCGGGTGAATTCCATGGCGTAGGTCGCGCGACCCTGGGTCGCGGAACGCAGCGAGGTGGCGTAACCGAACATCTCGGCCAGCGGGACCTCGGCGCGGACGATCTTGCCCGCGGGCGAATCATCCATGCCCTGCACGATGCCGCGCCGGCGGTTGAGATCGCCCATCACGTCGCCCATGTAGTCCTCGGGGGTCACGACCTCGACCTTCATGATCGGCTCGAGGATGACGGGGTCCGCCTTGCGCACGCCGTCCTTGAAGGCCATGGAGCCGGCGATCTTGAACGCCATTTCGTTCGAGTCGACGTCGTGATAGGAGCCGTCGAAGATGGTGACGCGCACGTCAACCATGGGGAAGCCCGCGATGACGCCGTTGTCCATCTGTTCCTTGACGCCCTTGTCCACCGGCGCGATGTACTCGCGCGGCACCACGCCGCCCACGATGCCGTTGACGAACTCGTAACCCTTGCCGCGCTCGAGCGGCTCCAGGCGGAGCCAGACGTGGCCGTACTGGCCGCGGCCGCCCGACTGACGCACGAACTTGCCTTCCTGCTCCACCGACTTGCGGATCGCCTCGCGGTAGGCCACCTGCGGCGCGCCCACGTTGGCCTCGACGCCGAACTCGCGCTTCATGCGGTCGACGATGATCTCGAGGTGCAGCTCGCCCATGCCGGAGATGATGGTCTGGCCCGACTCCTCGTCGGTGCGCACGCGGAACGAGGGATCCTCGGCCGCGAGCTTGTTCAGCGCGATGCCCATCTTCTCCTGGTCGGCCTTGGTCTTCGGCTCCACCGCCACCGAAATCACCGGCTCCGGGAACTCCATGCGCTCGAGCACGATGACGTTGTTCAGGTCGCACAGCGTGTCGCCCGTGGTGACGTCCTTCAGGCCCACCGCGGCGGCGATGTCGCCCGCGCGCACTTCCTTGATCTCCTCGCGCGAGTTCGCGTGCATCTGCACGATGCGGCCGAGGCGCTCCTTCTTGCCCTTGACCGAGTTGAACACCGTGTCGCCGGAGTTCACCACGCCGGAATAGACGCGGAAGAAGGTCAGCGTGCCGACGTAGGGGTCGGTCGCGATCTTGAACGCGAGCGCGGCGAACGGCTCTTCGTCCGAGCTGTGGCGCTCGGCCTCGGTCTCGGCGGCATCGTCGAGATGGCCCCTGATCGCGACCACGTCGGTCGGCGCGGGCAGGAACTCGATCACCGCGTCCAGCATGGCCTGCACGCCCTTGTTCTTGAAGGCCGAGCCGCACAGCGCGGGGACGATCTCGCCCGCCAGCGTGCGCACGCGCAGCCCCTTCTTGATCTCCTCGATGGACAGCTCGCTGCCCTCGAGATACTTCTCCATCAGGTCCTCGCTGGCCTCGGCGGCGGACTCGATCATCTTTTCACGCCACTCGGCGCACAGGTCCTTCATGTCGGCCGGGATGTCTTCCAGCCGGTAGGTCATGCCCTGGTCTTCCTCGTTCCAGTAGATGGCCTTCATGCGCATCAGGTCGACCAGCCCCTTGAACTGGTCCTCGGCGCCGATCGGCAGCACCACGGGCACCGGATTGGCGCCCAAGCGATCCTTGATCTGCTTGATCACGCGCAGGAAGTTGGCGCCGGCGCGGTCCATCTTGTTGACGAAGGCGAGACGCGGAACGCCGTACTTGTTGGCCTGGCGCCATACCGTCTCGGACTGCGGCTCGACGCCGCCGACCGCGCAGAACACCGCGCAGGCGCCGTCCAGCACGCGCAGCGAACGCTCCACCTCGATGGTGAAGTCCACGTGTCCCGGGGTGTCGATGATATTGATGCGGTGCTCCGGGAACTGCTTGTCCATGCCGCTCCAGAAACAGGTGGTGGCGGCGGAGGTGATGGTGATGCCGCGCTCCTGCTCCTGCTCCATCCAGTCCATGGTGGCAGCGCCGTCGTGCACCTCGCCGATCTTGTGCGAACGACCGGTATAGAACAGGACACGCTCCGACGTCGTGGTCTTACCGGCATCAATGTGCGCCATGATGCCGATGTTGCGGTAGCGGTCTATGGGGGTCTTTCTTGCCACGTCTCGTCCTGCCTACTGTCCGGTTTAATGGGGACGGACTTAGGTCCGTCCCCGCTCCTGAATCTGTTACCAGCGGTAATGCGAGAAGGCCTTGTTGGCCTCCGCCATGCGATGCGTATCCTCGCGCTTCTTCACCGCCGCGCCGCGGTTCTCGCAGGCGTCGAGGATTTCCGCCGCCAGGCGCAGACCCATGGTCTTCTCGCTGCGGTTGCGCGCGGTGTCGACCAGCCAGCGCATGGCCAGCGCCTGGCCGCGGTCGCCGCGCACTTCCATCGGCACCTGGTAGGTGGCGCCGCCGACGCGGCGGGACTTGACCTCGACCAGCGGGCGGATGTTCTCCAGCGCCTTGATCAGGCTGTCCAGCGGATCGCCCTTGTTCTTCGAGGCGACCTGGTCCAGCGCGCCGTAGACGATGCGCTCGGCGATCGACTTCTTGCCGCTGGTCATGATCATGTTGATGAACTTCGCCAGATTCCGGTTTCCGTACTTCGGATCCGGCATCCGTTCCCGCTTCGCTGCTACTCTACGTCTCGCCATCGTCGTTTAATCCATCAAGCTTGTCGGCTGATCAACCCTTGGGGCGCTTGGCGCCGTACTTCGAGCGGCCCTGGCGCCGTCCGTCCACGCCGGAGGTATCCAGGCTGCCGCGCACGGTGTGGTAACGCACACCCGGCAGGTCCTTGACACGTCCGCCGCGGATCAGCACCACGGAGTGTTCCTGCAGGTTGTGCCCTTCGCCACCTATATATGAGGTGACCTCCATCCCGTTGGTCAGGCGTACGCGGGCGACCTTGCGCAGCGCCGAGTTCGGCTTCTTGGGGGTCGTGGTGTAGACACGCGTACACACCCCACGCTTCTGCGGGCACCCTTCCAGCGCGGGCACCGTGCTCTTGGCGGTTTTACGTGACCGCGGCTTTCTAACCAATTGATTGACTGTCGCCATTCCGACTTACCCCACCCCTCATAAACGTTAAGCGTCCAGCCAGTGGGACGGGGCGCCTAGGACGCAGCCGCCAACGGTTGAACGCTTATTATTGAGTGCCTTACTTGAGAGAAGCAGATCGCTTCTGCAAAGACGCGAAAGTTTAGGGTGATAATCCGCGGCTGTCAAGTAATCGCGCGGCGGAAAACACTGCGCCAAGGCCCCGACGCGGCACCCAAAATTGAAGGGGGGACGGGCTGACGCCTGCCCCCTCGGTCCGGGTAATACACCCCAGCGGGGCGGAACTCGGCGACGTCAGATCCCCCATAACGAAACCATCCCAACGGGGCGGGGACGGACTTCAGTCCGTCCCCGGACCTCCGGCCAGATGTACCCCCGAAAAAAAACGGGGACGGAATGCAATTCCGTCCCCGGGATAGAGATAGAAGGCGGGGGGACAGACGGGCAGTCCGTCCCCCCGCCCTGGTTTCAGGTGACGTTGAGGGCCTGCCGCAGCGCCTCTTCCACCTCGCTGGTGGTCGGCTGCTTCTCCTCCGCCGGGGCTTCCGGCTCGGTCGCCCGACGCTGGCGGTCCAGGTGGTAGGCGAGACCGGTGCCCGCCGGGATCAGGCGGCCCACGATCACGTTCTCCTTCAGGCCGCGCAGGCTGTCCACCTTGCCGCTCACCGCGGCCTCGGTCAGCACGCGGGTGGTCTCCTGGAAGGAGGCCGCGGAGATGAAGGACTCGGTCGCGAGCGAGGCCTTGGTGATGCCGAGCAGGACCGGGACGAACTGCGCCGGCACCTTGCCCTCGCTCGCCGCCTTGTCGTTCTCCTCCATCACGCGCGCGCGCTCGATCTGCTCGCCGGCCAGGAAGGCCGTCTCGCCCGGCGCGGAGACCTCGATCTTGCGCAGCATCTGGCGCACGATCACCTCGATGTGCTTGTCGTTGATCTTCACGCCCTGCAGCCGGTAGACGTCCTGCACTTCCTTGACGATGTACTTGGCCAGCGGCTCGACCCCGAGCAGGCGCAGGATGTCGTGCGGCGAGGGCGGACCGTCGGCGATGACCTCGCCCTTCTCCACGTGCTCGCCCTCGAACACGGTGATGTGGCGCCACTTGGGGATCAGCCCCTCGAAGCGCTCGCCGTTCTCGCCGACGATGATCAGGCGCTGCTTGCCCTTGGTGTCCTTGCCGAAGGCCACGGTGCCGGAGATCTCGGCCAGGATGGCCGGGTCCTTCGGCTTGCGCGCCTCGAACAGGTCGGCCACGCGCGGCAGACCGCCGGTGATGTCGCGGGTCTTGGACGATTCCTGCGGGATACGCGCGATGACGTCGCCGACCATCACCTCGGCCCCGTCCTCAAGGGTGATAATGGCGCCGGCCGGCAGGTAATACACGGCCGGGATGTCGGTGCCGGCGAAGTGCCGCTCGCCGCCCTTCTCGTCCACGATCTTCACCATCGGACGCAGGTCCTTGGTGCTGAGGCCGCGCGCCTTGGGATCGGTCACCACCATGCTGGACAGGCCGGTGAACTCGTCGGTATGGCGCTGCACGGTGACGCCGTCGATGATGTCCGAGTAGCTCAGGCGCCCGCCCACCTCGGTGACGACCGGATGGGTGTGCGGATCCCAGTTGGCCAGCTGCTGGCCGGCGCTGATCTTGTCGCCGTCATTGACCGAGATGAGCGCGCCGTAGGGGATCTTGTAGCGCTCACGCTCGCGGCCGCCGCCGTCGATGACGACCAGTTCACCGGAGCGGGACACCGCGACATTCACGCCGCCGCTGTTCTGCACCAGCTTGATGTTGTCGAGCCGCACGTTGCCGCTGACCTTCGCCTCGACCGAATTGACGGTCACGGCGCGCGACGCGGCGCCGCCGATGTGGAAGGTGCGCATGGTGAGCTGCGTGCCGGGCTCGCCGATCGACTGCGCGGCGATGACGCCCACCGCCTCGCCGATATTGACCAGGTGACCGCGCGCCAGGTCGCGCCCGTAGCAGGAGGCGCAGATGCCGTGGCGGTTGCGGCAGGTGATGGCGGAACGCACCTTCAGGTGGTCGACGCCTTCCTGCTCCAGCCGCTCGACCCACTGCTCGTCGAGCAGGGTGCCGGCCGGGACCACCTCGCCGCCCAGCTTGACGTCCTCGGCCAGAACGCGGCCGAGCACCAGCGAGCCGAGCGCCTCCACCACGTCGCCGCCCTCGATCAGCGCGGTCATCTGGACGCCGTCGGTGGTGCCGCAGTCGATGTCCGTGATGACCAGGTCCTGCGCGACGTCGACCAGACGGCGGGTCAGGTAACCGGAGTTCGCGGTCTTCAGCGCGGTATCGGCCAGACCCTTGCGGGCGCCGTGGGTCGAGATGAAGTACTGCAGCACGTCGAGGCCTTCGCGGAAGTTCGCCGTGATCGGGGTCTCGATGATCGAGCCATCCGGCTTCGCCATCAGGCCGCGCATGCCGGCGAGCTGGCGGATCTGGGCGGCCGAACCGCGCGCGCCCGAATCGGCCATCATGAAGATCGAGTTGAACGAAGGCTGGCGGATCTGCTTGCCCTCGCTGTCGATGGTGACGTCGGTGCCGAGCTTCTCCATCATCGCCTTGGCGACCTTGTCGTTGGTGTGCGACCAGATGTCGACCACCTTGTTGTAGCGCTCGCCGTTGGTGACCAGACCCGAGGTGTACTGCGCCTCGATGTCCTTCACCTCCTGCTCGGCGGCCTCGATGATGCCGGTCTTTTCCTGCGGGATCACCATGTCGTCGACGCCGATGGAGACGCCGGCGCGGGTGGCGTAGCTGAAGCCGGTGTACATCAGGCGGTCGGCGAAGATCACGGTCTCCTTGAGGCCGACGCGGCGGTAGCAGATGTTGACCAGGCTGGAGATCGCCTTCTTGTTCATGTCGCGGTTGATGAGATCGAACGACATGCCCTCGGGCACGATCTCGAACAGCAGCGCGCGGCCGACGGTGGTCGACACCAGGCGCCGGACCTCGCGCCGCGTGCCGTCCTCGTCGAACAGCACCTCATCGATGCGCACCTTGATGCGGGCGTGGATGTCGACCTGGCGCGTCTCATGGGCGCGATGCACCTCGGTGAGGTCGGCGAACACCATACCCTCGCCGGGCACGTTCACCTTCTCGCGCGTCATGTAATAGAGGCCGAGCACGACGTCCTGCGACGGCACGATGATCGGCTCGCCGTTGGCGGGCGACAGGATGTTGTTCGACGACATCATCAGCGCGCGCGCCTCGAGCTGGGCCTCCAGCGACAGCGGCACGTGCACGGCCATCTGGTCGCCGTCGAAGTCGGCGTTGAAGGCGGTGCAGACGAGCGGATGCAGCTGGATCGCCTTGCCCTCGATCAGCGTCGGCTCGAAGGCCTGGATGCCGAGGCGGTGCAGCGTGGGCGCGCGGTTGAGCAGGATGGGATGCTCGCGGATGACCTCCTCGAGGATGTCCCACACCTCCGGGCCCTCGCGCTCGACCATCTTCTTGGCCGCCTTGATGGTGGTGGCGAGGCCGCGGCGCTCGATCTTGCTGAAGATGAACGGCTTGAACAGTTCCAGCGCCATCTTCTTCGGCAGGCCGCACTGATGCAGGCGCAGCGCCGGACCGACCACGATGACGGAGCGGCCGGAGTAGTCGACGCGCTTGCCGAGCAGGTTCTGGCGGAAGCGGCCCTGCTTGCCCTTGATCATGTCGGCGAGCGACTTCAGCGGGCGCTTGCTGGTGCCGGTGATGGCCTTGCCGCGGCGGCCGTTGTCGAGCAGCGCGTCGACCGCCTCCTGCAGCATGCGCTTCTCATTGCGCACGATGATATCCGGCGCGTTGAGGTCGAGCAGGCGCTTCAGGCGGTTGTTGCGGTTGATCACCCGGCGGTAGAGGTCGTTCAGGTCCGAGGTCGCGAAGCGGCCGCCGTCGAGCGGCACCAGCGGGCGCAGCTCCGGCGGCAGCACCGGCAGCACCGACATGACCATCCATTCCGGGCGGTTGCCGGAGTCCAGGAAGGCCTCGATCAGCTTGAGCCGCTTGGACAGCTTCTTCAGCTTGGTGTCGGAGTTGGTGCTGGCGATCTCCTCGCGCAGCTTCTCCACCTCGGCCTTCATGTCCAGCGTGGAGAGCAGCTCCTGGATGGCCTCGGCGCCCATGCGGGCGTCGAACTCGTCGCCGTGCTCCTCGATGGCGTCGAGGTAGGCCTCGTCCGTCAGCAGCTGGCCGCGCTCGAGCTGGGTCATGCCCGGATCGATGACGACGAAGGCCTCGAAATACAGCACGCGCTCGATGTCGCGCAGCGTCATGTCGAGCAGCAGGCCCATGCGCGAGGGCAGCGACTTGAGGAACCAGATGTGCGCCACCGGGCTGGCCAGCTCGATGTGGCCCATGCGCTCGCGCCGCACCTTGGTCACGGTGACCTCGACGCCGCACTTCTCGCAGATGACGCCGCGGTGCTTGAGGCGCTTGTACTTGCCGCACAGGCACTCATAGTCCTTCACCGGGCCGAAGATCTTGGCGCAGAACAGGCCGTCGCGCTCCGGCTTGAAGGTACGGTAGTTGATCGTCTCGGGCTTCTTCACCTCGCCGAAGGACCAGGACCGGATCTTCGCCGGCGAGGCCAGCCCGATGCGGATGGCGTCGAATTCGTCGATCTGCCCCTGCTGCTTGAACATGTTGAGTAGGTTTTTCAAAGCCGTCTCTCCCGATCAGATTCGCTTGTAACCCGGCGGACGCCGCGCGTCCGCCCGCTGTGCAATCCCGCCTTACTCCAGCTCGACGTCGATGCCGAGCGCGCGGATTTCCTTCAGCAACACATTGAACGACTCCGGCATGCCCGGCTCCATGTGATGGTCGCCATCGACGATGTTCTTGTACATCGCCGTGCGCCCGTGGACGTCGTCGGACTTCACCGTCAGCATCTCCTGCAGCGTGTAGGCCGCGCCGTAGGCCTCCAGCGCCCACACTTCCATCTCGCCGAAACGCTGGCCGCCAAACTGGGCCTTGCCGCCCAGCGGCTGCTGGGTGACGAGCGAGTACGGGCCCGTCGAGCGCGCGTGCATCTTGTCGTCGACCAGGTGGTTCAGCTTCAGCATGTACATATAGCCCACCGTGACCTGGCGCTCGAAGGCGTTGCCGGTGCGGCCGTCGTACAGCGTGGTCTGGCCCGAGGTCGGCAGGCCGGCCAGTTCCAGCATGCCCTTGATCTCACCCTCGGTGGCGCCGTCGAACACCGGCGTCGCCATCGGCACGCCGCCGCGGAGGTTCTCGGCAAGCGCCATCACCTCGTCGTCGCTGAGCGTGGTGAGGTCCTCTTTCTTGCCGCTGGTGTTGTAGATCTTGTTGAGCAGGCCGCGCACGTCGGCGGCCTTGCGCTGCGCGTCGAGCATCTCGCCGATGCGCTTGCCCACGCCCTTGGCGGCCCAGCCCAGGTGCGTCTCGAGCACCTGGCCGACGTTCATACGCGAGGGCACGCCGAGCGGATTCAGCACGATGTCGACCGGGGTGCCGTCGGCCATGTAGGGCATGTCCTCCACCGGCACGATCATCGAGATCACGCCCTTGTTACCGTGGCGGCCGGCCATCTTGTCGCCCGGCTGCACGCGGCGCTTGACCGCGAGGTAGACCTTCACCATCTTCAGCACGCCCGGGGCGAGGTCATCGCCCTGGCTCAGCTTGCCGCGCTGATGCTCGAACTTGTCGTCGAAGGCCTTCCGCAGGCGCGCGCGCTGGGCGTTCAGGCCCTCGAGCTCCTTGACGTTGGCCTCGTTCTTGAGCCGCACCTCGAACCACTTCTCGCGCGGCACTTCGTCCAGCAACGCCTTGGTGATCTTGACGCCGCTCTTGAGCGCCTTGGGGCCGCCCTCGGAGGTCTTGCCGACGAGCAGCTTCTCGACGCGCAGGTAGATGTCCTCCTCCAGGATGCGGTACTCGTCGTTGAGGTCCTTCTTGATGCGCTCGAGCTCGGTCTTCTCGATCTGCAGCGCGCGCTTGTCCTTCTCGACGCCGTCGCGCGTGAACACGCGCACGTCGATGACGGTGCCCGCCATGCCCGAGGGCACGCGCGCCGAGGTGTCCTTCACGTCCGAGGCCTTCTCGCCGAAGATCGCGCGCAGCAGCTTCTCTTCCGGCGTCAGCTGGGTCTCGCCCTTCGGCGTCACCTTGCCGACCAGGATGTCGCCCGGGCCGACCTCGGCGCCGATGTAGACGATGCCGGACTCGTCGAGCTTCGCCAGCGCGGTCTCGCCGACATTGGGGATGTCGCAGGTGATCTCTTCCGGTCCGAGCTTGGTGTCGCGCGCAACGCAGGTGATCTCCTCGATGTGGATCGAGGTGTAGCGGTCCTCCTCCACCACGCGCTCGGAGATCAGGATCGAGTCCTCGAAGTTGTAGCCGTTCCAGGGCATGAACGCCACCAGCAGGTTCTGCCCCAGCGCCAGCTCGCCGGTCTCGGTGGAGGAGCCGTCGGCCAGCACGTCGCCCTTGGCGATCACGTCGCCCGGGTTGACCAGCGGCTTCTGGTTGATACAGGTGTTCTGGTTGGAACGCGTGTACTTGGTCATGTTGTAGATGTCGACGCCGGGCTCGCCGGTGGCGGTCTCCTCGTCGTGCACCCGCACCACGATACGGCCGGCATCCACCAGGTCCACCACGCCGCCGCGCTGCGACACCACCGCGGTGCCGGAGTCGATCGCCACGGTGCGCTCCATGCCGGTGCCCACCAGGGGCTTCTCGGCGCGCAGCGAGGGCACCGCCTGGCGCTGCATGTTGGAACCCATCAGCGCGCGGTTGGCGTCATCGTGCTCGAGGAACGGGATCAGCGAGGCGGCCACCGAGACGATCTGCTTGGGCGACACGTCCATGTACTGGGCGCGATCCGGCGTCATCATCGTGAACTCGTTCTCGTGCCGGCACGAGATCAGCTCCTCGGTGAGCTTTCCGCTCTTGTCCAGGCCGGCGCCGGCCTGGGCGATCACATACTGGCCTTCCTCGATGGCCGACAGGTATTCGATCTCGTCGGTGACGCGGCCGTCCACCACCTTGCGGTACGGCGTCTCGAGGAAGCCGTATTCGTTGGTGCGGGCGTAGACCGACATCGAGTTGATCAGGCCGATGTTCGGGCCTTCCGGCGTCTCGATCGGGCACACGCGGCCGTAATGGGTCGGATGCACGTCGCGCACCTCGAAGCCCGCGCGCTCGCGCGTCAGGCCGCCCGGCCCCAGGGCCGAGACGCGACGCTTGTGCGTCACCTCGGAGAGCGGGTTGTTCTGGTCCATGAACTGCGACAGCTGGCTGGAGCCGAAGAATTCCTTGATCACGGCCGTCACCGGCTTGGCGTTGATCATCTCCTGCGGCATCAGGCCCTCGGACTCGGCCAGCGCCAGGCGCTCGCGCACGGCGCGCTCGACGCGCACCAGGCCGACGCGGAACTGGTTCTCCACCATCTCGCCGACGCAGCGGATGCGGCGGTTGCCGAGGTGGTCGATGTCGTCCACCGCGCCCTTGCCGTTCTTGATGTCGACCAGCACGCGCAGGCTGTCGATGATGTCCGAACCCCAGTTATCCAGGGCCGACCGCAGGTCGCCCCAGGTGGCCTTGTCGTTCTCGCCCTTGCCGTGCAGCTCCGGCAGGTCGAGCAGGGACGACTCGAACAGCTTGAGCTGCGCGAGCGAAACCGCGTCGCCGTCGCCCTTCGGCTTCAGGGTATCTTCCAGCAGGCTGGCAAAATAGACGTTGTCGATCAGGATGCCCGGGCCGACGATGGTGTCGTTCTGCACCCGGCGGTTGAACTTCATGCGGCCGACCGCCGACAGGTCGTAACGGTCGGAATTGAAGAACAGGTTGCGGAACAGCACTTCGGCCGCTTCCTTCGTCGGCGGCTCACCCGGGCGCATCATGCGGTAGATGTCCACCAGCGCCTCGAGCTGCGTGCGCGTCTGGTCGATGCGCAGCGTGTCGGACATGTAGGGACCGCGGTCGAGTTCGTTGGTGTAGAGCGTGCGCAGTTCCTTCAGGCCGGCGTCGACGAATTTGTCGATCTGCTCGGCGGTGAGCACGGTGTTGGCCTCGGCCAGCACCTCGCCGGTCAGCTCGTCGACGACATCGTGCGCCAGCGTCTTGCCGATCAGGTACTCCTTCGGCACCGGGATGGCGCTGAGCTGCTGGCTCTCCATCTCGCGCACGTGACGCGCGGTGATGCGGCGGCCGGCCTCGACGATGACCTTGCCCTTGGGACCCTTCAGATCGAACAGCAGGGTCTCGCCGCGCAGGCGGTCGGGCACCAGGTCGAGCTTGATGCCGTCTTTGGCGATGCGGAAGGTGTTGACGTCGAAGAACAGCTCGAGGATCTGCTGGCTGCTGTAACCGAGCGCGCGCAGCAGCACGGTCGCCGGCAGCTTGCGGCGGCGGTCGATGCGCACGAACACGCAGTCCATCGGATCGAATTCGAAATCGAGCCAGGAACCGCGGTAGGGGATGATGCGGGCGGAGTAGAGCACCTTGCCTGAGGAGTGCGTCTTGCCCTTGTCGTGATCGTAGAACACACCGGGCGAACGGTGCAGCTGGGACACCACCACACGCTCGGTGCCGTTGATGACGAAGGTGCCGTTGGAGGTCATGAGCGGGATCTCGCCCATGTAGACCTCCTGTTCCTTGATGTCCTTGACGGAACGCGCGTTCGCCGGCGCGTCCTTGTCGTAGATCACCAGGCGCACCTTCACCTTGAGCGGCGCCGAGTAGGTGACGCCGCGCATCTGGCATTCCTTGACGTCGAATACCGGCGTGCCGAGCTCATAGCTCACGTAATCAAGGGCCGCGTTGCCCGAGTAGCTGAGGATGGGGAACACCGAACGGAACGCCGCCTCCAGGCCCAGGTTGGCGCGCTGGTCCGGCGCCGCCTCCGCCTGCAGGAAGGTCTGATAGGAATCGATCTGGGTCGCGAGCAGATACGGAACCTTCAGGACGCTGGGGCGCTTGCCAAAATCCTTGCGGATGCATTTCTTCTCTGTATACGAGTATGGCATCGGAGTTCCTCGAGAATAGATATTCAATCAGCGGTCTTCATAACTGCACTTGCCGGGCGAACGCATGCCGGACGGAAAAGAAAAGAAAACCCGTACCCCGCATCCGCCGGAGGCGAATGCGGGGCAAAGGTCTTCTTGGGACTTTCCGTACAGCGGGAAGTTCGCTTACTTGATTTCAACCGTCGCGCCGGCCTCCTCAAGCTGCTTTTTGATGCTGTCCGCATCCGCCTTCGACACGCCTTCCTTGACCGGGGACGGCGCGCCCTCGACCAGATCCTTGGCCTCTTTCAGACCCAGGCCGGTTATGGCGCGGATGACCTTGATGACGTTGACCTTATTATCACCGAAAGCCTTCAAAATGACAGTAAATTCGGTCTTCTCCTCGGCGGCGGCGGCACCACCGGCGGCGGGCGCGGCAACGGCCACGGTCGCGGCCGCGGCGGAGACGCCGAACTTGTCTTCCATCGCCTTGATCAGGTCGACGACCTCGAGGACCGTCATCTTGGAAATGGCATCCAGAATATCGTTGGTGCTGACTGACATGGTCTATGCTCCTAAATCTTGAATGTAATCAGTTGATAAGTAAGCCCGGCGGCACTCAGGCCGCGGCCTGTTTCTGATCGCGGACGGCGGCCACGGTACGGGCCAGTTTGTTCGCCGGCTCGGCCAGCGTACGCACAAACTTCCCGATCGGCGCCTTCATCACGGCCATCAGCTGGCTGATCGCCTCGCTCTTGGTCGGCATCTGCGCCAATCTTTTGGCGTCTTCCGGCGCCAGCAGCTTGCCGCGCAATGCCACGACCTTGATGATGAGCTTCTCGTTCGTCTTCGCGAAGTCGGTCAGGACCCGCGCGGCGGCGGCCGGATCTTCCTTCGATAAGGCGAGGATCAGCGGCCCGACGAAGCCCTCCTGCATGCACGCGAATTCCGTCTCCGAGACCGCCTTGCGCGCGAGCGTGTTCTTGACCACGCGCAGGTAGACACCGGACTGACGGGCCTTGCGCCGCAGATCGGTCAAAGCCTCGACCGTGAGACCGCTGTATTCCGCCGCGATGGCGGATTGCGCAGTGCTGGCCTCACGGGCCACGTCGGCGACGATTGCCTTCTTGTCTTCAAGCGATAACAAGCGTTCACCTCCCAGTTCGCCATGCCCTCCCGTTCCGGGTCCGCATGGCGTCGTTTACGCCACGGGCGCGCACACTGCGCACGCCCACCCACGGCGACCTTGCAGGAGGAAATCCTGTGCGGGTCTCACCGTCTACGCAGGCAGAAGACCCGGTTCCCCGGGGATTCAGCTTAGGCCGTCCACGCCCCCCTGTCAGGGATGCGGCGCGGCGCCTGCGGTCTTCGACGTCCTCCGCCCGCGGCCGTTGGCCCGGCGGGGATGCCCAAAGTCTGTCGCGCGACCCAGGCCTATTCGGCCAGGGTCGATTGATCGATGATCAGGCCCGGCCCCATGGTGCTCGAGACCGAGATCTTCTTCATGTAGATGCCCTTGGCGGTGCCCGGCTTGGCCTTGTTGAGCGCGCCCAGCAGCGCGGACAGGTTCTCGCGCAGCGCCGGCACGGTGAAGCTCGCCTTGCCGATCACGCAGTGCACGATGCCGGCCTTGTCGGTGCGGTACTGCACCTGACCCGCCTTCGCATTCTTCACCGCCGTGACCACATCGGGCGTCACCGTCCCCACCTTGGGGTTCGGCATCAGGCCGCGGGGACCGAGGATCTGGCCCAGCTGGCCGACGACGCGCATCGCGTCGGGGGTGGCGATCGCCACATCGAAATCCAGGTTCCCGGCCTTGATGGACGCGGCGAGGTCGTCGAACCCGACGATGTCGGCGCCCGCCGCCTTGGCGGCCTCGGCCTTCTCGCCCTGGGCGAACACCGCGACGCGCATCGACTTGCCCGTGCCGTTCGGCAGCACGGTCGAGCCGCGCACCATCTGGTCCGACTTGCGGGTATCGACGCCGAGATTCACGGCGACGTCGACCGTCTCATCGAACTTCGCGGTCGCCAGTTCCTTCAACAGCGCGAGCGCCTCATCGAGCGGGTACTGCTTGCCGGGCACGGTCTTCCCGCGGATCAGTTTGTTGCGTTTGGACAGCGCCATGTCACACCCCCTCCGAGTCGAGGCCCATGCTGCGCGCGCTGCCGGCGATGGTGCGCACGGCGGCATCCAGATCCGCGGCGGTCAGGTCGGGCATCTTGGTCTTGGCGATCTCCTCGAGCTGCGCGCGCGTCACCTTGCCCACCTTGACGGTGTTCGGCGTGGCGCTGCCCGAGGCGATGCCGACGGCCTTCTTCAGCAGCACCGAGGCCGGCGGGGTCTTGATGACGAAGGTGAAGCTGCGATCACTGTAAACGGTGATCACCACCGGCAGGGGCATGCCCTGCTCCATCTTCTGGGTCTGGGCGTTGAACGCCTTGCAGAACTCCATGATGTTGACGCCGGCCTGGCCGAGCGCCGGACCGACCGGCGGGCTCGGATTGGCCTGCCCGGCGGCCACCTGCAGCTTGATGTACTTGTCGACTTTCTTTGCCATTGCTCACTCCCGGGTGCAAGCGCCTCGCGGCTCCCCGCTCTATTAATAAAACTCCAGGACTAAGGACTTAGGACTAAGGACTGAGTCAAACCCACAACCCCGTCGTCCAGATCATCCTTAGTCCTTAGTCCTTAGTCCTTATCCCTTCTCCACCTGCCCGAATTCCAGCTCCAGCGGGGTGGAACGGCCGAAGATGGTCACCGCCACGCGCAGGCGGCTCTTCTCGTAATTGACCTCTTCGACGACGCCGCTGAAGTCCGCGAACGGACCCTCGATGACGCGCACGACCTCGCCGGGCTCGAACAGCACCTTCGGCTTCGGCTTCTCGACGCCTTCCTGGATGCGGTCGATGATCTGCTGCGCCTCCTTGTCGGAGATCGGCGCCGGCCGGTCGGAAGTGCCGCCGATGAAACCCATGACCTTGGGCACTTCCTTCACCAGGTGCCAGGTGGTGTCGTTCATCTCCATCTGGATCAGCACGTAGCCGGGGAAGAACTTGCGGTCGCTCTTGCGCTTCTGGCCGCCGCGCATCTCGATGACTTCCTCGGTGGGGACCAGGATATCGCCGAACAGCTCGGCCACGCCGCTGTGCGAAATGCGTTCCTTCAGGGAGCGCACCGCCTGCTGTTCGAAGCCGGAATAGACATGCACCACGTACCACCGCTTAGCCATGTGCCATCAGCCCCCTTGGCCCGTAAATAGCTTTACCAACCACGTCAGGAACGAATCGAAGATCCACAGGATGACCGCCGTCACCAACACCATCCCCATGACCACCAGCGTGGTCTGGATGGTTTCCTTGCGCGTGGGCCAGACGACCTTGCGCACCTCGGTGCGGGCCTCGCCGATGAAGGCCCAGGTGTGCTGGCCGGCCGCGGTCTGAAAGAACACGGCACTGGCGACGCCGATCGCCACCAGCAGGCCCAGCACCCGCAGCAGCAGGGAGGTGTCCTCCCCGTAATAATAGAAAGCCCCGAGCGCCCCCGCCACGATCAGCGCGGCCAACAGGAACTTGATCTTGTCGCCCATAACCTCAAACACCAAAATGTATGAAGTGAAAAAATCAGGAGTCCGACAATCCGTGACTCCCCCACTTCCCACCCGTTCAATTGGCAGGCCAGGAGGGAATCGAACCCCCAACCTGCGGTTTTGGAGACCGCCGCTCTGCCAATTGAGCTACTGGCCCTAAACTTTAAATTAAATCCGGGGACGGACTTCAGTCCGTCCCCGCTCTGCATTTACTCGAGTACTTTCGACACCACGCCGGCGCCGACGGTGCGGCCGCCTTCGCGGATCGCGAAGCGCAGGCCTTCTTCCATCGCGATCGGGTTGATCAGCGACACCGTCATCTTCACGTTGTCGCCCGGCATCACCATCTCAACACCCGACGGCAGGTCGCACGCGCCCGTCACGTCCGTCGTCCGGAAGTAGAACTGCGGGCGGTAGCCGTTGAAGAACGGCGTGTGACGGCCGCCCTCTTCCTTGCCCAGAATGTACACCTCGCACTCGAACTTCGTGTGCGGCGTGATCGAACCCGGCTTGCACAGCACCTGGCCGCGCTCCACTTCCTCGCGCTTCGTGCCGCGCAGCAGCACGCCCACGTTGTCCCCCGCCTCGCCCTGGTCCAGCAGCTTGCGGAACATCTCCACGCCCGTGCACGTCGTCTTCGTCGTCGGCTTGATGCCCACGATCTCGATTTCGTCGCCCACCTTCACCAGGCCGCGCTCGATGCGGCCCGTCACCACCGTGCCGCGGCCCGAGATCGAGAACACGTCCTCGATCGGCATCAGGAACGGCTTGTCCTTCGGACGCTCCGGCACCGGTATGTACCGGTCCATCTCTTCCACCAGCTTGATCACCGCCGGCATCCCGATCGGCGAGCTGTCGCCCTCCAGCGCCTTCAGCGCCGAGCCCGTCACGATCGGCGTGTCGTCCCCCGGGAACTTGTACGTCGTCAGCAGCTCGCGGACTTCCATCTCCACCAGCTCCAGCAGCTCCGGATCGTCCACCATGTCCGCCTTGTTCAGGAACACCACGATGTACGGCACGCCCACCTGCCGCGCCAGCAGAATGTGCTCGCGCGTCTGCGGCATCGGGCCGTCCGCCGCCGACACCACCAGGATCGCGCCGTCCATCTGCGCCGCGCCCGTAATCATGTTCTTCACGTAGTCCGCGTGTCCCGGGCAGTCCACGTGCGCGTAGTGCCGCGCCGTCGACTCGTACTCCACGTGCGACGTCGAAATCGTAATACCGCGCGCCTTCTCTTCCGGTGCCTTGTCGATCTGGTCGTAGTTCAGCACCTCGCCGCCAAATTTCTCCGCCAGCACCTTCGTCAGCGCCGCCGTCAACGTCGTCTTACCGTGGTCCACGTGACCGATCGTTCCCACGTTCACGTGCGGCTTCGTACGCTCAAATTTTCCCTTGGACATTGGACTGTCTCCCAAAAATTCTGGTTGCCTAACACGCCGGAGCGCTCATTCCCTAAAATCCCCGAAGACCCCAGGACCTGCGCCAGATGCCTGAGGTGGAGCCCATAACCGGATTTGAACCGGTGACCTCTTCCTTACCAAGGAAGTGCTCTACCGCCTGAGCTATATGGGCCTAGGATCTTCTGGAGCGGGTGATGGGAATCGAACCCACACCATCAGCTTGGAAGGCTGAGGTTCTACCATTGAACTACACCCGCCTGCTCAGCTATAGACCCGGCAGATGCCCGGTCCCTCATCACGTCCGCTCTACAACGGCGATTCCTGGTGGAGGGGGGAGGATTCGAACCTCCGAAGGCAGAGCCGTCAGATTTACAGTCTGATCCCTTTGGCCGCTCGGGAACCCCTCCCAAAGCAAGCCGCCTATTTTGCTGGTGTATCCGTGCCTTGTCAACATTGAAACCCGGCCCGCGCGGAGGCCCGGCGACCGGGAATCCGCGCCACCCGACGCACCGAAATATGGCGTGCGCGCGGCTCACCCGGCGGACTCGTCCGCCTTGGCCTGCCGCCACAGCGCCTCCTGCTCGTCCAGTGCGAGATCGCCGAAACGGCGCCCGCCGTCCGCGGCGATCGCCTCCATGCGGGCGTAGCGCCGCTCGAAGCGCCGGTTGGCCTGCCGCAGCGCCGCCTCGGGATCGACGCCGAGGTGCCGGGCCAGGTTGCTCACCGCGAGCAGCAGGTCGCCGACCTCGTGCACCCGCTGCGGCGAGCCCGCCGGGGTGCCGAGCTCGGCGCGCAACTCCGCGATCTCTTCCGCGATCTTGTCGAACACGCGCTCGACGTCGGGCCAGTCGAACCCGTCGCGCGCGGCGCGGTTCTGCAGCTTCACCGCCCGCGTCAGGGCGGGCAGGGCATGCGCAACGCCCGCCAGCGTGCCGCGCAGGCCGCTTTCGTCGCGCTCGCGCGCCTTGTGTCCTTCCCAGTCCGCGGCCTGGTCCCGGGCATCGGCGCCGCGCCCGGCGCCGAACACATGCGGGTGGCGCCGGACCAGCTTGGCCGCGATCCCCTCCGCCACCTCGCGGAAACCGAACAGGCCCTGCTCCTCGGCGATGCGGGCGTAGAACACGATCTGGAACAGCAGGTCGCCCAGTTCGTCGCGCAGTCCGGCATCGTCGCCGCGCTCGATCGCATCCGCGACCTCGTAGGCCTCCTCCAGGGTGTGCGGCAACAGGGAGCGGAAAGTCTGGGCGCGATCCCACGGGCAGCCGCTTTCCTCGGCGCGCAGGCGGCGCATGATCTCGAGCAGCTCATCCACTCCGTTCACGGTCCCTCCTGCCGCGCCTGCCCGATGCGGTCCAGACTGACCAGCTTGTTGCCGGCGTCGAAACACAGCCGGAACTCGCCATGCACGCCGTCGCGGGTGACGAAACGGCGCAGCAGGCCGGCGGGAAACTGGATCGTGCGTCCGTCACGCCCGCGCACGACCACATGACGCGCGGCGCCCTGGTAGTAACGCAGGTACTCGTCCGACGAAATGTTCAGCACGAAGGTGACCTCTCCCGCCTCAGTCATCATCGCCTCCGCTTTCGCCGTACTTCAGCATGCGCTCGATCCGGCCCAACGGTATCCTGACCCCGTCACCGATGCCTTCGCAGCGACGCGCCTCGCGCAGCCACGCCGTCCGGCTGCCGATCACCTCGGGCCAGAACGGATAACTCACGCACTGGCGCGGGCGCGCGGCGTACACCCTGCAGCGCCCGTCGACACCGAGGAACGTGCAGCGGCCGTCGCGCTCCAGCCGCAGCACGCGCGCGCCCTGCGCGGTGCGCGCCAGATAGCGCCGCCGGAACCACGGCCAGCTCAGGCCGAGGTGCGCGCAGATCCTCCTGGCCTCCGCGCGCCCGACGAAGACATGGTAATCGCCGCCGCCGCTGCAGCACGCGCCGCATCCGGTACAGCGAAAACGCAGCGGATGCCGCTGGTAATAGGGTTTTGCGCCTTGCATGCCGCTCTCGCCTGGTCGTGAAAAAATTGCCGCGATACGCGCCGCGCCCGGCAAAAACCGGGGTGCGCTCATGGTGACCGATTTTAACAAGAAATGGATTGCACGGCGGAAAATACGTTGCTATGCTGCGCGTACTGTAATACAAGCGGGAAATACAGTTTTTTACCTCGACCAACCAACAGCCAACCAACAGCAAGGAGAATTCCATGGTTGCAAAAAAGAAAGCGGGAACCAAGAAAAAAGCGGCCACCAAGAAAGTCGCTGCCAAGAAAGCAATCGCCCGCCCCAAGGTTTCCAGTTCCTTCACCCGTTCCTCGACCCTGTCCCATATCGCCGATAGCACCGGCATCACCAAGAAGGACGTCTCCACCGTGATCGACAGCCTGAAGGCGGTGGTCGAAGCGCACGTGAAGGCGGGCAAGATCTTCACCCTGCCCGGCCTGTTCAAGGTCAAGGTCACGCGCAAGCCGGCCACCAAGGCCCGCAAAGGCGTCAACCCGTTCACCGGCCAGGAGATGATGTTCAAGGCCAAGCCCGCGCGGAACGTGGTCAAGATCCAGGCGTTGAAGTCGCTGAAGGACATGGCCTGATTGCGCATGCGCGTGCGCCCGGCGTCGCGCCGGGCGCACGCGCGGCCGTAAGGCAGTGCAACACGGGGCGGGAGTTTCCCGCCCCGCGTTTCCGAATATTCCGCCCTGATATCCCCCGTCCCGCATTCAACCACCCGCCGCCTCCATGACCGCCGCCTCCGGCCAGCCCGCCATGCATCACGGCCTGGTACGATTTTTTCATTAGAGACGGCATGACACGCATCCTGTTCCTGCTCTGCCTGCTGCCGGCGTTCTGCCTCCCGGGAAACGCCGCCGCGGCGGACGAAGCGGCGGAGCTTCGCCGCCTGCGCGCCGATTTCCTGGCGGCGGAGGGCGCCCTGCGCGGCGGCGATCTCGCCCGTTACCGCGCACTGCTCGCGGGACTGGGCGACTACCCGCTCTACCCGTATCTGCGCTTTCAGTATCTGCTCCCGCGTCTGCAGTCGACGGGCGAGGATGAGATAACGGAATTCATCCGGCGCTACGCGGACAGCCCGCTGGCCGTCCGCCTGCAGAGCGCCTGGCTCGACAGTCTCGCCCGCAGCGGCCGCTGGCAGACCTTGCTGCGGCATGCCCCCGCCGACAGCGGTGATGTGGAACTGGATTGCCAGCGCCGCTGGGCCCTGCATCGGGCTGGCGATACAGCCTCCGCCCTGGCCGGGATGGAACGGCTGTGGCTGGTGGATCGCTCCCAGCCCGCCGCCTGCGACCGCGTCTTCGCGCTCTGGCGCAGCGCGGGGGGGCTTGAACCGGAGCTGGTCTGGCGCCGCTTCGCGCTCGCGATGAACAACAACGAGGTCCAGCTGGCGCGCTATCTCGCGCGCCAGCTGGACGGCGAATACCGGGAAGACGCGGAACTGTGGCTGCGCGTCCACGCCGATCCCGCGCTCATCCTGTCGTTGCCGCGCGGCGGACGGCCGGTGTCCGCCAGCATCCTGATCCACGGAATCAAACGCCTCGCGCGCAAAGATATCGACCGGGCGATCGCGGTGTGGACGGAAACACTCAGCACGCGCCACGAATTCACCCCGGAGGAAACCGCGGAGGTTCAGCGCAGCCTGGGCATGACCCTGGCCCTGCGCGGACGCAAGGAATCCCTCGCCTGGCTTTCCCAGGTCGAGGCGGGAAACACCGACACCACGCTGCGCGAATGGCGCGCACGGGCCGCGGTCAGCCAGCAGGACTGGCGCGCCGTGCTCGCGGCGATCTACCAGATGCCCGAACAGGAACAGGCGGCGGCGCGCTGGCGCTACTGGCAGGCGCGCGCGCTGGACGGGCTCGCCCAGCGCCAGCAGGCCGACGAGATCTTTCTGGGCCTGGCGCTGAATCGGGGCTATTACGGCTTTCTGGCCGCGGACCGACTGGGGCGCCCCTATCAGATGAATCACGACCCGCTCGACGCGGCCACGACACACAGCGTCAGCGCGGAGACCTATCCGGGCGTGGCACGGGCGCTGGAACTGTTCGCGCTCGACCGCCTGGTCGATGCGCGGCGCGAATGGTATTACACCACCCGGGAAATGACGGACTGGCAGCTCCAGTCGGCCGCGCTGCTGGCGCAGCGCCGGGGGTGGTACGATCGCGCCATTGTCACCATGGGCCGCACCTCGCGGCTCGACGACATGGAGCTGCGCTTCCCTGTCGTCCACCGTGAAGAGGTGCTGTCCGAGGCGCGCGCACGGGGTGTCGATCCCGCGCTCGCCTTCGCGGTGATACGCCAGGAGAGCGCCTTCGCGGTGGACGCGCGCTCACCGGCCGGCGCGCTGGGCCTGATGCAGTTGCTGCCGCAGACCGCGCGCAAGATGGCCGGCTACCTCCGCCTGCCCGAACCGGGACACGCGGACCTGCTCAACGTCTCCACCAATCTGCGCTTCGGTATCGCGCACCTGCGCCAGCTCATCGACCGCTACAACAACGCACTGGTGGCCGTGGCGGCCTACAACGCCGGCGTCAGCCGCGTCGACCGCTGGCTGCCGCAAGATGCCGTCGCGGGGTCGGATCAGTGGGCGGAAACCCTGCCGTTCGCGGAAACGCGCGGCTATGTCCAGAACGTGATCTACTTCGCATCCATCTACGACATCCGACTGGAACTGCCGCCGCGCAAATTGAGCGAACGCATGCCCGCGGTAATGCCGCTCAACTCCCGCCTGAGCCGGGAACAACCCGACCCGGCGCGGCGGGATGAACCCGAACTGAAGGCCGATGCGAATTCCTAGCCGGCGGCCGCGGCTTCACGCCGGCTCGAGTTCGGCGCAGTCCACGCAACGATCGGTGTAGGGCACCGCGCGCAGGCGCGCGCGCGGGATGGTCTCGCCGCACAGCACGCAGACGGCATATTCGCCCCGCTCCATGCGCTCCAGCGCGCGCTCGATCTGGGCCAGCTCCTTGCGCGCCGCCGCATCCAGCGCATCCAGCACTTCCTCATTCTGGCGCTCCACCGCCTGCTCTTCGAAATCAGGATCGAGCGGCTGGCTTTGATGCCCCAGGTCCCGCGTAATGGCGGTCAAGCGGCCCAGCATCTCTTCGCGCTTGTTCACGAGATCGCGACGTATATCCTCGTAATCTTCCACGGCTCCCTCCTCGGCGGCGACTGATCTGAATTGGTGACAAATTTATCCCAGATGCCGTCCAGGCACCATGCCCTGCGCGGTCACCGCCGCAGGCGCCGCAGATAGCGCGCGTAATGGCGCCGCAAAAAAACCGCCGGATCCCAGTCCGCCGCCGCCAGCCGGTGCCGGTACAGCGCCGGCACGACGTAGGTCCACGCCAGACGCGAGCGACCGCCGGCGGCGTCGCGCACGCGCAGCGGCCGGCGGCGGTAGAACGCGTTCTCGTAGGCATCGAGCCGGCGCAGATGCGCGTTGCTCAAACCCCGGTACACCGTTCCGCCGACCTCGGCGCCGGCCTGCGCGACGATGCCGGGAAAAACCTGCCCCTTGACGGCGCGCCGGCGATAACCGGGCAGGACCGCCGCCCGGCCCGGAAAACGCCGGCCCGCGACGGCCTCCATAATGGGCGGGAATTCCAGCGTGCCGTAACAGAACAGGCGGTGACGCGCCGGCGCCCTCATGCGCCCTCCGGCGGCGGCAGGGCCTCGATCAGCCTCAGCGCCGAGGCCTCGATGACGCTGCGAAAGGTCACCGGCGTTTCCTTGGAGGTATCGTAGGCATAGTTCATTTCCTGCACACCCTCCCACGCGATCTTGCCGCTCTCACTGTCCCAGATCTGGAAAAACAGCCGCGCGCTCGCCCGCTTGGTCTCCAGCAGGCGCAGGCCCAGCAGGCTCAGGCGTCCGACCGAGTCCTGGGAGAACGCGGCCAGGTTGAGCTGCGCCACGTAACGTACTCCGGTGAGCCGCCCGACCTGGGCCAGGTAGTCACGACGGAAGATGCCGGTATCGTGATAGTCCTCGTACATGCGCCGGTAATCGTCGGCGTAGCCGTTGCTGTTGATCATGCCGAGCGTTTCCGGCAAGGTGACGACGGCGATCCCCGGCCGCCGCGCGACCAGCGCCTCGCTGAAGATGAGCGCGACGACCTGCTTGTCCTCTTCCTTGCCCAGGGCGACGGACGGCGTAACGAAGGCGAGCCCGCCCGCCTCCAGCGCGCCGGCATCGAGGCCGAGCGTGTGATGATGCACCGTCGCCGAGAGCTGCGGCCCGCCGGCGCAACCCGCGCACAGCGCCAGGACGCAGATCGACGCGAACAGGACGGCGCGCGGTCTCCGCGGATACGCACGGTCTCGCCCGGACATGGCGCCCTACCCGCGCGCGCCGCCGCGCAGCGCTCCCCAGGCCAGCAGCACCCAGCCGCCGATGAAGGCCAGTCCGCCGAAGGGCGTCACCGCGCCGAGCCAGCCCGGCCCGCCGAGGCTGAGCAGATAGAGACTGCCCGAGAACAGCACGATGCCCGCGCCCAGCAGCACGCCGGCCCAGCGCAGGATCCGTGCCTCCGGCAGCCGGGCCGCCAGCAGGCCCGCCGCGAGCAGGCCGAGCGCGTGATAAAAATGGTAGTCGACCGCGGTGCGGTAGACCGCCCCCAGTTCCATACCGAGCCGACCCTTCAGGGCATGGGCCCCGAAGGCGCCCATGATCACCGCCAGCGCCGCCGCCAGCGCGCCCGCGGCCAGCAAGGCGCGCGCCGCGCAGGCGATTCCCGAGGTTTCGTTTGCCTGCCGTTCCATCTTCGCTCCACAGCGCCGCGACGCATGCGGTCAGCCGCATGTTCCACGCGCGGTCGCAGGCTCTATCTTGGGATTCCGCCCCAGCCCGGTCAATAGCGGCGCGCGGCGTAATGACTTCGCCACCGATTCGCGTTACCTTATGCGCCAGCAACCTGCTCCCCCGCAAGCACGGGGCATGGACAACCCTGCGGGAACGGATTTTTCATGGACACGACGGCCTGGCTCAAGGCGTTCCGCACCGAATTCACCGATCTCTTCTTCCAGGTGGCGACCTATCTGCCGCGGCTGCTGCTCGCCATCGCCGTCATGGTGCTCGGCTGGCTGGTCGCGCGACTGGTGCGCGCGCTCAGCGTGCGCCTGCTGCTGGGGCTCGACCTGCTCTGGCAGCGGCTCGTCTCCCACAAGGGACTGGAGCGGCTGCAGCCGCGCCTGCCGCCGGCGCGCATCGCGGGCGAATTCCTGTTCTGGTTCGTCGTCCTGTTCTTCATGGCCGGCGCCGCGTCGATACTCGGGCTCGGCACCTTCGTCGCCTGGATCTCCAAGCTGACGACCTATATCCCGATCCTGCTGACCGGCCTGCTCATCATCATCGCCGGCATCATCCTGAGCAGCCTGCTGCGCGAGCTGGTCGTATCGGGCGCGGAGCGCGCGGGGATCCAGCGCAGCGATCTGCTCGGCCGCCTGGCCCAGATCGCCGTCCTGCTGACGGCGACCGCGATCGGCGTCGACCAGATCGGAATCAACATCTCCTTCCTGTCCATCATCGTCGGCATCGCGCTCGCCGCCACCTTCGGCAGCGTGGCGCTGGCCTTCGGTATCGGTGCGCAGACCTACATGAGCAACGTCATCGCCGGGCACCAGCTCAAACAGATCTACCACATCGGCGACCGCCTGCGCATCGGCGGCGTCGAAGGCACCATCATCGAACTTTCCTCCACCAAGGTGATCCTGGGAACGGACAGGGGACGGGTGATCATCCCCGCCAGGCTGTTCGAGGAGGCGGTGGCGGAGCTGCCCGAGCGGACGGATCGTGAAGCCCAATAACCATCTCACGCTGAGTTACCTCGAATCCCACCCGCTCGACGCCGCGCACACCCTCGAGCGACTGCCGGCGCCGACCAGCGCGCGCCTGCTCGAGGCGATCCCGTCCGAACTGGCCGCCCGCCTGCTCGCGGCGATGTCGCCCAAGACCGCGGGCGCCTGCCTGCACGAGATCCCGGAATTCCTCGGCACGCGCATCCAGCACGCCGTCCCGCCCGTCGCCATGGCGCACATCCTCAAGGTCGTGCCGCCGGAACAGACGCGCACGCTGCTGGCGCGACTGCGGCTGCGCGACCGGATGCACATCGAACGCCTGCTGTACTACCCGCTCGACACCGTCGGCTCCCATATGGAAACCGTGCCGTTCACGCTCGCCTCCGATCTCAGCATCGGCGAGGCGCTGCGGCGGGTGCGAGCCTTTACACCGGCCGCCAACGAGATCTTCGTGGTCGATCGCAATCAGCGGCTGGTTGGCATCGTCGACAGCGTTGCCCTGATCCGGGGTGACGGGCGCACGCCGCTGCAGACCCTGGTCCGGCCCGTGCCCGCGCGCCTGTCGGTGCGCACCACCCTCACGATGACGCGCGCGCATCCGGCATGGCAGAACCAGCGCCTGCTCCCGGTCATCGAGGGCGATGGCGTCCTTGCCGGCGCGATCAGTTACCGGACCGTGATCGAAGCCACGCAACTGATCGGCGCCCATCCGCCCGCGAACGCCGATTTCGTCGACAGCGTGCTCAACCTGGCCCAGATCTTCTGGACTGCGCTGGCCGAACTCCTCCATAACCTCGCCACCCTCCGCGCCCACGGCACCCGGGGCGGGAAATAACGCGACGGGACGGGCATGGCGTACGACGTCAGGCACGCGGTCACCGCGCTGAACGAGGACTATCTCCGGCGTTATCCCGCCGAGGCCGCGCGCGCGGTGGCGGACATGCACCCGGACGATATCGCCGAACTGCTGGCGGCCCAGCCGGTGATGCGCGCGATCGCCGTGTGGCAGCAGTTGCCGCTCGATCTCGCGGCCGAGACCCTGCACCGTCTCGACGACGAACTGGCGAGCCGGCTGCTGAACCGCGCCGATGCGGTGAGGTCGGCGCGCGCCTACGCACGCCTGCGCGAGGCACGACGCGAGCGCCTGCACGAGCGGATCACCGCCTCCCGCCTGCGCGAATTCGAGCGCCTGATGCACTTTCCGGCCAACAGCGCCGGGGCGCTCATGGATACCAATTTCCCCCTGCTCACCCCCGCGATGAGCGCGCGCGAGGCGCTCACCCGTCTGCGCCGGCGCCGCAGCCGTTCCGCGCAGCAGTTCTATATCACCAGCGAGGACGAGCCGCCGCGGCTCTACCTGCTCGAGATCCAGGAGCTTGCCTTCGCGGATCCGCGCAGCCGCCTGATCGACCTCGCCCGGCCGGCGCCGACCGCGGTCACGCCGACCGCGAACCAGGAGGATATCGTCGAACAGTTCGACCGCCACAAGCTGGCGGAGCTGCCGGTGACCGACGTCCACGGAGAACTCGTCGGGGTGATACATTACGACGCGCTGGTAAGCGCGGTGCGTGAGGACAGCAGTGCGGACCTGCTGACCATGGTGGGCGCGAGCCGCGAAGAACGCGCCTTGTCGAAGATCGGCTTCGTCGTCCGCAAGCGGCTGCCCTGGCTGCAGATCAACCTGCTCACCGCCTTTCTCGCCGCCGCGGTCGTCGGCCTGTTCGAATCCACCATCGCGCAGTTCACCGCCCTCGCCGTGCTGCTGCCGGTAGTGGCGGGTCAGGCGGGCAACACCGGCGCGCAGGCGCTCGCCGTCACCATGCGCGGCCTGGCGCTGCGCGAGATCAGCATCAGCCACTGGTTGCGCGTCGCGCGCAAGGAAATCGGCGCCGGCTTCATCAACGGCGTCGCCGTCGCGGTGGTCACCTCGATCGGGGTGATGGTGTGGAGCGGATCCGGAGGACTCGCGCTGGTGATCGGCACCTCGATGGTGATCTCCATGGTCGCGGCGGGATTTTCCGGGGTGATCGTGCCGATCCTGCTGTCCGCCGCCGGACAGGATCCCGCGCAATCCTCCTCCATCATCCTGACCACGATCACGGACATCATCGGGTTCCTCACCTTCCTCGGCATCGCGACCCTGCTGTCCGGTTTGCTCTAGAGGAAAACCAGGACTAAGGACTGAGGACTTAGGACTGAGTAAAGACAAAAATCCGGGCGGATGGGATAAGAAGGAAAATCTATAAATTTGCCGTCGCTTTTTTGAATCAGTAATTTACCAGGTCACCAGTACCCTCCCCGTCCTTAGTCCTTAGTCCTTAGTCCTTAGTCCTTAGTCCTTAGTCCTTAGCCCTTAGCCCTTAGCCCTTAGCCCTTAGCCCTTAGCCCTTAGCCCTTAGCCCTGGGTCTTGCGCGCCATGATGGCCCAGGTGCTGGACGGCATCCAGACACTCCCGTCGGCGCGCTGGAACTCCGCCAGCATAGCGCCCAGATCGGCGCGGATCCGCTCCAGCTTGCGGCTGCCTTCCTCGCCCGCCTCGCGCACGATCTCGCCGGCGGGGCCGACGAGCATCTGGTAATCGATCGCCTCCTCGACGTCGGTGCCGATGCAGATCTCGGCGTCGACGCGCCGGAACATCTCGACACGGTCGAAACCCGCGGCCGTCAGCATCGCGCGATCGGTCTCCTCGTCCGCCATCGAAAACGGTCCCGGCCCGCAGGTCCTGGCCTGATCTCCGGGTGGCGGCAAGTGTCGGAGCGCGATCTCCTTGGCGCTGCCCCAGCAGGGGTTGTCCTGTATCGTGCGCCACACGATGAGACACAGCCGCCCGTCCGGCTTCAGGGCGCGGCGCGCGTTGCGCAACGCCATCACCACGCTCTCGAAGAACATCACGCCGAAGCGCGAGAACACGGCGTCGAAGTACTCCGGCGGAAGCGGGTGGGTCTGCGCGTCGCCCTGCTCATAGCGCACGTGCGCGCAACCGTCCCGGACCGCGTCCTCGCGCGCGGTGCGCACGAAGGCCTCGGTGCAATCCAGACCGACCACTTCACCGGACGGCGTCACCTGACGCGCGATATCCAGACAGGTCTCGCCGCAGCCACAGCCGATGTCGAGGACGCGCTCACCGGGACGGAAGGCATACCAGGGATAGGCGATCGCGCTGTGGATCGCGCCGTTGCCCGCCAGCAGGTGGCGGAACCGGAACCATTTGGGGACCAGGATCTCGTTCCAGCAGCTGATGAAATCTTCATTCATGAGCGCACGCCCTCGTGAACACGACCGGACATCCTGCCCCGACAAGGCATCCATCTTCGCCCCAATACCTGAGTAAATCAATCAGGAATGGGCGGCCCGGAACACTCGGAATAAGTCTTAACTTATTAGGGATATATTTCTTAAGAAATCATCCCGCGCAGACGTTACATAAGAAGCCATGAAGTAAGAGCCCACACAACCCCGGCTCAACGCCGGTCGATGGGCACCCGTAATAAATATAGGAAGGCAATGCGCGCACTCCGGCGACACATTGGCACCCGCATCACCCTGCTGATGACCGGCCTGCTGGCCATTCTCCTGCTCGGCGGCAGCCAATGGCTCAACGACCGTCTCGACGAGATGGTCCGCCAGTGGGAGGCGCGTCAGGCCAGGACGCATGCCAACACCCTGTTGTCGACCCTGCAGACCCTGATGCTCAACGGGGAGGGGACGCTCGCCCGCGACTGGATCAACCGGATGCACGGCATCGCCGGCATCCTCGACATCGAGGTGCTCCGCCAGGACGGCAAGGAGGCCTTCACCGATCTCGCCACCGTCTCCGCCGTCAACGGCTATCTCGGCGCCCTGCGCTTCGAGCGCGAGCCGGTCGAGGGCCACCACCGCGGTGAACCGCTGCACCCGCCCGCCTTCGAACAGGCACTGCGGGGCGAGAATGGCATCGACTGGTCCATCCCCGGGCGCATGACGCTCTACCTGCCGATCCCCACGCGGGAGGAATGCCTGGGCTGCCACGGATACGATCCGGCATCCCTGCGCGGCGTGCTTCGGCTCGGGCTCTCCACCGCGGACATCGAGCAATGGGCGGCGCAACTGCAGCGCCGCGCGACCACGGGAATTATCGTCCTGCTGCTGTTTTCGAGCCTCGTCCTGACGGGCGCCGTGCAATGGACCGTGCTGACACCGCTGGCGAGACTGAGGAAGGCCATCGTCGATATCGGAGAAAACCGCCAGGCGGCGCGCCTCGACATCGCCCGCGAGGACGAGGTGGGACAGGTGGCCTGCGCCTTCAATCGCCTGCAGGGGCAATTGCTGGCGGTCACCGACAACGTGCCCGACGCCCTGCTGACGTGCAATGAACAGGGCCGCATCATCACGGCCAATCGCGCCGCCGGGATAATGTTCGGTGATACGCCGGAGCATCTGATCGGACAGAATATCGCCCTGCTGATTCCGGACATCGCAAAACGTTACCCTGCCGATTCTGCTGACGCACAGGGAAATACGGCGTCACGCGCGTGGCCGGGGCAGCGCTGGGAATCGACGGCGCTGCGCCGTGACGGGACGCGTCCGCCGGTGGAGGTCAGCCTCAATGCCTACCGGCTGGAAGACAAGCGCCGCCTCATCGCGGTCGTGCGCGACATCACGGAACGCAAGGCCCAGCTCGCCACGATCGAGCATCAGGCGCTGCACGACCCGCTCACCGACCTGCCCAACCGCGCCCTGCTGTCGGACCGCCTGCGCCAGGCGATCCGCGCCGCCGACCGCAGCGGGGAACCGCTGGCGCTGATGATCATGGACCTCAACCGCTTCAAGGAAATCAACGACACCCTCGGGCACCTGCAGGGCGACCTGCTGCTGCAGCAAGTGGCGGCCCGCCTGCCTCCGCTGATGCGCGCCTCGGATACGGTAGCACGCCTGGGCGGCGATGAATTCGCCCTCGTGCTGCCCCGTTCCGACGCCGAGTCCGCGGCCCGGATCGCGGAGCGTATCAACCAGTCACTGGAGGAGCCGTTCAAACTGGAGGAGCACACGTACACCATCGGGGCCAGCATCGGAATCGCGCTCTATCCGACCCATGGACGGGACGATGTCAATCTCCTGCAGTGCGCGGACACCGCCATGTACGCGGCCAAGCGCCGCCGCATCGGCTACGACTTTTACAGCCCGGAACAGGACGAGCAGAACGCGCAGGCGCTCAAGCTGCTGGGAGACCTGCGCCGGGCGATCGGCACCGACCAGCTGATGCTGCACTATCAACCCAAGGTGGACCTCCGCACCCATTGCGTTACCGGCGTGGAGGCGTTGCTGCGCTGGAATCACCCCGAGCGCGGGTCGATCCCGCCGGCCGAGTTCATCGCGATCGCCGAGCGCTACGGCATCACCGGTGTGCTCACCGCCTGGGTGATCGAGGAGGCGATGCGCCAGATGTACGCCTGGGAACTGGACGGGATCGAGCTCGGCATCGCCGTCAATCTGTCCATGCACGACCTCGAGAACGACCAGCTGATCCGCCACGTCGAGCGCTACCGCGCCGAAAACTCCGACGCCCGCACCCACCGCCTGTGCCTCGAGGTCACCGAGACCGCCATGATGTCCAACCCGCCGCGCGTGTTCGAAACCCTGAACACCCTGGCCGACATGGGGTTCGTCATTTCCATCGACGATTTCGGCACCGGCTACTCCTCGCTCAACTACCTGCGCCAGCTCCCGCTGTCCGAGATCAAGATCGACAAATCCTTCGTGATGGACATGCTGCACAACAAGGAGGCGGCCACCATCGTGCACGCGGTCATCGATCTCGCCCACAATCTCGGGCTGCGGGTCGTCGCGGAAGGCGTGGCGGAGCAGGCGATCCTCGAGCGCCTCCAGGGCATCGGCTGCGACATCGCGCAGGGCTTCCATATCGCCAGACCCATGGGCGCGGCCGCCCTGAACGACTGGCTGGAAAGCGCGCCCTGGGGGAAAGAAGGTCCCGCCCCGGCGCGGGATTGAGAACCGCCGCACATCCCCGCCGCGGCCCGGCTTGCCCGGCCCGGGCTTTTTCGCTAGAGTCTGAACCGTAGTTCGTCATTCGCAGTGAAACCGCAATTTCCGCAGGAGGTGATCCATGAAACGCTTGCTCGCCCTGCTCTCCATCGCCATGATCTTCGCCGCCGCGCCGGCGCTCGCCTGCGATGGCGGGGGCAAGACCAAGGCCGACGGCTCGAAACCGGCCAGCGAAAGACAGGCCTGATCGCCGCGGTCACGGCGGAAAAGAGGCGGCGCAATGCGCCGCCTCTTTTTTTTGCGCGCGGGATGGCCAGGCTCAGCCCAGGGGGAGGCGAATCGTGATCCTGAGCCCGCCGTCCGGCTCGTTGCGGGCATCGATGGTGCCGCCGTGCGATTCCACCGCGCGCCTGGCGATGGCAAGCCCGAGCCCGTAACCGCCGCTCGCGCGGTCGCGCGACTCACTGGCCCGGAAGAAGGGCTCGAAGATACGCTGGAGATAGGCCTCGCCGACACCGGGACCGTGGTCGCGCACGGTGATCACGGCCTCCCCACCTTCCGCGCCCGCGGCGAGCGTGATCTCCACAGCCGTATCTTCCCGGGTGTAATGCACCGCATTGCGGACCACGTTCTCGATCGCGCTGTGCAGGAGCTCGGGGCTGCCGACCAGGGATACCGCGTCGAGCGCGACCACGCGGACATGGCGCCGGCTCTGTTCCGCCTCGAAGGCGGCATCGCGCGCGATGGCATCCACCAGGGACGCGAGATCGACCGGCTCGCGCACGCGCTCGCCGACCTCGACCGCGAGCCGGGTCAGGGACAGGATCTGGCCGATCAGCTCATTGAGACGCTCGGCCTCGCGCTCGATGCGATCGAGTTCCTCGGCGGCGCGGCCCTCGGTCCGCCGGCGCGCGAGGCCGAGCGCCGCCTGCAGGCGCGCGAGCGGCGAACGCAATTCATGGGAAACGTCACGCAACAGGTCCTTCTGCGCCTCGATGAGTGCCTGCAGACGCGCCGCCATGCGGTCGAAATCCCGGCTCAGCCCCCCCATCTCATCGCCGCGCAGCCCGAGCGCGCCGACGCGCACGCCGAGATCCCCGGTCGCGAGCGCCTGGGTCGCGGTACGCAGGCGGCGCACCGGCGCGCTCAGATAACGCGCCAGCCCGAGGCATACCACGCCGCTGATCAGCAGCGCCGCCAGCAGGCCGGGTATCGACACCAGGTGCCAGACCGGATGCGGCGGCCGGAAAACGGCGATGAGATGAAAGTATCCCTCGCGCGGCACCGCGACCGAACGGATGATCAGACCGTGGTGTTCGGGTCCGGCCTCGCCGTCATCGTCGAGATCGCGGCCGCCGTCCGCGCGGGCCGCGGCGCCCGTAGGCACCGGGCGGGAGGTCGCGGTAGGAAGGCGGCGGACCGAAGATCCACGGCCGCGCCTCGCCGATATATCCGCGCGAACGCAGCAGATCGATGATCCGCGTGAGGTACGGCGGCAATTCGTTCCCGAGCACCTCGCGCCCGGCGGGGTCGATCAGGAAGACATTCATCCGGCGATTGCTCCAGGTATGATCCAGCCATTCCCGGAATCCCGCCACGCCGCGCGCGCGCAGCACGTTCTCGGCCTCCGCCACGCTCTCGGCGAATTGTTCCTTTTCGCGTTCGATCATCAGCGGAATGCGCTCGCGTCCGATCTGCGCGGTGGTCCACGCGATCGCGCCGCCCATGGCGATCATCGAAACCCAGAAGATGAGGAAGATCTTCCAGAACAGGTTGAACATGTCAGTCACCCACGCGCGCGTACAGGTAACCCACGCCGCGCACGGTCTGGATGCGCTCCTCGCCCCCCGGCAGCGGGCCGAGTTTCCGGCGCAGATTGCTGATGTGCATGTCGAGCGCGCGGTCGTAACGGGTGAGCTTGCGGCCCAGCGCCCGCTCGCACAGGGTCTCCTTGCTGACGACGCGCCCGACCTCGTCCAGCAGCACGGCGAGCACGCTGTATTCCGTGCTGGTGAGCTCCACCGGGGCGCCCCCCTGCAGGATCCGGCGGGCACCGTGCTGCATGACGATGTCGCCGACAACGAGGTCGTCGCTGGTCCTGTCCGGCTCGCCCTGATCGGAACGGCGCAGGACGGCGCGGATGCGGGCGACCAGGACGCGCGGATTGCAGGGCTTGGGCAGATAGTCGTCCGCACCGAGTTCGAGCCCGACCACGCTGTCCGTATCGGAACCGCGCGCGGTCAGCATCAGCACCGGGATCAGTGATTTGCGCCGCAGTTCGCGCAGCACGTCGAAGCCGTTGAGCCGCGGCATCATCACATCCAGCACCACCAGATCGCAATCGCCCTGCACGGCCCTGGCGAGGGCGTCGTCGCCATCGTAGGCGACATCGACCTCGAAGCCCTCGCCACGCAGGTACTCGGCCAGCATGTCGCTCAATTCCTCGTCGTCGTCGGCCAGCAGCAGTCTCGCCATGCCTCCTCCTTGCCCTGTTTAGCGGCGATTATAAAGCCCGCCGCCGCCCGCGGGTGGGCGCTTTACAGAATCTTACAATCATTTTCTCCAGCTTTACCTTCCCTGACCCACACTTGCAGGAACCCCGGCTATCCTGCTCAGCGTCAACAACGAACACGGGAGAACGCCATGCTGTCGGTAAATGTGAATGAAAGCGATGCCATCGCGCTGCTGGAAGCGGGCGACACGCTCGCGCGAACGGATCTCGAGGCGGCCGCCCGCGTCGTCGATCCCTATCTCAAGCGCAAGGGGAAACTGAACGGCCTCATCATCCGCGCCCCCGGGCACGAGGGCTGGAATGCCTTCGCCGCCCTGGCACAGCACCTGCGCTTCACCATGGACCAGCATCGCTCGATCACGCGCATCGCGCTGGTGACCGACGCGGACGCCTCCCGGGTGGCGGGCCGCATCGCCCCGCATTTCGTCAACGCGAAGATCAAGATCTACCCGGATGCGAGACTCGAGAGCGCACGCGCCTGGATCCTGGCGGACGTTCTCAACTGACCCAGACCCCATCAACCTGCAACGAGACAAGGAGACAGCACCATGAATACGAACACCGCTCAGAACATCAATACCGCCGAACGCATCGTCAGGCTGGCCTTCAGCCTGACCCTCGTGATCGTGCCGTTCATCGTCGACGCGCCGCTCGGGGATCTCGCGCTGCTGCCGCTGCTGGCCATCTACCCGGGCCTCACCGCGGCGCTCGGCTGGGATCCGCTGCTGGCGGCGGCGAGCGCCCTGCGCCGGCGCGGGCAGGATTCCGCGGCGGGAATCGGACACGGTCTGGCCGGCCGGGCCTGACGCCACGACCCCGTATCAATCTGGAAGAGGAGAACATCATGAAACGTACTGCATCATCGCTCATGGCCACCGGCGTCCTGCTGGCGGCCACGACCCTGACCGGCGCGGCATTCGCCCACGCCGACGACTCCGGCCCGCACCACATGGGCCACGGCTACCCGGGATCTGGCTATGGGGGACCGGGCTACGGACCGCCGTCCTTCGGCCCGCACGGTTACCGCGGCATGGGCGGACTGTCGTCCCTGGCCGAGGAACTCGATCTCAGCAAGGAACAGCGCAAGAGCGTCCGCGACATCATGGACAAGTCGCGCTCGAAGGCGCGCGAGCTGGGCGAGTCCATGATCGAGAATCGCGAAAAGATGGACGATGTCCTCGACGACAAGGGCTACGGCGCCGACTTCGACAAGCTGGCGCGGCATCAGGGCGAGCTGGTCGGGGAAATGATCATGCTGAGGGAAAAAACCCGCGCCCAGATCGAGGGCGTACTGACGGCGGAACAGAAGGAGCGCTTCCGGGAGTACGCCGACGACTCCTGCGATCGCGACCAGGGTTTCGGCTGGCATGGCCGGGACTGGTAACGGCCGCGACCTGCGCTAAAATACGGCCGGCAGCCAACAGGGAAGACAGCGTGCCAGGGACTGGCACAAGGTCACCGGGACGGGGCGGGACACCTACCCGTCCCGTTTGTTTTCCGGAACTTCCTCCGCGCCTTCCGCGCCGGGGGCGCGGTCCGCATCCTTCCTGCGCCCGAAGAAATTGCGGGCGCTGTCCTTGAGATTGCCGGCCTCGCGCTTGAGGCGCTGCAGCAGCCGGCGCGCCCAGATGAACTCCGTCGCGAGGATGGCCAGTCCCGCCGGGATCACCACGATCGCCGGACCGGGCAGCACGATCATCGCGATACCGATCAGCACCACCGTCGAGCCGATCACCAGGACGACGATGCGGCGCGCGCCCTTCAGGGTCAGCACAAGCAGGTCCCCCAGGTCATCGGCCAGCGGCGAGACCGGCGCCGCGGCGCGCGGCTTGAGGAAGATCGACAGCAGGGCGCCCGCGGCGAGGATGGCGACCACCGTGAGCAGGGTGATCCCGTCCGCCAGCGGATAACGCTGCGCCAGCAGCATCTTTACGCCGAGGACGCCGAGCAGGAACACCAGGCTCAGCTTCAGATAACGCAGGCGCGGCAACACGCCGGCGACGGCGAAATAGAGTGGACGCAGGCCGAGGATCGCGCACACATTCGCGCTGATGATCAGGAACGGATCGCGGGTCACGGCGATGATGGCCGCGACGGAATCGAGCGCGCAGGCGAGGTCGGCGCCCACCACCAGGAGCAGCGCGACCAGCAGCGTAGTCGCCGTCCGGCGTCCGTCGGCGCGCGAGAGGAAGCGGTCGCCGTCGAACCCGTCGCGGAGCGGAATGCAACGGCGCGCGAGACGGACCAGCGGACTGCGTCGCGGCCGTGGCTCGCCGCGCCGCAGCAGCAGGCGCACGGCGCTCGCGACAAGCAGCACGCCGAGCGCGTAGTTGACCCATGCGAAGCGCTCGCTCAGGGCAACGCCGCCCGCGATCATCACGCCGCGCAGCGCCACCGCCCCGAATACGCCCCAGAACAGCACGCGCTGCTGATACTCGAGCGGCAGGCGGAAATGCGCGAAGATCAGCGCGATGATGAAGATGTTCTCGAGACTGAGGGCCTTCTCCACCAGATAGCCGGTGAGAAACTGCAGGGCGGCGGCGCGCCCGTCGAGTTCGCGGGCGCCCGTCAGGCCGGCGCCGAACGCGTGGTGCTCATACAGATAATAGATCGCGATATTGAGGCCGAGCGCGACCACGACCCAGAAACCGGTCCAGGCGAGCGCCTCGTAGACGCCGATGGAACGGTGCCGGCGCCGGACGATCGCCAGATCGAGGATCAGGATCGCGGCGATGACGGCGGCAAAACCGGCCCACAACCAGATCGTCATGCGCCGCTCCCGCGCCCGCCACCGGCTCTCAGCGGTAGACCTTGCGGCGGAACAGGTCGTTGCGCCGGCTCACCACGCGATCGATGAACAACAGGCCGTTCAGGTGGTCGATCTCGTGCTGCGCGACGCGCGCCTCGAAGCCTTCCATCTCGTAGCGCTGCTGTCGCCCGCGCTCGTCGCGGGCCTCGAGCGTCAGCCGCTCGGCGCGCACGACATTGCCGGTGTAGTCCGGCACCGAGAGGCAGCCCTCCCGGCCGATGACCGAACCCTCCCACGCGATGATCTCGGGATTGACCAGCACCAGCCGGCCGTGATTGGGCCATTGCGGCTTGGCGGAGGCGTCGATGATCACCACGCGCCGGCCCCAGCCGACCTGCGGCGCCGCGATGCCCACGGCGGCCGGCCCCGCGCGCATGGTTTCCTCGAGGTCGGTCACCGCCCGGCGCAGGGCATCGTCGAAGTCCGCCACCGGGTCGGCGACGCGCTTGAGCTGCTCGTCCGGATAGGTGAGGACAGGTCGTACCGCCATGCCGGCCTCAGCCGATGAGCGTGTCGATCGGCGTCAGCGACGCGTCGATGCCCTCGCGCCGGATAATCTCCAGCGCCGATCTCAGCGGCTCGATGCCTTCCCGGGCCTGGCCCTCGATGTGCATGATGTAGAGCGGGTGCTCCGCGCTGCCGCCGACCCCGGACTCCAGATTGAGGATGTTGAGGCCGGCCTCGGCGAAGGCGCCGACGGCATGCGCGACGATGCCGGCGCGGTCCGAACCGGACACCGTGATGCAGACGTCCGGCTCGACGTGCTGATGCAAATGGCCCTCGATGCGATCGACATGCTGCGCCAGGCCGAGCGACTGGGTGACCGGCTCGACCAGATCGGCGAGCCGGGCCGCGGTGCCGGCCCACTGCACCATCAGCATGATGGTGAAATTACCGCCCAGGCGCATCATCGAGGCCTCGCCCAGGTTGCAGCCGCCGTCGTACAGCGCCGCGGTCAGCTGCGCCACGATCCCGGGGCGATCCTCGCCCACCACCGTCAGCATGAACCATCCGCTCATGTCCCCTCCTCCCCTCAGTGCAGGCTCTTGTGGGCGAAGTAGATCACCGTCACGCCGGCCAGGATCAGGGCGATCTGCTGCAGCGTCACCTTGGGCTGCAGGCGCCGGTGCAGTCCGGGAATCAGATCGGCGACGGCGATATAGATGAAGCTCGCCGCCGCCACGGCCAGCACATACGGCGTCACGTGCTTCAGTTCCGCCATGCTGAAATAGGCCAGTACACCGCCCACCACCGTGGTCAGACTCGACAGCAGATTATAATAGAACGCCCTGGCGCGGCTGAATCCGCTGTCGAGCAGCACGGCGAAATCGCCCACCTCCTGCGGAATCTCGTGCGCGGCCACGGCCAGGGCGGTGACGATGCCGAGATGGTGATCGGTGAGAAAGGCGGCGGCGATCAGGATGCCGTCGACGAAGTTGTGCAGGCCGTCGCCCACCAGGATCAGCATGCCCGCTGCCTTCTGACCCGGCCGGTGATGGCCGTGCGCATGCGCGTGATCGTGCTCATGATGCGCGCCATGCTCCGGCGTATGGGCCTCGCACTCGAACGAGTGGCAGTGCCGCCACAGGATCAGCTTTTCCAGCACGAAAAATCCGAGCAGGCCGAGCAGCACGGCGAAGCTGATGTCGTGGATGTCGCGCACACCGGGACTCAGCATGGCGTGCGGCAACAGCGCGAGGAACGCGGCGCCGAGCAACGCCCCGATCGCGAAACTGACCAGGTGGGGCAGGACACGCACGCGCCAGGGTTCCGGGGCCAGCAGGAAGGATGCGGCGGCGATCACGCTGAGCGCGCCGCCGAGCAGGCAGAACAGGATGATGTAGGCGAGCGTCGTCATGCGTCGGGGCGCGCCGACGCCGGCCCGGCCGCATCCTCGAGCAGGCGCATCACGTCCGTGCGGTCCTGCTTGCGCGCCCAGGTCATGGCCGTCTCGCCGTCGTTGTTGCGCGCGTTGACGTCCGCCCCGTGCGCCAGCAGCAGCTCGACCACCGGCACATGACCCTGCCGCGCCGCCCGCATCAGGGCGGTCTGGCCGTCGCGCGTGCGGGCGTTGACGTCGGCGCCGCGCTCGATCAGCAGCCGCGCGCTGGCGGCGTGGCCGATATAGGCCGCCGTCATCAGGGCCGTGAGACCGTTCTGGTTCTGATCATTGACCTGCGCCCCATGGTCGAGCAGCAGCTGGACCAGGTCCGGCCGGTCGCTCAGCGGCATGATGATGAGGGCGGTGTTGCCCATGGAGTCGCGCATGCCCACCTGGGCGCCGCGCGTGAGCAGCTCGCGGGCCAGATCAGGATGGTCACCGGAGGTCGCCAGCATCAGGGGCGTGACGCCGAGCTCGCCCTTGGCGTTGACGTCGGGATCATGCTTGAGCAGCAGCCAGGCGATGTCCAGATGGCCCTTGCGGATCGCGACATCGAGCACGGGTTCGTGGGCGCGGTTGCGCGCGTTGACGTCTACCCCCTGCACGAGCAGCGCCTCGACCCCGGCGCGGTCGCCGCGATCCACCGCGTCGACCAGGGGGGGGTTGCTGCATGCGGCCACGGCCGCGCAGCTGGCCAGGAGGAACAGCAGGCGCAGCGGCCGCGGGGGCGCGAGCCGATGCGGGGCGGAAGGGATCTGTACACGAATCATGAACGGGCCGCTCCGGATAAAGTCAGGCATTCTACAACGAATCCGGCGAGCGGTTCGAGACGGCGGGGCCCGCGGGTCAGGATCAGGCGCCTTCCCGCCAGATCAGGCTCGCCATGCGTCCGGTCGCGCCGTCCCGGCGATAGGAGTAGAAGCGCGCGGCGTCACCATGGGTGCATTCCCCTCCGCCGTAGACCTCGCTGACGCCCGCCAGTTGCAAGCGCCGGCGCGCGAGCTGATAGATATCCGCCAGCCAGCGCCCGGCGGGCGACGGGCGGAAGGCCGCCGCGGCGCCCGCGTCCGCGGCGAGAAAGACGGCGCGTACCTCCTCGCCGACCTCGAAGGCCTGCGGACCGATGGCCGGGCCCAGCCAGGCGATGCAGGGGCCGCCGAGCGCATCGGCCGCGGCTTCGAGCACGCCGGCGGCGAGGCCGCGCCAGCCGGCATGGACCGCGGCCACCGCGTTGCCATCGCGCGCGCACAGCAGCACCGGCAGACAGTCGGCGGTCAGCACCGCGCATACCAGATCGGGATAGCGGGCGACGGCGGCATCGGCCTGCACGCCCGGTTGCCACTCGTCGGCATCGATGACCGTCGCGCCGTGCACCTGGTCCAGCCAACACGGTTCGACCGGCACGCCGGCCGCGCGCAACAGGCGGTCGCGGTTCTCGCGCACCGCCTCCGGATCGTCACCGACGTGCAGCGCCAGATTCAGTTCCGCGTATGCCCCGCGACTCACCCCGCCGCCGCGCAGACTGGTCAGCGCCCGCACCCCGGCCGGCGCCGGCCACTCGGGCGCGATCCAGCGCACCGCCTGGGAAACCTGTGTGTTCATGGGGGCAATCTAGCAGAAAAAGCGCGTACCCGGAAAATAGGGCGGGAAATAATAATGCAGGACTAAGGGCTCAGGACTAAGGACTTAGTCAAAGACAAAAACATCTAAAGACCCGTCACCCAGTCGAGTGCGTTGATTCCGGACTCAGGTATTGCATCCCCGAATTCCAGCATCCAGACTGCGAGGTACGTCTCACAGCCAGCAGGTACTTCTATGTGTACTTCGTCCTTAGCCCTTAGCCCTTAGTCCTTAGTCCTTAGTCCTTAGTCCTGATCTTTATTGTCTAGCCCGCCATCCGTTCAAGCAGCGCGGGCTCCGCCGCCTCCCCTTCGGCGGGAAGCAGGAAGAAGCTGTCGCGCGCCCAGTGCAGCAGGCGGATCTCGCCCGAAGGTTCTTCGATCAGGGCGGTACAGTTCTCGACCCAATCGCCGGAATTGGCGTAGAGCAGGCCATCGATGTCGCGCACCTTGCCGACATGGATGTGGCCGCACACGACGCCGTCCAGGCCTGCGTGCCGCGCCCGTTCGGCGGCTGCCGCCTCGAAGCGGCGCACATAGTCGACGGCGTTGCCGACCCGGCTCTTGATATAGGCGGACAGCGACCAGTAGGGGCGCCCGAATAGTCGCCGCAGGCGGTCGCAGTAACGGTTGAGCGCGAGCAGGAAGTAATAGTTGAGGTCGCCGATGTGGCGCAGCCAGCGATTGACCGTCACCACCCCGTCCAGTTCGTCCCCATGGGTCACCAGCAGACGGCGGCCGTCGGCGGTCATGTGCTCCGCCTGTGACAGAATTCGCACCCCGTTGAACTCCATGCCGGCATAGTCGCGCATCAGGGCGTCGTGATTGCCCGGGATATAGATCACGCGGGTGCCGCGCCGGGCCTTGGCGAACAGGGCCTGAACCACACGGTTGTTGAGTTGCGGCCAGAACCATCCGGAGCGCAGCTTCCACAGATCGAACACGTCGCCGACCAGGTAGAGGTAATCCGACTCCGTATTATCGAGCAGATCCAGCAGGTATTCCGCCTGCGCCCCCCGCGTCCCCAAATGTATATCGGATACGAAGATGGAACGTACCGTTAATTTGCCCATCGAGATTCCTCCGCCAATTGTCCGTCGCGTCTTGTATCTCACGGGCGCATGACGCTTTTGTAACGAAACGGTGAATCTTTCATTAAGGCGGGCGCGCCTGCGGCGTTTGCGGCGCGTTTTCACGCAACTGTCATCAAACCTTCGCGGCGCTGTCACACGGGCCGCGTAGGCTCTGACGCGAAGATGAGACGAATGCCAGCATTCATGCGGTCTTGCGGCGGATCCCTTGCGCCGCCGCGGGTCATCCGTCGTCACGCCGCCCACCGGGGGACCGCGTGCGCATACTGATGATCTCGGACGTCTATTTCCCGCGCATCAACGGGGTATCCACCTCGATCGCCACCTATCGCGAATCCTTCCGGTCCCTGGGACACGAGGTCACGCTGCTCGCGCCCGCCTACCCGGCGGAACATGCCGACGACGCCGAAACCGCGCGCATCCCGTCGCGCGGCCTGCCGCTCGATCCCGAGGACCGCATGATGCACTATCGCGCCCTGACCGCGATGCGGGAGACGCTGCGCCGGCGCGCCTTCGATATCGTGCACATCCAGACGCCGTTCGTCGCCCATTACGCCGGCATCCGGCTTGCGCGCGACCTCGGACTCCCCGTCATCGAGTCCTATCACACGTACTTCGAGGAATACCTCTACCACTACATCCCGCTGCTGCCGCGCGCCGCGCTGCGCACACTGGCGCGACGCTTCTCCGCCGGCCAGGGCAATGCCGTCGACGCGCTCGTCGTGCCGTCACAGGCCATGCTGGAAAAACTGCGCGCTTACGGTGTCGGCAGCGAGATGCGCATCATCCCGACCGGACTCAACCTGCAGCACTTCACCCGCGGCGATGGCGTCGCCTTCCGGCGCCGTCTCGGCATCGACCCCGCCCGGCCCGTGCTCCTCTTCGTCGGTCGCGTCGCCTTCGAGAAGAACATCGATTTCCTGCTGCACATGGTGGACGAGGTGCGGCGGCAGATGCCATCGGTGCTGCTGCTGATCGCCGGCGAGGGCCCCGCCGAACCGCATTTGCGCCGGCTGGTGCAGCGTCTCGACCTGGGGGCGAATGTCGCGTTCGCGGGTTACCTCGACCGCGCGACCACCCTGCTCGACTGCTACGCGGCGGCCGACGTGTTCGTGTTCTCCTCGCGCACCGAAACCCAGGGCCTGGTCCTGCTCGAGGCCATGGCCATGGGCCGTCCGGTCGTCGCCCAGGCGGTCATGGGGACACGCGACGTGCTGCGCGAAGGCGACGGCGCGCTGATCGCGGAGGATGACGTGCACGATTTCGCCCGCAAGGTGCTCGCCCTGCTGGGCGACCGCGGACTGTATGAACGGCTGAGCCGCCGCGCGCTCGACTACGCCGGCACCTGGTCCAACGAGTCCTGCGCCCGCCGACTGGAGGAATACTATGTGCAGCTCATCGAGCGGACGGCGCCGGCGCGCCGCCTGCTGGAGCCGCGTCATGCCCGGTAGCGAATCCGGAGCCGCCCTGCCGGGAAGGCGACTCGCACGCCCGCGCCGCCGCCCCCTCTCGCCGCCATGCGCGAAACACTGAGCGCAACGTCGGGACACCCCCTCCATCTCGGCATCGTCACCGAGACCTATCCGCCGGAGATCAACGGCGTGGCGATGACGCTCGGTCGACTGGCTGACGTCCTGCGCGAGCACGGCCACCGCGTCTCCGTGCTCTGCCCACGCCGCAGCGAGCGCCACGGCGCCGACCCCGATCTGTGCGAGGTACCGGGCCTGCCCCTGCCAGGCTACCGCGATCTGCGCTTCGGCCTGCCCGCCGCGGGAATGATCCGGCGGCTGTGGCGGGAGCAGGCGCCGGACGTACTCTACGTCGCCACCCAGGGTCCGCTCGGCGCCTCGGCGATACGCGTCGCGCGCCGACTCGAAATACCCGTGGTGAGCGGATTCCACACCAACTTCCATACCTACTGCCGCCATTATCACGTCGCCTGGATGGAGCAGGTGGTCTTCGCCTATCTGCGCCGCTTTCACAACCGCACCGCCACCACGCTGGTCCCGACCGCGGCCTTGCGCGCGAACCTCGCCGCACGCGGGGTGCGCAACGTGGAGGTGCTCGGTCGCGGCATCGATACGGCGCTATTCACCCCGGCGCGGCGCGACGTCGGCCTGCGCGTCGCCTGGGGCGTGACGGACGACGCGCCCGCGGTGTTGTACGTCGGCCGGCTCGCCGCCGAGAAGAATCTTCAGCTCGCGGTGCGCGCCTTCCGCGCCCTGCAGGGCGCGCGACCGGAAGCGCGCTTCGTCCTGGTCGGCGACGGACCGCTGGCGGCGCGCCTGCGGGAGGAGCATCCGGACTTCGTCTTCTGCGGGATGCGGACCGGCACCGACCTGGCCGCGCACTACGCCTCCGGCGACCTGTTCCTGTTCCCCAGCCTGACCGAGACCTTCGGCAACGTCCTGCTCGAGGCGCTGGCAAGCGGTCTCGCGGTCGTCGCCTACGACTATGCCGCGGCGAACCAGCATATCCGCGCATCCGATAACGGGCTCACCGCGCCCTGCGGCGACGAGGAGGCCTTCATCCGGCATGCGCTCACCCTGGCTTCCGATCCCGCGCTGCGCCAGACCCTGCGCGTCAGGGCGCGCCTCCAGGCGCTGAGCCAGGGCTGGCCCCAGATCGGGGCGCAGTTCGAGACGCTGCTGCGCCGGCAACTGCGGGCGGATCGCGCCCACACCCTCGGCTATAACTGTAATTCCGGCGGCTAACCCACGGTTGTCAAATATAATTCACATAACTGACGCGCCACCGTCATATTCCCGGCCGATACTGGCCACAGCTGGGAAACCGTGAGGTGACTTATGGCATCCGCCAGGACCGTGGCAATCGTCAACCGCCTGTTCGAGATCGACACGGCAATCTGTTACCAGGTCAACCGCATCAGCCGCGTGCAACTGCTGCGCACCTTCTTCACCGTCATCAGCCGGCTCGGCAACGGCGTCTTCTGGTACACCCTGATCGCCCTGATCGCCGTGCTCGATGCCGACCAGGGATATCTCGCCGCGAGCCACATGCTGCTGACCGGCCTTGCCGGCGTGGTCATCTACAAGCTGCTGAAATCGAAAACCGTGCGCCCGCGGCCATTCACCCGCCACGCCGGCATCCAGCTCTGCACCGCGCCGCTCGATCAGTACAGCTTTCCGTCCGGCCACACACTGCACGCGTTCTCCTTCACGCTCGTGGCCTGCGCCTACTACCCGTTCCTGCTCTTTCCGCTCGCGCTGTTCACCGCCCTGGTCGCGCTCTCGCGCATGATTCTCGGCCTGCACTACCCCACCGACGTCGCCGCCGGCATCGTGATCGGCGTATTGCTCGGCGTCATCAGTCTCGGCATCTGACGCGCACTTCGGACGCACCTTCATGAAGCGCGGCGCCGCGCGCCGGTCGCGGGGAGAATCCGGCTATACTCGCTCCCCGGCTGCCTCTATAATGCAGCTGCATTCCATGACTACCGTGACGCAGAACGCCGCACCATCGCCTGTCCCCGAGCAGATCGCCGCCGTCGATCTCGGCTCGAACAGTTTCCACATGATCATCGCGCAGATGCACGGCAGCGGCTTCAAGCTGATCGACCGCCTGCGCGAACAGGTCCGCCTGGCCGACGGCCTCGACAAGGCCCGCAACATGGACCCCGCGGCGCAGGAACGCGCGCTGCAGTGCCTGGGCCGGTTCGGACAGCGCCTGACCGGGCTGCCGGCGGAAAACGTGCGCATCGTCGGCACGAATACCCTGCGCAGCGCGAAGAACACCGCGGAGTTCCTCGAACGCGCCGAACAGGCGCTGGGATACCCGATCGAGATCGTCTCCGGCATCGAGGAGGCGCGCCTGATCTACAGCGGGGTTGCCCACAGCCTGGCCTCCGACGGCGGCAGCAACCGCCTGGTGGTGGACATCGGCGGCGGCAGCACCGAGATCATCATCGGCCGCGGCTTCAGCCCGATCCTGATGGAAAGCCTCTACATGGGCTGTATCACGCACACCAATCGTTTCTTTCCCGGTGGGAAAATCACTGCCGCCGGCATCGAGCGGGCCCTGCTCGATGCGCGCGTCGAGCTCGAACCCAAGATCGAGATCTACCGCGCCAGGGGATGGGCCAGCGCCATCGGCGCGTCGGGCACCGCGCTCGCCATCAACCGCATCCTCGCCGCCAACGGCTGGGACAAGGACGGCATCACCCTCGCCGGACTGCGCAAGCTGGCCGATGCCATGCTCAAGGCCGGGGACACCAGCCTGCTCCGGCTGGAAGGCCTGAGCCGCGAGCGCGCCGCGATACTGCCCGGCGGCGTGATGATCCTGCTCGCCGTGATCGAGGGACTCGGCATCGACAGGATGCTCGTCTCCGACGGCGCCCTCCGCGAAGGCCTGCTGTATGACCTCATCGGCCGCCATCATGCCGGCGACGTGCGCGACGCCAGCGTGGATGCGCTCATGTCGCGCTATCACATCGATCGTGAACAGGCCGCGCGCGTGGAGTCCACCGCGCTGAAGTGCCTGGGCCAGGTCGCGCAGGAATGGAAACTGGATGAGGAGACGCACGCGAACTGGCTCGGCTGGGCCGCACGCCTGCACGAGCTCGGGCTCGACATCGCCCACAGTCATTATCAGAAGCATGGCGCCTACGTGATCGCGAACGCCGATCTCGCCGGCTTCTCGTTCCAGGAACAGCGGCTCCTTGCCTCGCTGGTGCTCGCGCACCGCCGCAAGTTCCCGGCGCGCGACTTCAAGGAACTGAAGAGCATCTGGGGCAAGCAGGCCGAGCGTCTCGCGTTATTGCTGCGGCTCGCCGCGGTGTTGCACCGCAGCCGCAGCGCGGTACCCCTGTCCGAGTTCAGCCTGTCCGGCGACAAGCGGCGCATGACCCTGCGCCTGCCCGCCGGCTGGCTGGACGCCCACCCGCTCACCCGCACCGACCTGGAACGCGAGGCGCAGTATCTGGCCCAGATCGACGCCGTGCTGGAATATTCCTGATCCCGCGCGAGTCCGGCGGGAGATGTCTAAATGCATGGGGACAGATTTGAAATCTGTCCCCTTCTTCCATTGATTTGAAATCCGTCCCCATTCTTCATCTGATGATTCGCAGCAGCGGCGGCGGCGTGCATGTGATGACCAGCGGACAACCGCTGCGCGGGTGCGGGAAGCGCAGCTCGGCGGAATGCAGGTGGTAACCCGGGTCTCCGGGGAGGGCGCGCGTCGCCGGCGCCGGCACCCCGCCGGCGACGTAGAGCGGATCGCCCACCAACGGGTGTCCGGCGAAGGCGAGATGGATGCGGATCTGATGCGGCCGCCCGGTGGCGATCTCCACATCGCACAGAAACGCCTCCGCGCGCCGCTCCAGCACCGTGACCCGCGAGCGCGCCGGCTTGCCGGCGGGCGCGGCGGCGTAGAGGCTGCCGAGCGCGGCGTGCGGCACAGGACCGATGGGCGCATCGATGATCCGCTCGTCCCAGACGGGAGCGCCGGTCGCGAGCGCGCGGTAGCGCTTTCCGACCGCCGGCGTGGCCCACTGCCGGATCAGCGCCGCCTGTGATCGAGGCGTGCGCGCGCACAACACGAGGCCCGAGGTCCAGCGCCCGAGGCGGTGCAGCGGCGCGGCATCCGGCGCATAGGCACGCACCTGGTACAGCAGCGTCGCCTCGAGGAAATCGGCGCCCGGCAGGGTCGGCAGACCGGGCGGCTTGTCCACCGCCAGCAGATCCTCATCCTCATACAGCACCGTGAACGACCGCGGCGCCTCCGGCTCGACCCACGGCGGGCGCCGCCACACCAGTTCGCCGCCCCGGCGCAGCACCGCGCCGGATTGCGCGGGCCGGCCATCCAGGAGCACCCGTCCGGCGTCGATGCGCGCCAACCACTCGGCCTCCGTGGAGTGGCGGTAACGTCGGGACAGATAGTCCAGCAGCCTCACGCCATCGGCCGCGGGACCGAGCGTCTCGCGATAGTCGTAGCCCTGATTCAGGCGCGCGCCGGCGGTGCCCATGATCCACGCCTCACGCCGGCGGTTGCGGCGGTATGACCGCGTCATCGGACTCGGGCTTCTCCAGCACGACGACCGGCGGGGTGTCCGTGGCGGCCGCCAGGCCGGACAGGCCGCCCGCCCGGAGCTCCGGTTCGCCAGCGATGGCCTCGGGCAGGAATCCGCCCGCCTGTCGGCTCCACAGGCGGTAATAGGCGCCGCCGCGCGCCAGCAGGTCCGAATGCGCGCCGTCCTCGGCGATGCGGCCGTCGTCGAACACCAGGATGCGGTCCAGATGCGCGATGGTCGACAGCCGGTGCGCGACCACGATGACGGTCTTGCCGCGCATGGCCGTGTCCAGCGTCTCCTGGATGGCATGTTCGGTGATTGAATCCAGCGCCGAGGTGGCCTCGTCGAGGATCAGGATGGGCGCGTTCTTCAGGATCACGCGGGCGATCGCGATGCGCTGGCGCTGGCCGCCCGACAGTTTTACGCCGCGCTCGCCGACCAGCGAGTCGTAGCCCTCCCGGACCTGCATGATGAACTCGTGCGCATGGGCCTGGCGGGCCGCCTCGATCACCTCGGCGTCGCTGGCCTCCAGGCGTCCGTAACGGATGTTTTCGCGCAGCGTGCGGTGAAACAGCCCCGGATCCTGCGGGATCAGGCTCAACTGCGCGTGCAGTGAATCCTGCGTCATCGCACGGATGTCGACGCCGTCGATCAGGATCGCGCCGGCCTGCGGGTCGTACAGGCGCAGGATCAGGCTGACGAAGCTCGACTTGCCCGAGCCCGACAAGCCGACCAGGCCGACGCGCTGGCCGGCCGGTATGCGCACACTGAGCCCGTCGAACACCTTGCGCGCCGGGGTGTAGCCGAACTCGACCGCGCGGAATTCGATCTCGCCGCGCCGGATCGGTACTGGCCGCGCCTGCGGGAGATCCACCAGCTCGTGCGCGCGCACGATGGTGTGCACGCCGTTCGAGACGTTACCGATGTACTCGAAGAATTCGAGGAAACGCCGGGCCAGGTTGCGCGCCTCGTTGATCACCAGCAGCGACAGGCTGACCGCCAGCACGAAATCGCCGACGCCGATCCGTCCCTGCCCCCACAGGCGCAGGGCGTAGTACAGCAAGCCGATCTTGAGCACCGCCGCCGCCGAGAACTGAAACCAGCGGATGCGCTCGGAATAGTGGTGCGAGACCAGGATCGCCTGCATCTCGTGCGTCAGATTACGCTCCAGGTTCTCGCGCTCGAAACCCAGGCGCGCGAACAGGCGCGCGCTGGTGAGATTGGTCACCGAATCCACCACCGTGCCGGTGGTCTCGCTGCGCGCGGCCGCGGCCGCCTGCGCATACGGCCGGCAGCGCCGCGCCAGCACGTAGGAGACACCGATGAACAGCACCGCCCAGGCCAGCGCGAACCAGCCGAGCTGGGCATGCGCCTGGAACAGCAGCACAACGGCGACGCTGATGACGATGGCGATGGGCCAGAATTCCGTGATCAGCGCCCACAGGGTCTGCGTCACGCCCAGCGAGGTCTCCGAGATGCGGTGCGCCAGCGCGCCCGCGAAATTGCTGCTGAAGTAACGATAGGAATGATGCTGAAGATAATGGTATATCGTGCGCGTCACCGCCTGGCGCTGGCGCGGCCCGAGCCGGATCTGGATCGCGCCCGCGAGCCGGCCGAAGACCAGCTCGCCGATACAGAACGCGATGAACAGCAGCATGGGTCCCTGCAGGTGGGCGACCACCGCCATCGAGGTCTCCTGCGCCCCGGTCACGCTCTTGATGATGCGCGCGAGCGCGTACGGGATCAGGATGCCGCAGGTGGCGTTCGCGGTCTCGAACGCCAGCATGCCGAAATACCACCAGCGGTACCGGGCGACGAAATACCAGATGAAGCGGAACGGAGTGTCCGGCAATGCGGGCGTGCCGGGCGCGCGCTGAAGAATCTGAATCGCGGGATCCTCGGACGAGGGGAATAGGGACGGCCCATCAGTGCCGTCATGCCAGGTGACGGAATTATAACATCGGCGCGGAGACGGATTTCCCGGACGATTCAGAATCGCTCCTAGCCCCGCCGCGTTGTCACCGGGATGTCAGCGGGCTATCATCCACCTGCCCCGCCGCCGCGTCGACGTCCCGGGCGGACGACCCCGCGACAGGGCGCATTTCCCCCAATTAAATCTGGAGTACGTCCGAATGAAAGCTACTGCAAACTCCCGCCTCCGGCTGCCCCTTGCCCTCGCCTCGACCGTTGCGCTGAGCGGAATCGCCGCGCACGCCGCCGCGGACGGCGACTGGTATCTCGCCCCGGCGCTGAACTACGTCATCACCGACGACGACCGCAGGGCGGACGACGATGTCGGCTTCCAGATCGGGCTCGGCCGGCAACTGAACGAGACCTGGAACCTGGAGGGAAACCTCGAGTTTGACACGCTGGATCGTGAGAACGGCAACAACCGCTTCAAACAGCGCGGTCTCGCCCTCGACGGCCTGTACTTTTTCGACCGCAATCCCGGCTTCGCGCCCTACGCCCTCATCGGCGCCGGCGCGCTGAACACGCGCTTCGCCGGCGAGAAGGGGACGAACCCGATGGTCAATGCAGGCATCGGCTTTATGACAAACGCCTTGAGTGACACCGTTGCGCTGCGCGCGGAGGCGCGTTACCGCTGGGACAAGGATGATGAGAGTATTCCCAGCGAAGACAGCTTCGGCGACTGGGTCATCGGTCTCGGCCTGAGCATCCCGCTGGGCGGCCGCGCAGCGCCTGTCGCGGCGGCAGCCCCGGTGGTCGCCGCGGCGGCGGAACCCGCACCCGCATCCGCGCCGGCAGCGGTACCGGCGGCGCCGGTCGACAGCGATGGCGACGGCGTCGTCGACAGCAACGACTCCTGCCCCAATACCCCGGCCGGCGCCCGTGTCGATGCGCATGGCTGCGAGATGGACAGCGATGGCGACGGCGTGGCGGACAGCATGGACCGCTGCCCGAACACGCCGGCGGGTGCGGAAGTGAATGCGCAGGGTTGCGAACTCGACAGAGACGGCGATGGCGTCGTCGACAGCCAGGACCGCTGCCCCGATACCGCCGCGGATACGAAGGTGGACGTGCGCGGTTGCGAGATCCGGGAAGTCATCGAGCTGCCGGGCGTGACCTTCGAGACCGGCTCGGCGCAGCTGGTCGCCGAATCGACCTCGATCCTCGACGAGGCCGCCGCGACCCTGATCAAGCATCCGGAGATCAAGGCGGAAGTGGCCGGGTATACGGATAACACCGGTCCGCGCGCGTTCAACGTCGATCTCTCGCAGCGGCGCGCCGAGACGGTGATGAAGTATCTCGTCTCCAAAGGCGTCGCGGCCGGCAACCTGGGCGCCCACGGTTATGGTCCCGATCACCCGGTAGCCGACAACGCGACGAAGGACGGCCGCGCCGCCAACCGCCGCGTGGAACTGAGGATCGTCGAATAAGACCGGAGATCAGCCCGGTCGCGAGCGAGCGGGGTGATCTCCGCCGGGCAGGGGGGCGGGGGGCGTTTCCCGGTGATGGCGAAGCGCCACAGGCCGCTAGGATGCCGCACAAGGCGCCCGCCAGTACCGCGACGCCTGCCCGTGCGGAGAGCCCGCCCGGCCGTAAATCGGACCTGGACCGGGACTGATCCAACGCCAGTACCGCTGACGCGGGAAGAATTCTCCCAGGTCGTTCGCCTGAGCCCGCTGGTGTCGATCGACCTCGTGCTGCGCGACGGCACGGGGCGCATGTTGCTCGGCCTGCGCGAAAACCGCCCGGCGCGGCATTTCTGGTTCGTCCCCGGTGGACGCATCGGCAAGAACGAGCGCATCGAGGCCGCGTTCCGCCGCATCAGCCGGATGGAGCTCGGCCGCGAGCTGTCGCCGGAGCACGCGCGCTTCCTCGGCGTGTTCGAACACCTGTACGATGACAACTTCGCCGGCGCGCCCGGCTACGGAACGCACTACATCGTCCTCGCCTACGCCATCGACGCGGCCGGAGACTTCGATCTCCCGGTCGAACAGCACAGCCGCTTTGAATGGATGACGGAGGACGACGTCCTCTGTCGCCCGGACGTACACCCTTACGTCCGGGCGTATTGCGGGCGGTAAGCGGGAACAGGCCCCCTTTTTCAGTCCGACTTGAACCCCACCCGTGCGTGGCTGCCGTCGCAGAACGGCTTGTTGCCGGAGGCGCCGCAGCGGCACAGGTACGCCTCCGCCATGCGCGCCACGACACGGCCGGTACCGCTGACGATCTCGAGGTTGCCCTGCACGCGCAGCGGGCCGTCGGGCAGGGGATCGAACGCGAGCGGACCGTCGCGTTCGGCCAACATCCCGATCCTGTCTGTCGTGGGCGGCTCACCGCTGGCGGAAAATCCGGCCTCGCGGTGTGACCCGTCGCATAATGGCTTGTTCTTCGAGGCTCCGCAGCGGCACAACGTGGCGCGGAAGGTACCCGCCTCGCCGCCGAGTCGCAGATCGCCGCGCACGGCGTAGGGTCCCGCCTCGCGGATGGCGATCAGGTTGACGGGCGGTGGCGTTTCGTCCGGCCCGCCATCCTTGCGCCGGTAACGGATCGCGCCGGACGGACAGAGATGCGCGATCTCGACCACGCGCTCGACCGCCATTGCATCGGGCCGGATCCACGGACCCTTGACGTTGGCGAGAAAGACCTGCGGGGCGCCAGTGACGCAGAACCGCGCATGGATGCACTTCCCACCCTCGAAATACAGCGTGAGATTCTCGCCCTCGACGGATTCCACCTTGCCGGCGGGCGCTGGCGTTGGATCTGCGGATATATCTCTGGACATCGCTTGCCTCCTCCTGGATTGCCGGGAAACGCCCTGTGCATCGACACACCCACCTTCGACGATCGCGTCAGGCCCGGGGGGTCCACTCCGCTGCGGGCCTCGATGAGCCGGTCGAATTCACTATAAGCCCGGAATCCTGATGCCGTAAGCCCCGCCGGATGCTGATGGAATTTTCCTGAAAAGTGGCCATCATGCGGAGCAGCTGAAATATATGGTTGACGTTATATATGGAAATTCATATATAATGCGGCATGCTGACCGATACCCACGCCATTTTCACCGCGCTCGCCCATCCGTTGCGCCTGCGCGCCTTGCTGTTACTGCACGCCCAGGGTGAACTCTGCGTCTGCGAGCTGTGCCACGCGCTCGGGGTATCGCAGCCGATGATTTCGCGCCACCTCGCCCAGCTCCGCGCCTGGGGCATCGTCAGTGACCGGCGCCAGGGATTGTGGATCCACTATCGCCTGCATCCCGAGCTGCCGGCATGGGCGATGGCGATTCTGGACGAGACGGCGCGGGGCACGCGGCGGGAAACCCCCTTCCAGGATGACAGGGCCGCGCTCGCCGCCATGCCGAACCGCCCTGGCGCGCCGCGCTGCGCATGACGCCGCCCCGACCGACTGCAGCCAAGATGGCATCAGCGGAACCACCGCAATCGCGAAGGAGTCACCATGGCAATCCAGGTCGGCATCAACGGATTCGGGCGCATGGGCAGGCTCGGCCTGCGCGCCGGCTGGCACAGCGCGGAGCTGGCATTCGCGCGCATCAATGAGACCGCGACCGACGCCGCCGGCTCCGCGCACCTGCTCAAGTTCGATTCGGTGCACGGCACATGGGGCGAAGAGTGTTCCTCCGACGGCGAAGCGCTGATCGTAGGCGGACGGCGCATCGCCTACAGCCGTGGCGCATCCATCGCCGAGGCCGACTGGTCGGGCTGCGACATCGTCATCGAGGCGACTGGCAAACATCACAAGAAGCCGGAAGCCCTGCGCGCCTATTTCGATCAGGGGGTGCGCAAGGTCCTCGTCGCCGCGCCGACGCAGGGCGCGCTCGACATCGTCTACGGCGTCAACCATCACCGTTACGAACCAGAGACCCACCGTCTCGTCACGGCCGCCTCCTGCACCACCAACTGCCTCGCGCCGCTGGTCAAGGTCATGCACGAACGCATCGGCATCGTGCACGGTACCATGACGACCATCCATAACATCACCAACACCCAGACCATCGTCGACAAGGGCCACAAGGACCTGCGCCGCGCGCGCGCCTGCGGCCAGTCGCTGATCCCCACCAGCACCGGCTCGGCGCGGGCGATCACGAAGATCTTTCCCGAACTCGCCGGCAAGCTCAACGGCCTCGCCGTGCGCGTGCCGCTGCTCAACGCCTCGCTCACCGACTTCGTCTTCGAGGCGCGGCGGCCGGTCACGGAGGCGGAGGTCAACGGATATTTTCGCGCGGCGGCGGCGGGCGAGCTCCACGGTATCCTCGGCTACGAGGAGCGTCCGCTCGTCTCGGCGGACTTCCTCAATGATGCGCGTTCCTCCATCGTCGATGCGCCGTCCACCCTGGTCGTCGACGGCACCCAGGTCAAGGTGCTGGCCTGGTACGACAACGAGTGGGGCTACGTGAACCGGATGCTGGACATCGCGCGCCTGCTGGCGGCGCGGCTCTGATCCACCCGCGGCGCGGCCCAGACATGGACGCCGGACTCCGCAATTACCTGGTTGTCACCGGCGGCTACTGGGCCTTCACCGTTACCGACGGCGCCATCCGCATGCTCGTGGTGCTGTACTTCCACCTGCTCGGGTATTCTCCGCTCGAAGTGGCGTTGCTGTTCCTGTTCTACGAATTCTTCGGCATCGTCACCAACCTGGTGGGCGGCTGGCTGGGCGCGCGCATCGGGCTCAATCTCATCATGCACATCGGCATGGGCCTGCAGGTGATCGCGCTCGCGCTGCTCACCGTGCCCGACGCCTGGCTCTCGGTGCCCTACGTGATGGCGGCGCAGGCGCTCTCCGGCATCGCCAAGGACCTCAACAAGATGTCCGCCAAGGCGAGCGTGAAGGCGCTGGCCGGCGGCGGGGAATCACGCCTGTTCACCTGGGTCGCCGCGCTCACCGGCTCGAAGAACGCGCTCAAGGGCGCCGGCTTCTTCGCCGGCGCGGCGCTGCTGCAGGGGCTCGGCTTCCGCGGCGCGCTCGCCGCGCTCGCCGTGATGCTGCTGTGCGTGCTGGTGCTCACCGCCCTGCTGCTGCCCTCCGGCGTGGGCAGGATGAAATCGAAACCGAAATTCACCCAGGTGTTTTCCAACACCCCCGCGATCAACTGGCTGGCGGCAGCGCGATTCTTCCTGTTCGGGGCGCGCGACGTCTGGTTTGTGGTCGGTCTCCCGGTGTACCTCTACGCGGTGCTCGACTGGTCGTTCATGCAGGTGGGCGCGTTTCTGGCGCTGTGGGTGATCGGTTATGGCTTCGTACAGGCCGCCGCACCACGCATCTTCGGCCGCGGCCGGAGCCCGGGCGCCGCCGCCGCGCGCGGCTGGGCCGGCGTCCTCGCGACAGTGCCGGCCGGCATCGCCCTGGCCCTGGGCCAGGGGTGGGATCCGACGCCGGTACTGATCGGCGGGCTGGTCCTGTTCGGCCTGGTGTTCGCCGTCAACTCGGCGGTTCACTCCTACCTGATCCTCGCCTATTCCGAGGGTGAGCGGGTGGCGCTGAACGTCGGCTTCTATTACATGGCCAACGCGGGCGGCCGCCTCGCCGGCACGGTGCTGTCCGGCTGGGCCTACCAGGCGCATGGACTCACGGGCTGCCTGTGGTGGTCCAGCGCCTTCGTGCTCGCCACGACCCTGATTTCCCTGAAGCTGCCGCCCGTCGCGCGGGCGGGTGATGCATGACGCACGCCTCCCGGCCACGGCGGAAACGAGGCCGGTAGCGACGCCCCTTTCGCGCGATGGACATCCCGTCACCAGCCCGGCAAAATAGTTGCCTTGTCAACTATCCTGGCGGACTTCCGGCATGGAACAGACATCGGCGCGGGACTTTCGCCAGCAGTTGCTGGCGATGCTCGGCATCTGCTTCGTCGTCGCCATGGTGGCGCTCGACCAGACCGTCATCGGCACGGCCCTGCCGACCATCGTCGCCGAGCTGCGCGGCTTCGATCTCTATGCCTGGGTAGGCACCTCGTACCTGCTCTGCTCCATCATCACCGTGCCGATCTTCGGCAAGCTCGGCGACGAGCATGGCCGCAAGCCGTACGCCCTCGTTGCCATCCTGCTGTTCACCGTGGCCTCCATGCTGTGCGGCATGGCGCGGGACATGCTGCAACTGGTGCTGGCGCGCGGGCTGCAGGGGATCGGCGGCGGAATGCTGGTCGCCACGGCCTTCGCGACCGTCGCGGACCTGTTTCCGGAGCCGCGCGAACGACTGCGCTGGCAGGTGCTGCTCAGCGGCGCCTTCGGGCTCGCCAATGCCTTCGGTCCCACGCTGGGGGGATTCCTGACCGAGTACTGGGGCTGGCGCTGGGTATTCTTCGTCAACCTCCCGGTCGGCGTCGTGAGCTTCTGGTTCGTATGGCACTATCTGCCCCGGATCCGGCACGGCGATCACCCCGCCGCGCAACTCGACTGGCCGGGCGCCGCGCTGATCGCCCTCACGCTGGGAAGCCTGCAACTGCTGGTGGAATGGCTGCCGCAGCACAAACCTCCGGCAGTGCTGGCCCTGCTGGCCGCAACCGGCATCCTTGCGGGCGGCCTGCTCCTGTGGTGGGAACGGCGTTGCGCCAACCCCATCCTGCCGCTGGACATGCTCGCCCAGGACAGCCTCAGGCCCCTGTTCACGCTGTCCTTGCTGACGGGCTTCTGCATGTTCGCCCTGATGTACTACATCCCGCTGCTGCTGCAGGGCGGATTCGGCATGTCGCCCAACCATGCCGGCCTGCTGATCACGCCGCTCGCGGTCTTCATCACCGTCGGCAGCATCGCCAACGGCCGCATCGTCGCGCATCTGGCGGACCCGAAACAGATGCTTTACGCCGGCCTCGGCTTCTTCTGGCTCGCCGCGCTCGCGCTGACCCAGATGGGCCACGACGCCCCGGACGCGCTGATTGCGGCCGCGATGATGTCCGCGGGCATCGGCCTCGGCATCCTGCTGCCCAACCTGACCCTGTTCACGCAGTCGACCGCGCCGCGCGCCCGGCTCGGCGTGGCGACCGCCATGCTGCAATCGACCCGGATGATCGGCGGCATGCTGGGCATGGCCCTGATCGGCACGCTGGTGTCCCATCGCTATGTCGCGGAGATCGACACGATGCTGCTGGCGGGCGACGGCCTTCAGTGGGCGCCCAGCCTCGGCGATCCGCAGATCCTGCTCGATCCGGGACTGGCGCACGACTTCAGCGCCGCGCTGGCGCGAGCCGGCCATGACGACGCCGTGGCGCTGCTGGCCGGTGCGCGCGACGCGCTGATCGCCGCCATCCACAGCAGTCAGTGGCTCATCGCCGCGCTGGTCGCCCTCGCGCTCCCCGTGGTGTATCGCGCCCCGCGCATACTGCTGCGGCGCGCCGCCGATGGCGGCAGGACGGTTTCCGGTGAATAGGCGCGGACACCGCTTGCTGCAGCAGATCGGCCGCACCGGCCGCGCGATGTACGCCGCGTTCGAGACACAGGTGGGGCAGGCCCTGCCGCGCTGGCGTATCCTGCAAGCCCTGCACGAGCGGAAGTCCGCGACACAGAAGCAACTCACCGCCCAGCTGCTGATCAATCCGGGCGCGTTGACGCGACAGATGAAGACGCTGGAGCAGGAAGGACTCATCGCGCGGCGGAACAACCCGCAAGACCGGCGCTCGACCACCGTCTCGCTGACACCGTCCGGCCGGGCCGCGCTTCGGGCCGCGCAGCCGGCACGAAAGGCGTTTCTGCGCCAGGCGCTCAGGGGCCTGCCGGAAGAACGCCAGTCCGCGGCGATGGAAACCCTGGAGCTGCTGGAGCGGCGCTTCCGGGCCATGCTCGGCCCGTGATCGCACGCCTCACTCGGAGGCGTGCGCCATCAGGACCAGATACCGGTCGAGGTAGGCCTCGCGCGGCGCCCGCTCGGCGGAGCGATACGCGCATCCGCCCTTCCCGCAGGAGGCACCGCCGGTCAGCCGGTCGAGCACCAGGTCCGGCAGATCGTAGTGGCGCAGCGCGGGCGGACGGACAGGTCGTCCATGATCGAGGATCGCGATGCGGTTGAGGTAATAGCTGTTCGCGCGATTTCCCAGATAGCCGAGCGCATTATAGGTATTGGGCCCGAACTGCAGCGGGGGCACGTGATCCGAGACCAGGATGATCAGGCTGTCGGGATCCAGCGCGATCAGCGCCCGCACATAGGCGGCTATCGCCTGAGTGCGATAGTAGAACTGGTTGACGACGCGCTCGAGATGCTCATCGTGAAACCCGGACCGGAGCTCGACCACCGGCGGGCGCTTCACCGGATCGAGATTATGCGGCGTGTGGCCGTAGATGGTCAGCACGTAATTGAACAGCGGCGCCCGATCGCCACGGCGCAGATAGTCCTCGACGAAAGCCAGGTTCTGCGCGAACAGATCGCCGTCGAACTGATAATCCTCGATCCCGGGATCGCCCGCGTGCAGGTAGGTGGGGCCGGCGGAATAAAACTCGGCGGGATAGTATTGCTCGGTGAAGCCGATGCCCTGGTAGGCCGGTTGCGCGTTGAAGAAATTCGGCTTGTAGGCATTGCTCGCGATGCTGTGGTAACCGAGTCCGGACAGGAGACCGGGCAGGCAATGCGCCGCGGCGCCGGTGAAGGCGTTGAATTCGACGCTGGACAGCTTTTCGAAGGCCGGAACGCCACAGAGCACCTCGAATTCCGCCTGCGCCGTCCCGCCGCCGAAGACCGGGGAAAGCGACAGGCCCAGCGTAGCGCCGAACAATCGCTCGAAATCCGGATGCGCCGGACTGCGCGAGAACTCCACGCCGGTGAACAGGCGCGGATCGAGAAAACTCTCCAGCACGATGAGATGGACGTCGCGCCGACGCAGTTCGGGACCGATGCGCGCGAGCTGTTCGCGATAGCGCGCATCGAAGGCGGCGCGGTCGCGAAACGGCGCGATCCGCTCCAGCGTGCCGGCGCGCTGCGCCTCGCGGTATAGCAGCATGGCCATGCGGCCGTTCTGTTCCACGCTCTTGCCGTCCGAGTAGGTGACGATCTCGTGGGCGAATGACTGGAAGCCGGTGGCGAAGGCGTCCGGCGCGGCCCGGATCCCCAGCGCGACGATAACCAGCGGCAACAGACCCACGGCCAGGCGCCACGGCCTGCCGTAATCGATCCGCGCGAACAGGATCAGGAACGGCGTGGCGAAGCCGGCAACCAGCAGGATCGCATACGGCAGCGGCAGGATCTGCAGCAGCTCGGGGAGTTCGGAGATGTTGATCAGGCGGAAAACCTTGCCATATACCAGATAGAACACATCATGCACGAGATAGATCGCGAAGATCGGCACGGCCGCCAGCACCGGGCGCCAGCTCGACGGCCTGAGCGCGAGATACAACAGACCGTACAGGTAGAGGACACAGACCATCTCCGGCCACTGGAGATACAACAGCTTGGCGCTGAACCCCCCGTATACCTCCACCAGCTTCGCATAGAGTACCAACGCCGCGAGCATCAGGACGATATGCAGCAGGGGCTTGCGCCAGCGGTGTGGCGAGGGCAGGGACATGGGCATCACGGCGGAACGGGCACTGGGCCTGGAATTGTGCCGCCTTTGTCATGAAACTGCAACATTGCAGCTGGCGGGGGGGGGGGGGGGGGGGGGGGGGGGGGGGGGGGGGGGGGGGGGGGGGGGGCGGGGGGGGGCGGCGCCGCGCGCCGGCGCGCACCGCCGGGGCCAGCCCTGTCCGACTCCGGCGGAGGCGCGGACCACGACGCGAAGGATTCCTCATCGTCCGGACGGGCCCCGCCCCCCGGCGCGCTCGCCCCGCCCGCGGTCTTGCGGGTGGGCGCCGCGCCCTCCCGCCCCCCGGGCGGCGCCGCGGACTCGACCGGAATGGACGAACCGGCGTGTGTTGACGCCCCTACCGGCAATGGTTAGATTGGAACCCGTGTTTCCGAACCCGTATGCCGGGATGGGAAGGTCATGGGCGAATCTGTCGCGGTTCTGATCGAAGACATCACCGGGCTGGTGACCTTTCCGGCCGTCGGCATGCGTATCAACGCCCTGGTCAACGATCCCTCGACCACGGCCGCCCAGCTCGGCAGTGTGATCAGCCAGGACCCGGCGCTCACGGCGCAACTGCTGCAGATCGCCAACAGCGCCGCCTTCAGTCATTCCAGCCAGATCGATACGGTCTCGCGCGCGGTGACGGTGCTCGGCACCCGTCAGATCCGCGACATCGTGCTCGCCAGCTCCGCCGTCCATGCCTTCGAGGGCATTCCGAACGAACTGGTCGGCATGGAGGACTTCTGGCGCCACAGCCTGTACTGCGGCATCGTGGCGCGTTTTCTGGCTGAACAGCGTCGTCTCAGGAACACGGAGACCCTGTTCATCACCGGCATGTTGCACGACATCGGCCAACTGGTGATCTTCCGCAAGCTGCCGCAGGAGTCGAGACAGGCGCTGCTGCTTTCCATCGAAGGGGACGATGAGTTCGCCCTCCATCACGCCGAACAGCAGATCCTGGGCTTCGACCATACCCAGGTAGGCGCCGCGCTGCTGCGACGCTGGAATTTTCCGTCGCTGCTGGTGGAATGCACGGAATGCCATCATGATCCCGCCCAGGCGAAGCAGTTTCCCCTCGAAGTGGCGCTCGTGCACATCGCCAACAGCCTGGCCCAGCTGGCCGAAGTCGACAGCCTGCAGGAAGAGGACGCCGTGCTCACCGACCCGGCGGCCTGGGAGACTGCCGGGCTCGACAAGGACATCATCGAGCCGGCCGTGCGGGCCGCCCAGGCCCAGTTCGCGGATGTGCAGAGGATGTTCATGTGAGGCGTGAGGCCTCAGGCGTCAGGGGCGAGAGATAAAATACGGCAACATCAGCGAACAAGGCGTTTGACGATTCATCCGAGGCAGACGAGCCTGTTTCGCCTCACGCCTCACGCCTCACCGGATTACCTTGACGTGCACTCCGCCGCGCGCACCTCGACATGATCCGCGGCGGCGATCGCCTCCGCGGCGACGAGACCCTTCGGCGCGAACTCTCCGGACCCGAGATCCCAGCGATCATGACGGGAAAAGGCACCGTGCCTGACGCGGATCGTGCCGACCGGCGTACCTGCACGGTCGAGCACATCGAACAGGACTTCCGCGCCGCGACAGTCCGCCAGGGCCTGCACCCAGCCCGCCACCGAGAGTTGATCAGGACCGCCGCGCTGGAGCTTGTAGCCGATGATCTGGAAGTAACCGGACGGGGCGACATACGTGGCGGCGAATACCGGGGCCGTCAGGCCCAGCATCATGAGCAGACCCGCTGTACGCGTGAGGGAGACGGACATGAACGCGCGCATCCCGGTCGAAACCGACCGCCTCAGATCACCGCGTCAAAGCCTTCGAACTGCGGCGGCCCCAGATAAAGGTCGCGCGCTGTACCGGCATTCGCATGCGCGCGCCGGAACGCCTCCGAGCGCGTCCATTCCTCGAAGGCGGCGCGGGAATCCCACAGTGAATGCGACGCGAACAACGTCGCCTGGGCGTCCGTCGGTCCCTGCAGCAGATGAAACTCCCGGAATCCCGGCACGCCTTCGAGGTGGCTCTCGCGGTTCTTCCATACGGAGACGAATTCGTCCTCCCGCCCGCGCACGATCCGGAACCGGTTCATTGCGATAAACATCGGATCACCTCCTGATGCGACCCATCAGTAAGGGATCATATACCCATGCCAGGCGCGAGACCACCGGGAGATGAGCGTAAAACCGGGAGTCCCGTTATAGCCAGGGGAGTCGAAAGATGGAATGATTATCGAGTTAACAATACCGCACTACAGTCATCCGAACGAAACGACGAACCTTCCTGTCACCAGAGGTGTTCACGCCCGCTCTGCAAGCGACTCCAGCAGCGTCTGCTGCGCCGAGAACGGATGCGCGCGGCCCTTCACGCCCATGCGCTCGTAACTGCCGTCGGTGTTGAGAATCCAGGACTGCAGGTTGTCCTTCAGATAGTGCTGCAGGTCCTTGTACATCCGCTTGCGCAAATGGGTGTCGAGGATCGGATAGGCGATCTCGACACGGCGGAACATATTGCGCTCCATCCAGTCCGCACTGGAGCAGTAGATCTCAAAGGCGCCGTCGTTCTCGAAATAGTACAGGCGCGTATGCTCGAGAAAGCGCCCGATGACGGAGCGCACGCGGATCCGATCGGAGATCCCGGTCAGCCCCGGACGCAGGCTGCAGATACCGCGCACGACCAGGTCGATATCGACACCGGCCCGGGAGGCGGCATACAGCGCCTGAATGAGCTGGGGCTCGATCAGGGCGTTGACCTTGATAATGATGCGCGCGGGCTTGCCCGCGGTGGCGTTGTCCGCCTCGCGCTGGATCTTCTGCAACAGCCCCTTGTGCAGGGTGAACGGCGACTGCAGCAGGCGGTTGAGCCTGACCACCTTGCCCAGGCTGGTGAGCTGCTGGAACACGCTGTGCACATCCTCGCCGATCGCCTTGTCGCAGGTGAACAGACCGTAATCGGTATACAGGCGGGCGGTGCGCGAATGGTAGTTTCCGGTACTCAGATGCACGTAGTGGTTCAGCTGCCGGCCCTCGCGCCGCACCACCAGCAGCATCTTGGCGTGTGTCTTGTAGCCCACGATGCCGTACACGACATGGGCGCCCGCCTCCTGCAGCCGGTTGGCGAGCTTGACGTTGGCCTCTTCGTCGAAGCGCGCCCGCAGTTCGATGACGACCGTCACTTCCTTGCCGCCGCGCGCGGCGGTGACCAGCGAGTCGACAATCGCCGAGTCCGCGCCCGTGCGGTACAGGGTCTGCTTGATGCTGAGTACATGCGGATCGGACGCGGCCTGGCGCACGAACTCGATTACCGGGGCGAACGACTCGAAGGGATGATGCAGCAGGATGTCGCCCTTGCGGATGGCCTCGAACATGTCGACGCCGGCGATGAGCTGGGCGGGGCGGCTGGGAGTGAACGATGGGAACTTCAGCTCCGGCCGGTCCACCGTGTCGACGATATCGATCAGGCGGTGGAGATTGACCGGACCGTCCGCCTGGTAGAGGTCGTCGCGCGTCAGCCCGAACTGCTCGAGCAGGAACTCGACCAGGTCGTCCGGGCAGTTGTCGGCGATCTCGAGCCGCACCGTATCGCCGTAGTGGCGCGAGAACAGCTCCCCTTCCACCGCGCGCAGCAGGTCATCGACCTCTTCCTCGTCCACGAACAGGTCACTGTTGCGGGTGACGCGGAACTGGTAACAGCCGGTGACGCTCATGCCGTGGAACAGGTCATCGGCGTAGGCGTGGATGATGGAGGACAGAAACACGAAGTCATGCGGCCCGCCGCCGGTTTCTTCCTCGGGAAGACGGATGATACGGGGCAACGAGCGCGGGACTTGTACCACGGCAAGTCCGCTGTTGCGCCCGAAGGCGTCTTTCCCGGTGAGCGAGACGATGAAGTTCAGGCTCTTGTTCAGCATGCGCGGGAACGGGTGCGCGGGGTCGAGCCCGAGCGGACTCAGGATGGGCAACAGCTCGTCGTGGAAGAACTTGCGCAGCCAGGCCTCCTGCTTTTCGGTCCAGTCGGAACGGCGAATGGCGCGGATATTGTGCTCCGCCAGTTTGGGCAGCACGACTTCGTTCAGGATCTGGTACTGGCGCTTCACCAGCATCTTCGCGCGCGCGTGGATCGTCTTCAGGACATCCGCCGGCGAAAAATTGTCCGGCCCGCTCTGGGACGAGCCGACATCGACTTTCTGCTTGAAGCCCGCCACGCGGATCTCGAAGAATTCGTCGAGGATGGTCGAGGCGATGCAGAGAAACCGCAGTCGCTCCAGCAGCGGGACACTCTCGTCCTCTGACTGCAGCAGTACGCGCCAATTGAATTCGAGGTGACTGAGTTCGCGGTTGATGTAGAGATCGGGCTGCTTCAGGTCCATGTCACCCGAACCGGGCGTTTTTGAGGATTTGTCCAGCATAGTGAAGGATTGTTACAGATTCATGACTGACCGGACGCATCAATCGCGCCACAAAACCCACACAATTCGCGACAGTATAACATGGCTTCACCATATATAATCATTCGCCTTACTCGCAGCTTAGCAAATACCGCCCTGCCAGGAACACATTGTACCGATGCGGAACACCCGGTCCTGATCATTTCAAATGAACACTCCGCGCGGCTGCAATGGTACCCACTGCGCTGTCATAAAGCTGAAACATTCGAGCAACATAATCCGCCCTGTGTTGATAATGTAGCGCGGTGAGCTCGAACCTTCTTAGTGACTGAGACGCCACGCTAATCACGCCAATACGCATGTCGCAAAAATGTAACGCTGGACTTGCGACATGAACCGGATTGTGGATGTAATACGCGCAATGACTTTAACAACTGACCCAAAAATCAAAGGCAATTGCCTGAAAGCAACGAAGGGAGACTGAGATGAAACGAAAGAGTATCGCGATCGCCGTGGCAGGTGTGTTGGCCCTGCCCCTGTCGATATCGACCGCTTCTGCCCTGGAGGTCTACGGCAAGGCGCACGGTTCGATCGATTTTTCCAGCAATGATGACGAAGGTGCCAACCAGGAAGACAGCACACTGGCGTTCAGCAACAACGCCTCGCGCATCGGGTTCAAAGGTGACGAGCAGATCAACGACGACCTGACCGTAACGTATCAGGCCGAGACCGTGATCGACATGGATTCCGGCGGCTGGGGCGGCGGACGCAACACCTACATCGGGCTGAAAGGCGGCTTCGGTGAAGTGCGCGGCGGTCTGCACGACACTCCGTACAAGAGCTCCACTTATGACATGTTCAGCGATACCCGCGGCGACTACAACGCGATCATCGGCTCCATCAACGGGTCGGTCGATTTCGATGAGCGTACGCCGAACACCATCCTCTACATCTCGCCTGATATGAGCGGCTTCCAGTTCCAGGGCGCCTACATCCTGGGCATCGCGGCCGCCGATGACGACCTGCCGGACGCCGAAGAACCGGACAACACCGGTTTCAGCCTGGCCGGCATGTACAACCAGGGCCCGCTGTCGCTGAGCCTCGCGATGGAAACCTACGGCATCGAGGCCGCCACCGGTGAGCCGACCGACGATGCGCAGGCGGTCAAGTTCGGCGCCGGCTGGGACCTCGGCCAGGGCACCAAGCTCAGCTTCATCTTCGAATCCGCCGAATCGGGCACCACTGATGTAAGCCGTGATGCCTTCTACTTCGGCGTGATGCATAAGATGAGCGACAAGACGACACTGAAGCTCGCCCTCGGCCAGGCCGACGAGTTGGATGTCGCCGAGGAGACCGGCGCCACCTACCTGGCGCTGGGTGTCTCGCAGAAGCTGTCGAAGGACACCGAACTCTACGCGCTGTTCGCCAGCGTCAGCAACGACGACGGCGCTACGTACCGGTTAGACGGTGTCGGCTTGCCCACCACTGGCACGCCGTCTGCGCCTGTGCCTGGGCGTGATACTTCTTCCCTTAGCTTCGGCATCGTCAAGAACTTCAGCGGCAAGTTCATGTAATCCGGTATTCCCCTGATCTGATCTTCGGGGCGCCTCAGGGCGCCCCATTTTTTTCAGGCCCTACCCGCTATTTTCCCAGGGCGCTCATGATGCCCCGCACGGCGGCCGGAAGGTCCGCGGGCAGGACGACGATCTTGGAGTTCTGCGAGCCGGACAGCTGCCGCACGGCCTCGACGTATTTCTCGCCCAGCAGGTAGACGGCCGGCAACTCCTGGTCGCGGATCGCCTGGCTCACCTTGTCGATTGCCATCTGGCTGGCTTCGGCCAGCAGGACCTGGGCCTGGGCATCACGCCGCGAGGCCTCGAGGCGGCCCTCGGCCTCCAGGATGGCGGCGGTCTTCTCACCTTCGGCGCGCGTCACGGTGGCGCGGCGCTGACGCTCGGCGGCCGCCTGCTCCTCCATCGCCTTCTGCATGGTCTGCGAGGGATTGATGTCCTGGATCTCCACCGTCTTCAGCGTGATGCCCCAATCGGCGATGTCATCCGAGATCGCGGTCTTCAGCCGCGCCTTGATCTGGTCGCGCGAGGACAGCGCGTCGTCGAGATCCATCTCGCCGACGATCGCGCGCAGCAGGTCTGCACCAGGGTGCGGATGGCGAGCGCATAGTCTTCCACGCCGTAGACCGCCTTCTCCGGCGCGATGATATTGATATAGGCGACGGCGTTGGCGATGATCACGGCGTTGTCCCGGGTGATCACCTCCTGCGAGGGGATGTCGAGCACGATGTCCTTGGTCGTGACCTTGTAGGCCACGCTGTCGATGTAAGGGACGATGATGTTGAGACCGGGGCCCAAGGTGGAGTGATACTTGCCGAGACGCTGCCACATGTGAAGCCCTGCGGGACAATGCGCACCCAGCCCGATGGTGATGATCACCAGCACGACGAACACCGCTACGACTACCATGGCAGTCCACTCCTTGTCGATGGTTCGAAGCCCCGGCCTTCATCGTTTTTCGACGATGAGGGTGTTCCCCGAGATATCCTTTACAACGACGCGGTCGCCGGTCTCCACCGCCTGCTCGCTCAGAAACAGCCACTCCTCCGAACCCAGCAACGGGGTCGCGGAGCGCACCACGCCGCGCGTCTTTCCGGCCGGGATGCGAATGACCTGGCCGGTCTCGCCGACGATCGCCTCGCGCGCGATGCCGGCCTTGGTGTGGTCGGTCATCAATGGCTTGAAATAGCGGAACCAGAGGATGGCAAACACCGAGGAGAACACCGCCCACAGCAGCAATTGCGTGCCGAATCCCAGTGCCGGGTGGAACCACAGCACGGCGGCCACCATCAGCGCGCCCAGCCCGAACCAGAAGATGAAAAACGTCGCGACGAAGATCTCCGCGATCATCAGCAGCATGCCGAAGACCAGCCAGTGCCAGTCCTGGATCCCGTAGTCCATACGTCTTCCTTTCTCCGTGGATGACCTGCGACGACGCCCCGCGCGTAGACGCCCATACGTTACCGCAAACGGCGCCGCGCCGACAGTGGTATCCGCCGGTGCGGGCCTGCTATGGCGCGGCACCGCCGATGGTCGCCGGTCCCGCGCGGAGTGCGGTTGCGACACCATGTAATGTGTGAACGTGCACACGAATACTCAAGCCGATAGCGCCGAGGGCATCGACAGCCATACCGATTTTTTGTTACGGTAGATTGTCATTCGCAGTTATTTCACCACTCCGCACAAGGAGATAGTCGTGCCCGCCGCGCCCGGCACCGTCGTTTTCGCCACCGCCCTTGCCCTTACCGCCGCGCTGCTCCTCGCGGCCCGGCCCCACAGCGGCAGCCACCGCAGTGATCGTCTCGAGGCCCGGATCCAGCGGCTCGACGATCTATCGGGCCCTCGGCGCGCTCAAGGCCAACGAATCAGTGCAGTTGTCTTCTTCCATCACCGAGACCGTAGGCGCAATCCACTTCGACGACGGCGACCGCGTCCCCGCGGGCAAGCTGCTGGTGGAGATGACCAGCGACGAGGAGCACGCGCAGCTCGAAGAGGCGCGTGCGACCGTCGATGAGGCGCGGCGCCAGACGTACGAACGCGTGCAATCCCTGCAGCAGCAG